>JADLBT010000237.1 GCA_020847555.1 Gemmataceae bacterium
CGCGACCGCTGGCTCTACCCGCTGCGAATCGGGCCGCTCGGCCAGGGCGCCCTGTGGTGCGTGGAGCCGCGCATGCTGGTGGTCGCGCTGTGGTGGGACGGGACGCGGTTCAAGGAGGTGAAAGAGGCGCTGCCGCTGGAACCGCGCCGAAGGCTGAACGGGTTCCACGCGGACATTCGCCACGTTCTCCAGAAGCGGCTGCGGCCGGGCACGCCGGTGTGGGTGGCGGGCCGGTCGGTGCCGGGGCCGATGCTGGCTGCGATCCTCCCGGTGGCGCGCGGCGACAAGGACGCCGGCAAACGGTTCGCGAAGGTGCATGCCTGCGCTCTGGGGTTGCGGTTCGGAGATGAGATGACGCTGTTCGGCGACCTGGCCTGCACCGATGCGGCCGCGGCGAGGGATCTGCGAACCTTTCTGGAAGGGCAATCCCTGCCCGGCGGCGGTACGCTGAAAGTCGCGGAAGCAGCCGCCCCGGAGGCCGGGCAGGAGTCAGAAGGTGCGCCGCGGAACTGGGTCAGCTTCCAGATCCGGTCCACGCCGGAGGGGCTGCGCCAGGCTCTCCGGAGCGACGGCAAACTCTTCCCCGGTGCCGGCCGGCGCTGATTCACCGGAAGAGTTAAAGCCCACGGGACGCCACCCGTGGGCTTTTAACCTTTCCTTCAGGCTGTTGAAGGTGCCTGGGAGCTACGCCTTCAACATCTCGTCGTGGCGCATCCCGCTCGGCGGCAGGTCGCCGCGACGAACGTTGGCGAGGGCCGCCTTCGCTCCGGCGTGCTGCTCGGCGTCGTTGTCCTCCCACTCGATGCTGACCGCGCCGTCATATCCGACCCGGTTCAGCTCGATCATGATTTCCTCGATGCTGTTCGCGTCGCGTGCGCTGCCGGCCGTCACGAAGTTCCAGCCGTTGAGCGGGTGGCCCATCGGCCGGTGGCCGCCGAGCAGCCCAGCGCGCGTGTGCTCGCGGACCACCTGCACGCCCTTGATGTGGGCGCAGTGGATGTAGTTCCCGAACTCGCGGATGAACTGCACCACCGAGACGCCCTGCCACTCCAGGTGCGACCCGTCGAGGTTGAACCCGACCACGCCCTCGTAGCCGGCCCTGTTCATGAAGTTGAGGTAGTCGCTTGCCGATTCGAGGTCGCCCATCGCCCGCTCGCTCGGATGGCACTCCAGGTCGAACGTCACGCCGTAGCGCTTGCAGGCGTCCCACACCGGCCCGAACCGCTCGACCAGCAATTCGAGACTCACCTGGCGTGCGTCCGGGATATCGTACCCTTCCAGCTTGCCCGGCAGCGGCGGGAAGAGGAAGAAGTGGCTCCAGCAGTGCGCGGGCGAGCCGACGAACCCGGGCAGCGCGACCTTGCGGTCCTGCAACTTGCCGAGATAGTGCGCCAGGCGGACGCAGGCGATGAGATCCTTCTGCGACTGCTGGTGGATCAGTTTGCCGACCTCGTCGGGGACGTGGTACGGGTCGGTGCGCGGCGGGTTGTTGCGGGCACGCCAGGTCTTGTAGGCGGCGCGGGCCTCGCCGCGCGTGAACTGGAGCGTCTTGGCGCTCGGCTCGTCCCCGAGCGCCTGTCCCTGCAGGTGGGTGGCGACGGTGAAGATCTCCAGACCGTGCTTCTGCGCCAGGGCGACGCGCTCCTGCGCATACCCCTCGGCGTCCGCGTCAGTGCCGCAGCGGTCGAGGTCGAGTTCCCAGCTCGCCTCCTCCCAGCCGTCGAACCCGACGTCCTGAAGGAACTGCACCCACGGGTTCATGTCCACGTTGCCGAACTGGCCGCGGACCAGGCCGATCTGGTGGTAGGAGCCCTTGCCGAAGCGGTGCTGCGCGGTCTGCTTGAAGCCCATGATCGATCTCCGGGGCAAGACGCGGTACGATACCTCGGCTGACTATATTTTCGCCGGGCGCAACGGCAAGCACTCGCGGCGCGGGCTTGCAGGAGCCGGCTCCTACGGAGTTCGGCGGCTGCAGTTGAGCAACTTCAGGTACTCGCGCATGAACGCCGGGTTGTCGTGCCACGTTCGAGCCGTCACCAGGTTCCCGTCCACCACCACCTCGCGATCGACGTACTTGCCGCCGGAGAACTCGGCATCGAAGCGACACTTCTTGACGGTCGTGCAGGTGCGCCCCTCGATCACGCCCGCCGCCGCGACGATCTCGATCCCGTGACAGACCGACGCCACCGGCAGCCCCCTGTCGAAGAAGTGGCGGACGAGGCGCAGCAGATCCGCGTCATAGCGCAGGTACTCCGGAGCCCGCCCGCCGGAGATGACCATGCCGGCGTACTCGTCCGGCCGGATGTCCCGGAACGCGAGGTCGGCCGCGAGCCTGTACCCCGGCGACTCGACGGTGATGTCCCAGTCCGGGTGCGTGTCGTGCTGGACGAGATGGTAGACGCGCTTCTCCGGGCCGGCGACGACGACCTGATGGCCGTCCTCACGGATGCGGAACAGCGGGTACATGGTGTCGAGAACCTCGGCGGCGTCGCCGATGATGAGGAGAACCTTGGCCACGGCACAACTCCTGCTGCCCCCGCTGCCTGCGACCCGCGCCCCCTCGGCGCCGGCTCGTTGGCGTGCGGCCGGACGGAGCGGTATTATACAGGGGCGAGGCGCGGCCGGAGTCCCTTCACGGCGCCAGGCGACCGACCCGTTCGCCCTTTAATAGTCCTTTAATCGCACGAGTGTTACGTTAACTTTGCTTTTCCATCGAAACGAGAGGTCCGCCAACCGAGGACAGCCGGGTCGGGATCTGCGAGAGCGCGTCGGCGGTGAGTGCGTCGGTACCCCATCACCTCCGCGCCTCTCGCTTTCCCCTGCGCCCCCGCGGCCGACAACCGCGTTAAATCGCCCCACCCGTGGCCGAGCGTGAAGGAGGCGGCCGACGGCTGGAAGACGGCGGCGGGCTGAGGCGCGGACGCAACGCCACAGCGGGCCGCCAAACACCCGGAAGAAGGGGATGGGACATGCGGGTACTTCTCGTCGAAGACCACAAACCGATGGTCCGGGCGATCAAACAGGGCCTGGAAGAGGAAGGGTTCGCGGTGGACGTCGCCGTTGACGGCGAAGAGGCGGACTACAAGGCGCGCACGGCCAGCTACGACGTCATCATCCTGGACATCATGCTGCCGAAGGAGGACGGTCTGTCGCTGCTCCACAAGTGGCGCCGCGCCGGCATGACCACCCACGTCCTCCTCCTGACCGCGCGCGGCGCCGTGGACGACAAGGTCAAGGGTCTCGATTCCGGAGCCGACGACTACCTTACCAAGCCGTTTCAGTGGGAGGAGCTGCTGGCGCGCCTCCGGGCTCTCATCCGCCGCGGCCACCAGGTCAAGGATCCCGTTCTGCGCGTCCACGACCTGGAACTCGACACCGCCGCCCGCACCGTCAAGCGGGCCGGCAAGTCGATCCGGCTGACGCCGAAGGAATACGCCCTGCTGCAGTTCCTGGCGTTCCACCGCGGCAAGGTCGTGACACGGTCGATGATCTGGGAACACCTCTATGACGAGCACGACGAGAACACCTCCAACGTCGTGGACGTCTACATCCGCTACCTGCGCGGCAAGATCGACAACGGGTTCAACCCGCCGCTGATCCTGACGCGCTGGGGCGAGGGCTACATGCTCCGCGGAGACGAGTGACCGAACGGAAGGTCTCTCGACCATTGCCATGCGCTCCATCCGGCTGTCACTGATCCTCTACTTCCTGGTTCTGCTGGCGGCGGCGCTCGGCGGGGTGTCCTGGTTCTGCTACCAGAGCACCGAGCAGGCGCTGAAGGGCAAGGAAGCCAAAACCCTGGAGTTTTGGCAGGCCAAGTACGAGGAGAACTGCAAGCGGACTCGCGACGCCTTCGACGCGGATCTGCTGGCCCACGCCAAAAACGTCACCAACAGGGCGATCTGGGTGAACTTCTGGGAGTGGGGGCCGATCCTCGGCGCCCTTGGCAACGGCCCGCACAGCACGGGACACCTGACAACCACCCTGTCCGTCGCCGGGTCGCTCAACCCGATCGCCAGCTACCTCCACTGGAAGCGCCCCCCTACGATCCGTCTGTACCCGCCCGACGACGAGGGTTTTGCGCCCTCGGCCGAGCCGGGCCATTACTTCCAAACCTATCGTGTCGTCAAAGGCCCGCCCGCCTCCCTGGAGATGATGGAGCAGTCGGACTCGCTGGAGTACGAGGAGATCGTGTTCCGCCTGGACGAGGCCGCCCGCCAGCGCGCGGACGCCGCTCCGTACTTTGACGAGATCGACCTCGGCACGGTCGGGAAGGTCCGGCGGGTGACCTTCCGCGCCCAGGCCGCGCGCACCCTCTGGTTGAAGGCCCTGCCGGCCCCGCCGCGCCCGCCGATGGGCGGCAAGGGTCTGCCGCCGGGCAGCAAGGGTCCGCTGATGGGCGGCAAGGGTCCGCCACGCGGTCCGAAGGGGGGCAAGGAACCGTTCCGGGGCTGGCCGTTGCCGGAACCGGGCACAGTGTATCCGCTGCGTGGGGGGTACAGGCCGGTGTTCTACGTCCAGTACGCCCAGGAGACGGCCGTCCGAGACAAGCAACTGGCGGAGTTTGCCCAGAACCTGGCCCGCGACCGCGCTCAGCTGCGCGACGAACTGAACGGGTCGCTTTCCGACCTGCGCCACCGCCTGTTCTGGAACTCTCTGGGCGCGTTTGTCGCCCTCGTGGCCGGCGGGTACTGGCTGGTGCGGCTGGGACTGGCGCCACTCCACCGCCTGTCCGAGGCCGTCAGCCAGGTTTCCGAGAAGGACTTCCGCCTGCCGATCGACCAGGCCCGGCTGCCGACCGAGTTGCAGCCGATCGTCGCCCGGCTGACGCAGACGCTGGACCAGTTGCGCCGCGCGTTCGAGCGCGACAAGCAGGCGGCGGCCGATATTTCCCACGACCTGCGCACCCCGCTCGCCGCCCTGTTAACCACCCTCGACATCGCCCTGCGCAAGCCGCGTTCCTCCGAGGAGTATCGCGAGGTTCTGCAGGAATGCCGGGCCAGCGGCCAGCAGATGTACGCCCTGGTGGAGCGTCTGCTGACCCTGGCTCGCCTGGACGCGGGCGTCGATCACCTGCGGCCGCGCGAGGTGGACGTGGCCGCCCTGGCCGAGCAGTGCGCCGCCCTCGTCCGCCCGCTGGCCGAGGCACGCGGGTTGCAGCTGCGCGTCCACAACGGCCAGCCGGCCGCCATGAGCGCCGACCCGGACAAGCTGCGCGAGGTGGTGACGAATCTGCTCCACAACGCCATCGAGTACAACCGGCCGGACGGGTCGATCGACCTGGCCGTCACCCGAGATAACGGCGACGTGCGCGTCGAGGTGAAGGACACCGGAATTGGCATCGCCGAGAGCCAACGGCAACGCATCTTCGAGCGTTTCTATCGCAGCGATCCCTCGCGCCAGACCGAGGGCATGCATACGGGCCTGGGACTCGCCATCGTGAAGGGGTACGTCGATCTGATGGGCGGCAGCATCGACGTCGAAAGCACGGTCGGACAGGGCAGCACATTCAAGGTCCGCCTGCCGGCGGCGCCGCCGTCCCGCGCTTGACAGAGTCACCACCGGAGAAGAAGAATGCCACGGCTTGCCACGGCCCCACCGGCAAAGGGTTCCAGCGGCGTCGCGGAGGCGGCGCGCTGCCACGACCCCGAAATCGGCCTGATGCTCCGCGTCCGGCGCGACGACCCGGGCGCGTTCGCGGAACTGGTCGAGCAGTACTGGACGAAGGTGTTCGGCCGGTTTGTGCGGTGGCTGGGCGACCGGCAGGAGGCGGAGGATCTGGCTCAGGACGTATTCCTGCGGCTGTATCGATCGCGGCAGCGCTACGAGCCGCGCGCCAAGTTCGCGACCTGGCTCTTTCACATCAGCAGGAACGTCGCCCGCAACGCCCTGCGGTCACGCCGCCGCCGCCCGTGCGTGCGGCTGAGCGCTCTCTACGGTCCGGACCGCGATACCACGGGCGAGCGCACCCTGGTGGACGGATCGGCCTCCCCGTCTCAGCCGCTGGAACGGTCGGAACTGGCCGGCGTGGTCCGGTCCGCCGTCTCCGGTCTCGGCGGCCGCCAGCGAACGGCCCTGGAGATGTTCCAGTTTCAGGATCGCAGTTATGCCGAGATTGCGGCCGAGATGGACATGAGCCCCAAGGCGGCCAAGAGCCTGCTCTACCGCGCCCGTAACCAGCTCCGCGCCACCCTCACCCATCTGGTCGAGGTGCCGTAACCGGCGCCGGCGGACCAGCCCGTCGCTGGCCTTGCTACCGCTCCCCGCTGTGCCGCCGCAGGAACGTCCCACGCTCGGGCTCCACGTGGTACGCGCCGGCCTCTACCGCTTCGACGAAGTCCTTCACCCAGTCGGCCAGCGAAGGAGCAACGATGGGGTGCTCGGCGTTCCCCAGCCAGAAGGCCCGCACCGGCTCTCCCGGCAGGCTCGTATCGAGGCACAGGTAATCGCCCGCGTCGTCGTCGAGGCAAGGAATCCAGCTGGGCTCCCAGCCCGTCCGCGCGCCATTCCCCGGCGCTTGCAGGTCGAGTTCTCGCTTCGCAGCGACGATCTGGTCGGCGCTCATGAGCCTCCAGTCCTGCTCGAACTGCCCGGCGTGGTCCTCACCCTGACCGTTGTGCCACGCCAGCAGGGTGCGGAGTCCCTCGGGAAGTTCCATGCCGAGCTGCGCCCGCAGGGCATCCAGCTCGATCGGGGTGGCACCCGGCCGCAGGTTCGCGAGGAAGCGCGGCCGGTGCTTCGCCAGCCAGCGCTCCAGCCGCGCCAGGGAGGCGCTGTCCGGCTCGGCAGCCTCGGCCTTGCTCGCCGGCTTTGCTCCCCCTCCTTTCCTCAGGCCGGCGACGGCGGCGGCAAGTTGCTCCGGGTCCGGTTCCTTCGCCTGGCCGGAAAGGTGACACAGGACGGCGGCCCAGCTGATCTGTCGCGGGGCGGCGCGCGACCCGACCGGGCGAACTGAGATGCCGTCGGCGCTCAGTGCGAGAGCCAGCCGCTCGCCCGCCAACTCGATCTCGCGCGTGATGGGTCGCGTGAACTTCTGCACGGCTCGTTCTCCCGGATCCCGCTTTCGCCTCACCCCGCCAGGTCAGCAAGCCCCAGCTCCTCGACCCGGGCGCGGGGCACCACCCCGTCCCGATCCCAGCCGCGGGCCGCGTAGTACGCCTGGATCATCTCCCGCAACCGCTCGGCCGGAAGGACCGCCTGGCCGGAGGCGCCGACCGGCAATCCCTCGGACAGGAACCGCTTCGGCAGCGTGTCCTCGGCGGCCGTCCACCCCTCGCGCAGGTTGTACAGCTTCTTCGCGGTCACGATGCGCCGCGTGGTCGTGTGCAACTCGCCGGGCGTGACGTTCCAGCCGGTGACGGCGCTGAGCATTTCGGCCGCCTCCGCGAACAGATCGGGGAAGACCCCGCGCAGGAACTTGCACAGGATGAGCGAGTCGAGCAGCGCCGCCCGGTCTTCCGTCTCGACCGCCAGGCGGGCCGCGTCCGGCGAGCCGTGCAGGCGGTCGGCGCGGGTCGAGAAGTCTACCTCGTAGGCGCCCGAGCGGTTGTGGTCGGCGCCGCGGCTCCCGACCGCGAACCCCAGCGCCATCGTCTGCAGCGCGCGCGGCTCGTAGCCGGGCAGTTCCAGTCCCTTGACGTGGGGGGCGAAGTCGGGCGCCTCGCCGCCGATCGCCGCCGCCGCCCGCCGCGTCCCCTCAGCGAGCAGATTCCCCAGCCCCTCGCGCCGGGCGATCCGGCCGAGCAGATCGAGCACCTTCGCCGCGTTACCAAAGCGCAGCTCATCCTCGCGCAGCAGCCCCCGCTCGGCGCACTCCATGCCGAACGCGATGCTGGCCCCGGCCGAGATCGTGTCCAGCCCTAGCCGGTCGCACAGGCGGGCCGCCTGCAGGACCGCGTCGGGCTCGCCCACCCCGCACAGCGGCCCGAGCGCGAACAGACTCTCGTACTCCAGTCGCACCGCGCCGCCGTTGCCGTCGGTCCCGCCGGCCGCGTAGAGGTGTTCGCACCCGATGGTACACGCGGCGCACGACCGCCGCGCCACCCGCCGGCCGGCGTTCAGCTCCTCGCCGGAGAGGGCGGCCGCCTGCGCAAACGTCCCCTGCTGAAAGTTGCGGGTCGGCAGGGCGGACAGGCGGTTGAAGGTGAGCAGGTTCACGACCGTGCCCAGCTCACGGTACTTGGCCGTCGCCGGGCCGAACGAGCGCTCCGAGAGATCCTTCGCGATGGCGACGACGGCGGCCGGGTCCGCCACCTCGACCCGTTTCGACCCGGCGACCGCGACCGCCTTGAGCCGCTTCGACCCCAGCACGGCGCCGAGCCCGCCGCGGCCGGCGTGGCGGTTCTCGTGGCTGATAGTCGCGTACCGGACGAGGTTCTCGCCGGCCGGGCCGATGACGGCGGTGTGGAAGCGCGGCCCGAGCCGCTCCCGCAGCCGGGCGTTGGCGTCGGGGGTGGCCAGACCCCAGAGTTCCCCGGCGAGCTCGACGCGCGCGTGCCCGTCATCGATCACCAGAACCGACGGCCGCGCGCACGCCCCGACGAGCACGAGGGCGTCGAACCCGGTCTTCCTGGCGGCGATCGCGAAATGGGACGAGGAGAGCGCGTCGTTGAGGCGGTCCGTCAGCGGCGATTTCGCGACGACGGCGAACTTGGCCGACGTGGTCAGAGACGTGCCGACGAGTGGGCTGAGGCTGAAGATCAGCGGGGCCGCGGCCGCCAGGGGATCGACGCCCGCGGGCGCCGCGCGGTGCAGCAGGTAGGTGCCGAGGCCGACGCCGCCCAGGAAGCGGCGCAACACGTCCTCCGGCAGCGGCACGGCGGTCGCCGCGCCGCTGGCCAGGTCGATGCGCAGGTACCGCCCGTGATAACCGAACATCGCCTCTTCTACACGGCCCAGCTCCCGGCCTGGCCGTCGGTGCGCGCCACCTCGGTGACCGGGCTCTCCGCCGCCCCGCCGCAGCGGAACGCCAGCGGGACGACCTGGCTCACGAGCCACTTGCCGCCCGCGTGGGCGGACGGCTTTACCGCGCCCAGCTTGCGCCCGCTGTGGCGGTAGAGTTGCAACTCCCGGGTGTCGCGGTGAATGATGAGCAGTTCCCGCACCTTCAGTTTACTGTAAAACGGGATCTTCTCCTGCGCTTCCCCCTTGCGGCTCTCGATCTCGATGAGGAAGTCCGGGCCGCCCATCCAGTGTGTCCCACAGTGCTCCGCTCGGCCGTCGTGCAGCACCACGACGACGTCCGGAACCCGAAAATTGTCCTCCCAACCCTCGCGCCGGTCGCTCACGTTTGCCCCGGCCTCGACTCGCCCGCGACGTTCCAGTTTCACCACGCTGTGCAGGATGACCGCCAGATCCAGGGCCAGATCCTGGTGGTCGATGTTCGCCAGGGGGGGCACGACGTAGACTCCTTCCCACATCTCATCGTACTGGTCGATGTCACGCTGCTGTCGTGCCTCGATGAAGGCCCGAGCGAAAAGTGGGTCGAGGATGCGCACCTCCTTCACCTCCGCCAGGATGCGCGTCCGGATCTCGGCCCTGTCCTGGTTCCGCCGCGCCGGCTTGACGACCCGGGCCGGCGAGGAACGATTGGCTGCCGTCGCCATGTGGTTGCCCCTCTCACCCGCCCGCGTCCGCCGAGAGCAGCAGGACGTGCGTCCCCGGCGCGAGCGGTTCCTGTTCGTCGGTCACGAAGCGGCCACCTTCGATCGACAGCAGGTAGTGCGGCCCCAGCCGCCCGCCCGGCCCGACCAATCCCCTCAGCCCCGGGCACGCGCGCTCGACCCGCGCGAGCAGTTCCGCCACCGTCCCCGCCTCGACCGCGATCTCGGCGCGGCCGGCGCGCTGGCGCGGGATGCCGAAGAACTCGACCGTTACCGTCCCAGTCGCCACGCCTCACTCCCCCTTGCCGAAGAAGAACTCCTCCGCCGTCCGCCGCAGCAGCCAGTCCCGGTCCTGGGCCGTCAGGAACTTGAGCCGCGTGCGGACCAGGTCGATGCTCGCCTGGTAGGTGTGCGGCTTCTGTACCTGGAACGGGCAGTCGCTCTCCCACAGGCAGCGCTGCGGTGTGAACGCCCGGACAACCTGCTGGATCAGCCCGGCCAGATCGTCGTATGGCGGCTGCCGGCGCCCGAGGGCATAGAACGCGCCGACCTTGACCAGGACGCGCTTGTGGGCCGCCAGCGCGCACAGCGCCTTGACGTCCTTCGCGCGGATGGTCCCGTCGGCCCCGATCCGGCACAGGTGGTCGATGATGACCGGGGTGTCGGGGAACCGGCGGCACATCCGGTCCAGCTCGGGCAGAGCGTCCGGGTCGATCAGGCAGCTCATGGCCTGGTTGGTCTTGGCCCCCTGGGCGAACATGCGGGCGTACCCCTCCGGCTCCAGCCAGCGCGCCGGCGGCTGGCGGCTCAGGCGCGGGTGGATCCGGAACGCCCGGATCCGACGCTTCGCCAGGGCCGCCATCGCGTGCGCCACGTCCCTGGCGTGCGGGTCGATGACCGCCGTCCCGACAAAAACCCCTTTGTGGAGCTGAATCATGTCGAGCAGGTAGCGGTTGTCGAAACCGTAGTACGACATCTGAATCAGGTTGACCCGGTTCACGCCGGCCGGGCGCATGTGCTTGAACAACTCCTCGGGCGTGAACGACGGCGGCTGCATGTCCTCGCGCCGGAAGCCGGCCGCGAGCGGGTAGTGGGCGAGGTCGGGTGTCCAGACGTGAACGTGTGCGTCGATGTAGTTCATCCGGTCATTATCGCCGCGCCTCTCCGTCGCGCCCAGCGTTTCTCTGCCAGGCGGTTCTTCCTGCCGCTTGCGGCCTGGCGGACTCCTGCTCGCCAGGCCGCAAGCGGCCAGAAGAAAGTTCGAGGCGATCCCGTACAAGAGGTGTCAGGGGACCGGAGGGCCACCGCCCGCCGCCTCGAACGCGCCGATGTCCACCGTTCCGTTGACGATCCGAAGGAACCCGCGCTGGTCGGTCGGGATGGCGGTAACGTGCGCATTCCCGCCCCGGTCGATGGCGGGGCTGCCGGACAGCAGGGCGACCGTCTGCGTCGGGCCACCATTGTCCGCCAGGGTGCCCAGTCCGGGCGCGCTCACCCCGACCTGATTGCCGTTCACCCCGTTCGCCAACCCGCCGCCGCCGCCGGTCCCGATCAGGTTGAACGCGCTCGTCGCGTCCGTCGCCCCGGCGATGTCGCTGGCCGTCGTGCCCGGCGCCGCCCCGCGGAAGTTGCCGGCCACGATGGTGTTGAACAGCTTCGCCGGAGTAACGGCGCGGAGCCCCCCGCCGACGCCGGAGTCCGCAACCACGCGGTTGGCGGTCAGGGTAGAACTCAGGATCTGGATGGCCCCGGCGCTGTTGATCCCGCCGCCCCGCGACCCGGCGCTGTTGCCGTAAATCGTGGAGTTGGTCACCTCCAGGATCGTACCGGCGCTGTCGATGCCGCCGCCCTCGGAGCTGGCGGTGTTGTTCGCCAGGGTGCTGCTGTGTACGGTCAGTGTGCCGTCGTTGTGGATCCCGCCGCCGTCGGACCCGGAGACGTTGTCGGCCAGGGTGGTGCCGTTGACCGTCAGCGTCCCCGTCCCGCGGTTGGTGATGGCGCCGCCGCTGGAGGCGGCGCTGTTGCCGGTGAAGGTGCTGCTGCTGACCGTCATCTGCCCGGAACTGGCGACGGCGCCGCCCGAGCCGCCCGCGGTGGCGGTGTTGCCCTGGAACGTCGAGCTGGTCACCAGCGCCGTCCCGGAGCTGATGTTGTTGATCGCGGCGCCCGAGCCGCCCGCGACAGAGTTGCCGGTGAAGGTGGCGTTGGTCACGGTGAGGGCGCCGACGTTGTAGATGGCCCCGCCGCCGCTGGACCCGGCGGCGTTGCCGACGAACGCGACGTTGCTGACCGTCAGAGTGCCGAAGTTGAGCAGGCCGGCGCCGTAATTCTTACCCGCGGCGACGGCGCTCCCGCCGGCGATTGTTAGCCCGCTCACGGCGGCCACGAGGCTCAGATCCCGGGTGAAGATGCGGCCGACGACGAGAACTCGGTCGCGGTTATCGCCGCTGATGGTCAGGGTGGCCGCCCCGGGGCCCTGGACGAACACCGGACGAAGGATGGCGAGCGGGCCGCCGGTCAGCGTGATGGTCTGCGGCCCGGCCGGCAGCGCGACCTGGATGGTGTCGTTCGTCCCGCGGATGCCGGTGACCTGGGCCTGCTCGCCCGCCGTCAGGACGCGCCCCAGTGTGCCGTTCACCACCGCCAGCGCCTCCCGCAGCGTGAGCACACCGTCCGCGGTCGTGTCGTCGCCGAGGCCGTTGACGATGAGGATCGACTGGGTACTGTCCGGATTGACCACGATCCCCGCCTGGGTGCCGGTGATTGACGGGGTTGTGGTGTCGGTGGCCGTCAGAGAGTGGGTTCCGGGCGTGACGAGCGTGACGGTGAAGGTGCGGACGCCGCTGTCGCCCGCGGTGAACGTGTAATCCGCGGGCAGCAGCGCCTGGCCGTCGCTGCTCGTGAGGTGGATCGTTCCGCGGTAGCCGGTGGCGGTGTTGCCGAACGGATCCTTCGCGACGACCGTGACGGTGTCGGGATGCCCGGCGATGACGGTCGAGGGGAAGTTGGCCACGGCCAGGGTGCTGGCGGCGGCCGGATGCACCACGAGCTGGGCCTCGGTGAACGGCTGGCCCGTCGTCGAATCGGTGACGAAGATCGACTGAGGGCCGGCGGTCTTCAGCGTGACGACGAACGTATGGGTTCCGCCGTCCGCCGGGGAGAAGATGTAGTTCGCGGGCAAGTCCGCGAGCAGGTCCGTGGTCCAGAAGTGGACCGCCCGGGCGTAGTCGGTGACCGGGTTGTTCGACTGGTCCAGGGCAGAAAGCGTCAGGGTGAACTGCACGCCAGCGGTCGTTTCCACCGGCGCGCCGATCTCCAGGTGGATGATCACGGCCCCGGCGACGGCGCTGCTCACATTGGAGTAGGCGGACGCTCCGCCGGCGTTGGTCGCCTGCACGCGGTAGTAGTAGCGCGTCCCCGTGGTCAGCCCGGTGTCACTGTAGGCGGCGACGTTGGCGCCGACCGTGGCGAGCGGGGCGAACGTCACGCCGTTGGTCGAGCGCTCGATGGTGTAGCCTGCCTCGTTGGTCGCCTGGTCGGTCCAGGCGAGATCGACCTGGGTCGCCGAGACGGACCGGGCGAGCAGGTTGGTCGGCGTCCCGTTCGGCGGCACGGTGAGGGTCAGCGAGTCGATGACCTGGCCCGGGAAGTCCCAGGCGCCGGCGAACTCGAAGGTGATCTGGTACGCGGTGGCCGTGACCAGCATGGCGCCGTAGTCGCCGTTGAAGCGGAACTGGCTCTCCGGGATGGGGGTGCCGAAGTCGTCGCGGCCCCGGCCGCCGAGGCCGTTGACGAAGTACGGCAGGCCGCCGACGTCGAGCCGCTCGTAGTTCCTCGCATAGGCCGACAGGACGGCGCTCGCCCCCCACTGCTCGAACGGCCAGCGCATGACCGGAAACGGCACGGTGGACGAGTAGGGGGAGCCGTTGAAGTACACCAGCTTCCACGGAGCCGTCGAGGCCGCGAGCCGGTTTTGCAGCCACGCCCCCTGGGTCGAGGTGTCCCAGTTGCGGTCCGGCTCGTTCGCGTCGCTGTTGAGGGCGAACAGCTGGACGGGGCCGGCGGCGAAGTCGTAGTACCGTTCGTTGTTCGGGAGGGCGAAGTAGTCGAGGTACGGGGCGTACCCGTCCACCCCGGCGTAGTCCCGGTGCCCGAGGGCGGGCCAGAACTTGTTCGCCGCGGCGCCCGCCCCGTACGCGCCGTGGTACGGGTAGATGTAGTCGTGGTAGTACTGACCGACATTCGCGTCGATCGTCGCCGCCGAGCCCGAGGGCGCGTTGTTCCCGCCGAGGGTGATCACGAAGTCGGGGTTCCAGCCATGCACCAGGGCGGCCACCTTCTGCTCGGCGGTACTCGCCTGGCCGTACTCGCCGATCACGGCAAAGCGCACCACGGTCGGAGGCGGACTGACCTGGATCGTGGCGTGGCCGGCGGCGATGCCGGGGCTGTTCGGATCCGCGACGGTCAGTGTCTGGGTGCCGGCCGTTTGCAGCGTCACCCCGTTCGCGAACGTGTGAACACCGCGGTCGGCACTTCCGAAGGTGTAATTGGCGGGCAGGACGGCCCCGCCGTCCGAGCTGGAAAACTGCACGACGCCGGCGTAGCCCGCGGCGACGCGGTTGAACGTGTCCACCGCCGTCACCGCCGCGGTGAGCGGGTTGCCGGTGGTCGCGGTCGCCGGGGCGCTGACGAGCAGCCGCACCGCCGGCCCGCGAGCGAAGTCGTTGGCCGCGGCGGTCGGGGCGGACTGGCCCGCCCCGTTGGCAGAGCGGACCCGGTAGAAGTACTGCGCTCCCGCGGTCAGCCCGCTATCGGTGTAGCTCGTGACGTTGGCGCCGACGGTCGTGCGCGGAGCGAAGAGCGTGCCGTCGGTCGAGCGCTCGATGACGAACCCCGTCTCGTTGGTGGAGTTGTCCGCCCACCCGAGGGTCAGCTGCTGCGTGGCCGTCGCTGCCACCGTCGGGCTGCCGGGGACCGCCGGCACCTGCCCCGCCGGGTTGGCGAGCAGCGTGATCTCGTCAATGACCTGGCCGGGGAAATCCCAGGCACCGATGAACTGGAACGTGATCTGGTTCTCGTCCGCGACCACGTACCCGGCGCCGTAGTCCGCGTTGAACCGCACGAGGCTCTCGGGGATCGGCGTGCCGAACGTGCCCGAGCCGCCGCCGCCCAGCCCGTTGACGATGTAAGGGATCCCGTCCACCTCGAGGCGCTCGTACTCGTGCTCGTGCCCCGCCAGCACCGCATCGGCCCCCCACGCGGCGAACGGCCACTGCATCACCGGGCTCATGCCGTGCGACGCCCCGGATGCGTAAGGGGCGTGGTGCATGTACACGATCTTCCAGACAGCCGTGGACGCCGCCAGCCCGGCCTGCAGCCACTGAGCCTGGACGGAGGTGCTGGTGCGGCCGTCCGGCTCGTTGCTGTCGCTGTCCAGGCAGAAGAAGTCCACCACCCCATGCGAGAACTTGTAGTACCGCTCGTTCCCCGGGAGGCTAAAGTACGCGAGGAGGGGATCGGCGCCCGCCGGAAACGGCTCCGACCGATCCCCCCAGTCGTGATTGCCCAGGGACGGAAAGAAGCGGTTCGTCCCGGTGGGCGACCCCGGCCCGTAACCGACCCCGCCGTTGCCGAGGAAGCCGGTGCCGTAGGCGGCGATGAAGTCGGGATTGACATACGGGTAGATGTAGTCGTGGTAATACTTCCCGATGTTCGTGTCGATCGTGTCAGCCCCGCCGAGTTCGTAGTTATTGTCCCCCATCGTGATGATGAGATCCGGGTTCAAGTTATGCACGAGGGTCGCGACTTTTCCCTCGGCCTTGCTGTTGGCGCCGAAATCCCCGAGGACGGCAAACCGCGTGACGTTGCCCGCGGGCGTTACGCGGTCTTCCAGCGCCTCCAGCCACAGTCGGCGCGTCGGGCGCGGCCGCGCCTTCGGCGACACCTTCCGCGGCGAAATCCACCTGGCCAGAAATCGAAACATGGTGCATCCCCCTTGTGGTCGTTGTTCGCGTGGTCGTGTTGCCTCCGGCCTGCTGTCTGCCCGAAGAGTTGCGATTGGCGCGGCGTAATACGGCATCGCCGTGGGTGTACTTGCTGCCGCTTGCGGCCTGGCAGCGGTTTGAAAACCTGCCGACGAGCCCCCGGCGTCAGCGCGGGGCCGCTCCGCGCTGACGCCTGGGGCTCGTTTGGCAACCACTTCTTAGCGGCACCGAAAGCGCCGGCACAGCCGGCGCACCACGCGGATGACGTGGTCGCGCTCCGCGTCCGCCAGGTCGGGAAAGAGCGGTAGGCTGACGAGCCGGAGCCACTCCCGGCTGGCCGTCGGCAACAGATCCGGCGTCCACCCAAACTGCTCGGCGTAGTACGGGTGCAGGTGGAGCGGCCGCCAGTGGACGGAGGTGCCGACCCCGTGCTCGTTCAGCGCCCGGATGAAGGCGTTCCGGTCCACCGTCAGCCGGTCCAGGTGCAGCCGCAGCGGGAACAGGTGCCACGCATGGAGCCGGTCGGGCGGGTCCGGCGGCAGTTCGACCTGGTCCAGTTCGCCGAGTCCGTCCCGATACGCCTGGGCCGCCGCCTCCCGCGCGACTCGCATCGCCTCGGCCCGTTGCAGCTGGTGGATGCCGATCGCCGACGCGACGTCCGTCAGGTTGTACTTGTACCCCGGCGCGAGGATCTGGTAGTCCCAGCTCCCCCCCGCCGCGTAGCGCCCCCACGCATCGCGCGACAGGCCGTGCAGCGACATCTGCCGGATGCGCGCGGCCAGGTCGGCGTCCGCGGTCACGGCCATGCCGCCCTCGCCGGTGGTGATCGTTTTGTTCGCGTAGAAGGAGAAACAGGTGACGGTCGCGGTGCCCTCGCCGCAGCGCTGCCACGGGGCGTCGGGGCCGGCCCGCCACGCCGCCGGGAAGGCGTGGGCGGCGTCCTCGATCACCCACAGATCGTGGGAGCGCGCGAACGCCTGGAGCACGCCGACGTCGAGCATCAACCCGCCGACGTGAACCGGGATGATGCCGGCCACCTCCAGACCCTGCGGGCACCCCGGGAGCCGGCCG
The DNA here is from genome assembly GCA_020847555.1 of Gemmataceae bacterium. The sequence goes on from JADLBT010000237.1 coordinate 16,658, forward strand.
TCCCGGGCCAGGACCAGCTTGCGGCCCGCGTCCTCCAGGTCGAGGTTCGCCGTCCCCGGCTCGCAGTCCACCAGGATCGGCACCGCCCCCTGGTAGCGCACCACCTCGGCGGTGGCGGCAAAGGTCATTGTCGGCACCAGCACGCCCTGACCGGGGCGCAGGCCGAGCGCCTCGACCGCCAGGTGCAGCGCTGCCGTGCAGGAGTTGAGGGCGACGGCGTGGCGCGTCCCCACCTGGCGGGCGAACTCCTCCTCGAAGCGGCGGGTGAGCGGTCCGGTCGTCAGCCACCCGGAGCGAAGGCAGTTGGCCACCTCGCCGATTTCCGCCTCGGTGAGCGAGGGGCGGAAGAACGGGATGGACCGGCGTTCCAGACTCCGCGGAACGATCGCTTTCGTCATGCTGTGCCTCAACGGTGCAAGAGGGAGAAGGGGATCACGACGACAGGGGGTTGCTCCGGACGACGCGGCGGACGGTCATGAACACCTCGGCCGCGTCCATGCATACCTGGTTGCCGAACGCCCGCGCCCGATGTTCGAGGGCTTCCAGAGAACGCGGGTGAGGGTAGGGGCGCAGCTCGCTCTCGTAACAGGCCATCGCCGCCAGCTTGGCGTCGAGCGTCGCGGAGATATCGATCCAGGTGTCGGGGACGAAGGTGCGAGGGTAAGCCCATTCGGTGCTGCTGGCGGTGTCGAAGGCGTACACCGCCTCGATGCACGTTTCGGTCGGGCGCGTGGCGACGAGGATAGCCTGGAAGAGGATCTGGTGGTCGCGATTGACATCCCCGCCGTACTGGCAGTAGACGATGCGCGGGCGCACCTCGCGGACCACCTTCTCCAGCGGGGCGATCAGCTCGGTCAGGCGGAGCGTGTCGAGCGCCTGGTCCGGGAACCCCAGGTGGCGGACCGTGACGCCGCCGAGCTTTTCCGCCGCCCGGAGGATGTGGGAGCCCTGGCCGACCCCGCCCGGACCGTAGCGCAGCGACTCGCCCTCGCACACGAGCACGACCGTCACCGGGTCGCCGGCCCGGGCGTGCAGGGCCAGGACGCCGCCGCAGCCGAGCACCTCGTCATCCGGGTGCGCGGCGATGGCGAGGATCCCGCCGGGTCGGTCTGGTTCCATCTTCCTCTACCCCTTTCTCCTGTCAACCGGCACACTCTATTTCCAGTCAGCAAGCGGCGGCCTTTTTCGCCCCTCTCCCCTCGTGGGAGAGGGGCGACGTCAGACGACCCCTCTCGGCCCGCGCCCTCACGCCGGAGCGACCATGCGTCCCCCGCCGAGCACGAAGCCGCGCTCCAGCGCCCCGTTGAACAGCAGGTCGAGGTAGCTCAGAAACGGCACGAAGTCGCCGTGGCACTGGCGGTACGGGCGACAGCTGTACTCGTGAAACAGCACGGCCACTCCCTCGCGGGCAAACTCGTCCACGTCCAGATACTCCCGCCCGAACATCCCCGAAAGGTAAGTATCCGCACCGAGGTACTTGCAGATCTCCAGCAGCACCCGCGGACCCTTGCCGGCGATCGGCAACTCCGACGCGCACACGAACCGGCAGGTGACTCCCAGCAGGCGCAGGGCCGGTTCCCACGACGCCCGGTCCAGCTGGGTCAGCGTTTCGTGCGGCGCCTCCAGGATGCGCTGCACTGCGGGCGCGTGGACCTCGTAGCAGGGCGCCTTCGCGTAGTTGTGCTGGAGCGTCTTGAGCACCTTCTGCTGCCACGGCTGGCTGTTGTCCACGTGCGTGTGCCGGATAAGCTGCTCCCGGCCGGTCCGGCGCATCGGGACGGTGAGCCACTCAGGCCCGCGCGGCGTCTTCACCTTCGCCCGGTTCTCCTCGTGGCGCGGGTTGAACTGCACCGAGTCGAAGATCACGAAGACGTCGGCCACCAGCATCCCGTGCAGGTAGTGCAGTCCGGGAAAGAGCCGGGGCTGACTGATGACGCAGATCGACATCTCAGCTTCCCCCGCCCGCGAGTTGGTTGTCCGCGTTCCGCCGGTCGGCCGGTTCGATCGGCGGGAGCGGCCGCCGCGCGGGCGGCAGCCAGGAATGCACCAGCACGCAGAACGCGAGCCGCGCCATCACCCGCAGGTCCAGCCACCACGTCTGCCGGTCCGCGTAGCGGATCGCCTCCGCGACCTGAACCGGCAGGTGGCGCCGCAGGTAGTGGTCCTGCGCCGGCACCTCCGGCGGGGCCGGGTCGTGGTGGGTCAGGTCGGGATACCACTGCACGTCCACCGGCGACGCGATGCCGGGCCGTACCTCGAGCGCGCGGCGGTCCGCCGCCGTGTAGTGCTGCTGGACGATATCCCAGTCCTCGGGGCGCGGCCCGACGATCGCCATGTCGCCGCGGAGCACGTTCCAGAACTGCGGCAGCTCGTCGATCTTGAAGCGCCGCAGCCACCGGCCGATTCCGGTCACCCGGTCGTCCCGGTCGGCGGTGATCTTGCGGTCGGGCGCGTCCTCCCCGACGCGCATGGTGCGGAGCTTGAACATCGTGAACGGGCGCCCGCCCAGGCCGGCCCGCCGCGCCCGGTAGAAGGCCGGGCCGCGCGAGGTGAGCTTCACGCCGAGCGCACCGAGCAGGATAACCGGCCCGGTCAGCACGAGCGCGCCAAGCGCGAGGGCAACGTCCGCGCCCCGCTTGACTGCCCGGGCCACGGGCCGCTTTCGTCGCGGGTCCGCGGCGGGCCGGTCGGTCGGCCGGGCCGCGGGTTGTGCGCGTTCTTCCTGGACGACTGGCATGCTCCCTCACCTCATGGCGTCACGGTCGCGGCTCGCGCGGCACTCCGGCGCGGCCGAGCCGTCTTCCGCGCGAGCAGTTCCTCGTAGATCCCGCGTGTACTCTCGACGATCACTCCCAGGTCGAAGCGCTCCACCGCGCGTTGCCGGGACACCCGGCCGAAGCGCCGCCGCCGTCCCTCGTCCCCAAGCAGGTAGAGGACGGCCCGGCTCAGCGCCGCCGGGTCGCGCGCCGGCACCAGGCAGCCGTTCACCCCATCCTCCACCACGTCGTTGCACCCCGGCGCGTCGGTGGTGATCAGCGGCAGGCCCATCGCGGCCGCCTCCAGGAGGACGCGCGGGATGCCTTCGCGCAGGTAGGACGGCAGGACGAACACGTCGGACGCGGCCAGGACGGTCGGGACGTCGCGCCGCGGCCCCGGCCAGTTGACCGCCCCGGCGAACGCCGCGAGTTCCTCCGAGGTGAAGCGGTCCACGCTGTCCCGGTCCCCCGGCCCGACAAGGAGGAAATGGGCCGCGGGGACGGCCGCGCGCACCGTCCGAGCGGCGGCGACGAACTCCTCCACCCCCTTGGAGCGGATCACCCGCGACACCATCGTGACGAGGGGCGCGCCGTCCGGGATCCCCAGGGTGGCGCGGACCTGGCGGCGGTCCGCTGCCGAGAACCGCACCGGGTCGAAGACGTCGGTCGGCACCCCCGACCCCGGGATCAGGGCGGCCTTCGCCGGCGCGACGACACGGCGGGCGAGGAAGTGGGCGCGGTCCTCGCGGTTCTGGAAGATCGTCATGTCCGCGTGGTGCGACGCGAGGCGCTGGAGCTGCTCGTAGACGCCCCGCACGAGGTACGAGCCGCGGCCGTCGTCCGCGTACAGCGAGCCCAGGCCGGTGACGGTCCCGACGACCACCGGGACGCCCGCGAGGCGCGCCGCCAGGCAGGCGTACACCCCGGGCTTGGTGTCGAAGGCGTGAACGACGTGCGGGCGGACCCGTTGCAGCACGCGCCACAGGGCGACGATGGCGCGCAGGTCGCGGACCGGGTCGAGGCCACGCGGCATGGGGTAGCCGTGGTACGGAAAGCCGGCCCGGGTGAACGCCGGCTCCAGCTCCGGCGCGGTGCCGGCGGCCGCCAGGGAGAAGCGGTCGGCGAGGCGGCACATCAGGTCGATGCGCGCGTGTACGTCCTCGCCGCCGACGAGCAGCACCCTGGGCGGCTGCGGCGACATACCTCGCCCTGTGCGGTCTGGTGTCATCATCCCCCCTCCCTTGAATCCGCGGGGCCGTCCTCCGTGCCCGCCGGTGGAGAAGGCTCCCTGCCCTCGGCCGCCGTGGGCTGGATCATGGCGCAGTAAATAAACGCCAGCGTCGCCCAGAAGAACGCGAAGCGCAGCCCGTGGTGCGCCGACCCGTGGATGAAGGCGGGAATCAGGTAGATCACCGCCCGCGGGTTGGGCGCGCAAACGTGCGCCAGGCCAACCGTGAACAGTACCGCCCCGACCACTCCGTAGCAGAACAGCAGTGTCCCGTAGCTGGAGTGGATTTCGCTCGCGTAGAGATCGGACTCGAACCGCTCGTGCGCCCCTTCCCCCGCGCCGAACAGCAGGTGTTCGGGGTGGTTGAGGATCCGGTCGTACCCCCGGGTGGCCAGCGTGTCGTACTCCCCCTTCACGACCAGCCGTTCCTCCGACTTGGACAGGACCGGCGGCCGCTCGGTCAGCGCGACGGAGATCGCCGCCAGTCCTCCCAGCAACAGGAACAGCCGCACCGGCCGGTCGAGCATGCTCAGCGTCGCCAGGGCGAGCAGCGCCAGCAGGGCCGACCGGCTCTGGGAGATGGCCGCCAGGTAACCGACGGCCCCGTACATCACCAGCTGGTGGGAGAGCGGCAGGGAGAACCGCCGCGCGCCCAGCGCGAACAGACTGGCGGCGAGGACGCAGTAGTAGCCGAGTTGGTTCTCGTTGTTGAAGAACAGCGCCTGCCGGGCGTAAGCCTGCTGGGGCGCGAAGGGCGAGAGAATCACCTGGAGGACGACCGACGCCGCCACCGCATACACTGTCACCTTGAGGAACCGCTCCCCGAACGCCGCGTGGAGGACCAGGCAGGTGAGGAACAGCACCACGTCGTAGCTGTAGAAGAGAGAACTTTTCAGCAGCGACGTGTCTTCCAGGTTGGCGGACCAGGCGAAGTTCACGACCGCGGTGTAGCAAACGAAGCAGACGAACGCGCGCACCACCGGGGCGGCCGAGCGGCCGATGCGGAACGGCAGGCCGAGGAAGACGAGCCCGACCAGCGCGACCAGATAGTAATCGGCCGGCTGGGGCACGCCGCTCTCGACCTTCTCCGTCCCGGGGATCGGCACCTTCCCGAAGACGTAGAACGGTACGAGGAGCGGGTACACGGCCCACGCCCCGAGGTACAGCTTCGCGCTGGTCGTCGCGTTCGTCATTGCACCTCGATCGTTTCCACCGGGAGGCGCGGCAACGCGCCGCGCCCCGGTAAACGCCGCTCCTGCCTGGTCCGCAGGTGTTGTTTGAGCATCTCCCCGATGCCGCACGCCCGGGCGCGAATGGTCGCGTCCGCCGGGCCGTCGGCGTGCGAGTTGTCCACCTTGCAGAGGATCTCCTGCACCCCCGCGACCGACGCGAGGATCTCGAAGGTCGCGTGAGCGTGCTCGGCGAAGGTTCGGGCGGCGGCAGTCGTGCCGCGAACGCGCGAGTGCCCGCGACGGAGGATTACCCCGGCCGACTGGACCGGCGGCGCCGTCACCCAGACCAGCAAATCCGGCCGCGGCACGACGCGCCCGAACTCGACGACGTCCTGGTCCTTCGGGGCCGCGTTCGTGTGGACGAACAGGTTGTGAGCCGCGTGGACAACGCCCTCGTCGCACAGGACGATGTCGCAGCCGCTCAGGTCGCCCCGCAGTTTCTCCAGCAGCAGGTGGAAGCCGGTCCGCTTGCAGAAGTTCCGCAGCAGCGTGGCCCCGGTCCGAACGTTGCCCATGCCGCGCCGGATCGACGCCAGAGCCAGCTGCCACAGGCGGAAGCCGTCGCGCGTGAAGAAGTACCGCCAGCACGACCGCAGGGCCAGCAGATGGACGAGGGCCGACCGGACTTTCCGGTTCCGGCAGAACGTCAGGCCGTAGTGGGCCAGGGTCAGCTCCTCCGCCTCGCAGACGCGCACCCCCTGGGCGGCCAGGCACTCGGCGACCGCGGCCATGAGGGTCGATTTCCCGACCCCTGTCGCGCCGATGAACTCCACGACCAGCGGCCGCTTCCTGTACCGGCACACCTCCCCCGCCCCGGTGCAGCACGCCCCGCGGGCCGCGGTCAGGACGCGGCGAGCGCCCCGGGGGCGCGAACCCAGCGCCCCCCATACGAGCCGGCGGAGACGCTGGAGCGTCTCCGCCTGGGACGCAAGCGTGTCCAGCTCCATGACCTGGGCGCGCGGGAACGCCGGCATGAGGAACGTCTTGTGCCGCCGGGTCACGAAGTCCGCCGACTCCTTGCCCGCCTTCTCTCGCACCGCGTTGCGGTCGATGGCGACGGCGAGCGGGGTCGTCAGCCGCACCACGATGTCGGGGCCAGGCACCCCCCGGTACAGCCGGTTCTCCAGCCGCGCCAGGAAGGCGCGCAGCCACGTCTGGCCCGGCTCGTCCTCGGGCGCCCGGAGCCGGGCGCTGTCGGCCGCCCCGATGTCCGCCGACGGGTAGCGATCGCAGACGACGAGCCACCCCCGCGCCGCCTTCTGGGCCAGGCGCCGGGCGAAGGCGCGGCGGTCCCACGCCAGCAGGACGGCCCGGATCCGGTACAGGAGCCCCTGCCGGCCCGCCTTCGACTCCCCGGTGACCTCCGCCCGAGTGGTGCGCAACCGCGGCGCGACGACCCGGAGCAGGCGGCCCAGCAGGTTCGGCACGAGCGTCAGCCACGCGGACGGCGGCTTGCCGAGGTGGGCCGTCTCGACCCGGAACACCTGCCCCAGCCACCGCGCGGTTTCCGCGACCATCGTGGACTTTCCGGAGGCATCCGGTCCGACAAAGGCAATAACCGCCCCGCCGGACGGGAGCCCCTTCGGGCTGCCCCGGCCGTGGCGCAGCCGCCACCACGCGGCCCGGAACAGGCCGGTGAGCCGCTGGACCGGCGAGGCGAGAGAGCTTCCGGTGGGCAGGTGTCCCAGCAGCCGGCGGGCGAGGCGGAAGCGCCGCCACCAGGACGTTCGCCCGCGCAGCGCCGCCACGCACTCGGCAAACAGGGCAGGGGGGACCGCCGGCAGCCACCGGCCGAGCAACCCGCGCCAGCCCTCCGCGGGGTCCGCGGCCAGCACCGCCTGCAACTTCGCCTGGACGTCGCGTTGCCGCCGCAGCAGCGACGCCAGTCCGCACAACCGGGGGTAGCGCTCCAGCGCGAGGAGGACGGCGGCGATGACCTCGGCCTGCGCCTCGACGACCGGCATCCCTTCCAGCGGCCCCGGCACCGCCCACGACTCCGCGTGGCTCAGCACCAGCTCGTCGAGGTCGGGGCCAATCCCCTCCAGGATGCCCCCCGGCTCGGCGAGCGCGTAGTTGACGTGCAGGTGCAGTAGCGACCCCGTCACCGGGTCCGGGGCGAAGAGGTGCTCCTCGTGTGGGCGCGGAGGGGCGTGGCAAGGGAGCGCCCGCTTGAACCCAAGTCCCGCCGCTACCCGCAAGAACCTGTCCGCGTCCTTGCGGTCCACCAGCAGATCGAGATCCCCCGCGCCGCTCAGGACGCGCGATAGGTCGAGCCGTCGCTTCCAGCGGCAGTAGCGGACCCGCTCCGCCGCCAGTCCCAGCGCGAGCAGCCGCAGCGGGCTGTCCGCTGTCTCCTCGCAGGGCAGCGGAGCGTGGCGCAGTCCGGTCCCGTTGGTGCCGTTGCGGGCGTGCGCCGCCACGCCGTTCGTGCCGGGGCAGGCGGAAGAGAGAGGCGCCGGCACGGGCGGCTGTGGCGGGGCTGCGGGGAAGCAGAAGCCCCGGAGCTTGCGGGCCATCCACCGGCCGTCCGGGCCGAGGAAGAGATCCGGCAGCCAGCGGACCACCAGCAGGCAGGGCAGGGCCGCCGCGGACGCGCCGACGAGGACCACAGCCGGCGCCGCGCCCCAGGCGCGGAGGCTCTCGGCCGCGACCGCGACCAGGATGCCGACCAGGGTCGCCAACGCCAGCCCGGGGACGTGCGCCGCCGCAAACGTGCGCCACGTCATGCCGGCCAGACCAAGGGCGAGGTGGGCCATGAGGAAGAAGTTGACAGCCAGGGTCGCCAGGACCGCGACCGCCACCCCCTCGACGCCCCAGTTCCGGCCGATCAGGGCGCCGACGATGACGGCCACCGCGTAGGCCGCCTGGCGCCATGTGCGGCGGTAGACGGCCCCGGTGGCGCGGACCAGCGAGTCGCTGATCTTGCAGCCGGTCCGGAAGAGCATGCCGATCCCAAGGATCTGCAACGGCAGGACGACCTCCTCCCAGTCCGACCCGAGTACCACCCCGGTCAACTCCGGCGCCAGCACGATCATGCCGACGCTGATCGGCAGGATCACCAGGGCGATCAGGGCCGAGCCACGGCGGTAGCCCTCCCCCAGGCGCTCCGGCTGGTGCTGGACGTGGACCATCGCCGGGAAGAGAACCCGGTCGAGGACGTTGCCGAACAGCACCGCCGGCGCGGCCATGAGTTGGTAAGCCCGGCCGTACACCCCCAGGGCGACGCTGCCGAGGTAGCGCCCGATCACCAGATGCTCGCCCTGCCCGGCCAGGTAGTTGCTGAACCGGCTCGCGGTGAACCCGCCGCCGAAGTACAGCAGCTCGGCGCAGGCGCGGCGCTCGACGGATGGCCATGCCGGGGGCAGCCGAAGGCACAGCAGCAGGGCCGTCTTGAGGACCATCTGGGCGACATGGGCCGCCACCAGAGCCCACGGGCCGAACCCGAGGACGGCCAGCGTCACCCCGACCGCCCCGTACCCCAGGACGACGGTGACGATGTCCAGGACGGCCAGGGTGCGGAAGCGCAGCTCGCGCTGGAGCAGGGAGTCGGCGACGACGCCGAGAGCCTGCACCGGAAAGATCAGAGCGAGGGTGCGCAGGATCGGCGTGAGTTCGTCCAGGTGAAAGAAGTCGGCGACGTCGGGTGCCGTCACCCAGATCAGCGTGGCGACCACCAGGCCGAGCAGGACCGAGAGGGTGAAGCCGGTGTGCAGGTGAGCCGGTCGAAGGTCGGGGCGCTGGACCAGCGCCGGTCCGATGCCGAACTCGGAGAAGACGGCCGAGAAGCCGATGACCATCAGGGCCGCCGTCGCCAGGCCGAAATCTGCCGGCGTCAGGAAGTGGGCCAGGATGACGAGGACGACGAGCAGGGAGATGACGTTGGCCCCGGTTGCCAGCGACATCCAGAACAGCCCGCTCAGGGTGCGGGTCGTCATGCTGGGGGCGAGCTGCGGCATGGTCCGATCGTCTCCTTGCTCGGCGGCAGCCCGCTCCCTGCGGGCCGCGTTTGGCGCCGACTGGGCGGCGCGGTCGGGGGCGACGATGGCGGAGGAAGCAGGTGGTCCCGGTTACGCGGCGGACGCCCGTGCCCTGCCGGCCGAGCTTTCCAGCAGGTACGCCCACCCGAACCCCAGCAGCAGGCCGACGAACACGCTCAGGCCGACGATGAGGACGTACCGCTTCAGCACCAGTTCGCCGCGGCGCGGCGGTCCGATCACCTGCGTGTTGTACCCACCGAAGTCCTTGACGCTGCTCGTCTCCTTCAGCCGGTTGAGGATGCTGTCGTACAGCAGGCGGTCGCGTTCGATCGCCTTGCGGTGCATCTCGTCCTGAACTTCCCGGATGTAGGATCCGCTCACCCCCTGCTGCTCACGGTCGAACAGCTGCTGTAGCGCCCCCTCGGCCACCTTCAGATCTCCCAGCTCCTGCCGGAGCAGTTCCAGCTTCATCCGCCCCAGATCCTCGGCCCGCCCGGCCGGACCCGCGCTGGGTGCCTGGCTGCCGCCGGACGGCAGGAGCATGCGGCGGACCTGGTCCATGTACCGGCGCAGGGCGACCACCTCCGGGTGGTTCGGCGCCCGGGTGGCCAGCAGCTTCGCCTCCTGCAGCTGCAGGCTGAGCCACTCCTCCTCGAGCGACGCGCCGGGGCGAACCGCCACGGGGGCCGGTCCGGGCGCCGCCGCGGGCGCCGCCGCGGCCTGATCGACCGGAGCCCGGGGGGCGAGCATTCGCTCCACGATGGCGGTCGGGTTCCGCCCACTTTGGAGCGCCTGGTCGATCATCGCGATCCCGGCCTCGAGTTCGGCCCGGCGGACGCGCAGAGCGGACAGCTTGGCGTCGATCCTGTAAAGGCGCTCCTGGTGGGCCGTGTTCCGGTCCTGCCCGCGCCACAGCGGCGGCGTCTCGGCCAGGAACTTCCGGTAAGCCGCCTCCTTCCCCTCCAGATCCTTCTGCGCCAGCACCCGGGCCTGGGAGATCAGCTCCAGGGTTTCGGCGTTCGTGTTCTGGTACGTCTCCTTGAGGAAGTCCTGGTAGCTGGCGATGAGCGCGGCGAGGATCTTCGGCCCGTCGTCGGCCACCGTGCCGCGGAACGAGAGATTGAGCACCTCGCTGGACGGGCTGGTTCCCGGTTTGGCGACGTCCCGACTGATGGTGAGGGCGCCGATGATCTGGGTGGCGACCTTCTCGTCCGGCGATTCGTCCGGCCCGGGGCCGCCGATCGTGCGCGTCAGCCAGGTACTCACCCCCCCGCCGCTGCCCTGGAACTCCTTCAATTCCTTGAGGTTGTCCTTCGCCACCGCCTGCAGGACGACGCGACGGCTGGTGAGCAGCAGCATGTGGGTGGCGAGGTACTCCTCCTGCGCGCGGGCCTGGTCCGGCCCGGAGATCGGCGCCGTGTCGAGCCGCTTCTTGATCACCAGGAGCTGCGCGCCGGAGTCGTACCACGGACCCTTCAGGGCGCAGTACGCCATCCCCAGGCCCAGCGCGACGACCACCGTGAAGAGGATGCGGCGGCGGCGGCGGCGGAGGATCTGAAGGAACTCCTGGTAGGGTGAGAGCGCTTCTGGCGGCGGCGTGACGCCGCTCGGTGTGCCCTGGTGCAGGTTCATGGTTGTGATCCCCGAGCTTCCCGGCCCTTTCTCCCAAGGGGCGCCGGCCTGGCGGTCGATGACACAGGTGCGACGGCGCCTCAGGAACACGCGAGCTGTTGCTCGCCGCTCTGCTGCCACGCCACCTGAAGGGCGAGCCCCTCGTCGAGGCCGGTCCGGGGCCGCCAGCCGAGGTGGCGGGCGAGCCTGGTGGTGTCGGCGCAGGTGTGCCGCTGGTCGCCGGGCCGGGCCGGCTCGCGCCGGATCGCCGCCTTGCGGCCGAGCAGCGCTTCCAGCTTGTGGAGGACGTCCCAGACCGACACCGCCTCCCCGCCGCCGACGTTGTACGTCTCCCCCGGGATGGCGCCGACGGCCGCCACCGTCGCCGCGACGCAGTCGGCGATGTACGTGTTCCCGCGCACCTGCAGGCCGTCGCCACACACGGTAACCGGCTCCCCGGTGAGGAGCGCCCGCACGAAGCGGTGATACCCCATGTCGGGGCGCTGGCGCGGGCCGTAGACGGAGAAGTAGCGCAGCACCACCAGCGGTAGGCCGTGTTCCTCCGCGTAGGCGCGGCACAGGTTCTCGGCCGCCAGTTTCGTCACGCCGTAGGGCGAGATCGGCCGGGTCGGCAGAGCCTCGTCTCCGGAGGCGAACCGCCCGTACACCGACGACGTCGAGGCGTAGACGAAGCGCGGCAGGTTGCGGCGCCGGTGGACGGCCCGCAGGAGGCGCTGGGTGCCGATGACGTTGCAGCTCTCGTAGAGGTCGAAGTCGGTCCAGCTCCGCGTCAGGCCCGGCATGGCCGCCAGGTGAAAGACGACGTCGATGCCGTCGAGACACGGCTCCAGCGGAGCCGAGCGCAGGTCGAGGGCGTGGCAGGTAAACCGTGGGTGGGCCTGGGCGGCGGACAGGTTGCTGTCCTTGATGGCCCGCGGATAGTAGGGGATGAAGGCATCCAGGCCGACCACGTCGTGGCCGTCCGCGAGCAGACGCTCGCACAGGTGTGAGCCAATGAACCCGGCAGCGCCGGTGACCAGGCATCTCACGGTGGTCCACCTCGGAGGGGGTGTGGGCCAGGGGAGTGGGAGGGGAAGGGTACAGGGTGAGGTTAACACGGACGCACGCGCCTGCCCCGGCCTGGGGGGACGTGTGCCTGGAAACAGCCGCAACCCTGCGTCCGGTCCCCGCCCGTCGATTCTGTCGTCGGCGACAGGTTTTCGTGGCGGTTCATCGTTCCCGCAAATCGTTAAACCAAGCTACGGCAGCAACTGATGTGCCGCGGTCCCGAGCGCGGGACGGGACCAACACCGATGCAGATCGCAACCGCATGAGCCTGGTGAGGTTATCGAGAGCAAAGGACGAAAGCGGCGGGAACCAATCGGCCCCCGCCACTGTATCGCGCGGTTAACAGAGCCGTTACCCCCGTTAAGCAGCGGACTCAAATCCGGACAAGGGAGCTTCGTCAAGCCCACGGTGGCGCCCCGGGGGCTTGACGAAAATCCCTTCCACACCATCCCCCTGGAACCTGCACCAATCCGGTGGATACCGTGGCACTCCCGAGTTGCCTGGCCTTCTACCGTCCAGGCCCCATGAGCGCCGGAGCGTCAGCCGGGTGGAGGCGCGGGGTTCGCCACGCTCCGTCACTACCCGGGGCAGCGGCCGGCACCGCCGGTGCCTGCGGCGCCCGGTCGCGATGCGGATGCGGCCCCTGGATCGCGGCGGCTACCACGACATCGTCTCGCACCCCGGTGTACTGGTATTCGGGGACGATTTCCGCGAGCTTCTTGTGAATCGCAGCAGGATCGGCGGAGCCCGCGAGTTCGCCCAGTTCGGTCACCGCGCGGTTGACCGGGGTCCAGTCGGCCGGTTGTCCCCGGCCGATGAAGATGCGGGGGTGGCGGGTCTTGTCGGCACCTTCCGCCCCGTGAAACAGCTCCTCAAACAGCTTCTCCCCTGGCCGGATGCCGGTAAACCGGATCTCCACGTCGTGCTCTGCAGACAGCCCCGACAGCCGGATCAGATCGCGGGCCAGGTCCACGATCTTGACCGGCTCGCCCATGTCGAGGATGAAGATCTCCCCGCCGGCCCCCATCGCGGCCGCTTGCAGGACGAGCTGGCACGCCTCGGGGATCGTCATGAAGTAGCGCTTCATCTCCGGATGTGTCACCGTCACCGGCCCACCGCGGGCGATCTGCTCCTGGAAGATGGGGATGACGCTCCCGGCTGACCCCAGAACGTTGCCGAACCGAACGGTCATGAAGCGCGTCGCGCTGCGCCGCGCGAACGACTGGATGAACAGTTCGGCTACTCGCTTGGAGACGCCCATCACGGACGTCGGGTTGACGGCCTTGTCGGTGGAGATCATCACGAACCGCTCGACCCCCCAGGCGTCGGCCAGCGACGCGATGGTCCGGGTGCCGAGAACGTTGTTCTTGACGGCCTCGCCGGGATTCCACTCCATCATCGGCACGTGCTTGTGGGCCGCCGCATGGAACACCAGGGCAGGCTGGAACCGGCCGAACACCTGGTCCATGCGGGCCTCGTCGCAGATGTCGGCGATGCACGGGATGATGGGGACGTGGGGGAACGAGTGGGCGAGGCGCAGGTGGGCGTGAAACAGGCTGTTCTCGGCCTGCTCGACGAGGACCAGGGCGGCCGGTCCCAGGCCGGCAATGATCCGGCACAGCTCGGACCCGATACTCCCGCCGGCCCCGGTGACGAGCACGGTCCGGCCCCGGACCAGCGCGCTGACCTCCGCGCCGTCGAGACAGACCGGGTCGCGGCGCAGCAGATCCTCGATCGCGACCTGCCGGATCTTCGACAGGTTGATCTGTCCGCCGACGATCTCGTGCAGCGGCGGGATGATCTTCGTCGTCAGCCCGCTTTCCTCGGCCAGCCGGGCGATGCGGCGGATCACGGTCCCCGGAACGCTGGCGATCGTGATGAGAGCCTGCTCGGCCCGGCTGTTCCGGGCGATGCGCGCCAGCTGGGCGGTCGTCCCGAGCACGGGCAGACCCTGGATCCGCATCCCGCTCAGGCTCGGGTCGTCGTCCAGGAACCCGACCGGCTCGATCCCGGTGTCCGGGCGGGCGTGGATCTCCCGGGCGACCAGAACTCCGGCCCGCCCGGCCCCGATCAGGAGGGTGCGGACGGAGGCCGGGCGCGACACTCCGGACGCCCGGCGTTCGCCCCGCTCGTTTCGCAAGCGGACGGCGACCCGCGCCCCGATCAGCCCGAGGAAGCTCAGCGCCAGGTTGAACAGAAGCACCCCGAACGGAACCGGGTAGTTGCTCAGGAAGGCCAGGCCAGGCGCCCCGGCGTCGGCCAGGATGCGGCCGCAGAACAGCAGGGCGGTGCCGCCGGCGAGCCAGTTGAAGAGGCGCAGGGCATCGCACAGGCTGGTGTGCCGCCAGGTCGAGCGGAGCACCCCGCCCAGCGCGAGCAGGCCGAGTTGCCACGCCACGACTGCGGGCAAATAGACCAGCAGGACGGCGGCGTAGTGGTCCGGGACGGCGAACTCAAAGCGCAGCAGGAACGCCAGGGAGAAGGCAGCCGCCAGGATGCTCGTGTCCAGGATTACTTTTCCGAATTGCGTCGTGCGACGGCACCGAAGCATGATTACAACCTTCCTGTTGTTGTGGATCGTGGTGCAGTACTGAGGAGAGGAACGACGGCCCCTGGTTTGGGGACCGGCGAGGGGAGCCACGTCGCTGTGTCTCCCCTTCCTTGCGGAATGGCAGCCTCACGCCGAGATGCGCGAGGGACGGCCCAGCCGGTGCCGTTGGCCGGTCCAGGAAGGACGCGCTGCCGCTACCTGCGGCGGCGCTCTGGGCGGTCCTTGTGGTCAGGCTCCCGCAGACCCGATCAGAAAAACGGTACGCCATCAGGATCAGGCGACATCGGTAGGTGTTGCCGTTGGAACATGCCGCCTGGATCCGCGTCCAGCGCGCACGATGCCCCGAGGGCGAAGTTTCGGCGAACAGGGGCGCGCAGCCCTCCTCGCAGGCACTCTCACCAAATGAGCATGCGAGCGGATTCCATCCGAATCCAGGTTGGGGTTGATCGCGTCTTTCAATCTCCGTACAGGTTGGTTTTGAAGGAAAAAGGCAGGTGCAATTCGGGTGCCGCAGAAATGGTTTGGGAACCTCTGTGTCCGCGGCGCTGTAACCTTTTGGTAGCGCTGCGGTTGGAAGGAGCCCTCGCCCCCGCGTGAGCGGTCCCGAGCCGTCCGCGCGGTTCATTTTCTTTACACGGCCGTACACGCTGTTAATGTTGTGCAACCACCATGCGGCACGGAATGACAGCGATCTGTCACCTCGCCCGGACGCGGTGGACGGCAGCCGGAACGTACTGCCAGGCGCCGTGCCGCGAATCCGGGCGGTCTAGCGCTCCTGGCGTGGCGCGGCGGGCGACGCGCGGAGAAGAGGTTGTTAGCGCAGGGGCAGTTAAGGTGGTGTGCATAGGTTCTGTGTAAAGCCCACGGGTGGCGTCCCGTGGGCTTTACAAGGTCCAGTCTCTCACACCAACTCTCTGACCCCGGCACCAGGGGACTGCACACCCACACGCGCGGTGGCAGGGCCGGCGCCGGCCCCGCCGAATCGTTGAATTGTGCCCAGGAGGTTCAAGCCGTGAAACCGGCCAGGTCGATAGAAACGAACATGACCCGAACCCTCCGTACCGCGCGGCGGTGGACTGTTGCCCTGCTGGGACTGGGCGCTCTGACCGCCGTCAGCCCGGCCCAGGAGCGGCCGGCGAGCCCGGCGGGAGCCGTCGATTTGCAGAAGCTGAAGCTCGATCTGCTGTTGCTGAAGACGACGCAGAAGGCGCTGGCCGCCGAACGCGAGGCGGCCGCCGGGCAGCTCGAGGCAGCCCCTTCGGCAGGAACGGCGTCGGACACGGTGAAGCTGCGGCTGCGGCTCACCGAATTACTGGCGCGGCTCAATGCGCCCCCGGTGCCACCGCCGGCCCGGGTCGAGGGTCCGCCCGCCCCGAGTCCGGACGTCGAGGGGGTGATGACGGGCCAGATCGTCAACGCCCTCTCGCTGGCTCAGGCGCTGTACCAGAGCGGAAACTACAGTCGCGCTCTGGCCGCGTTCCGCCAGGTGGATCTCACCGCGCTGCGCGCCGAGGAGCGCGTCCCGGTCCAGTACCTGATCGCCACCTGCCTGCGGAAGGCGGGCCGCAAGGAGGAGGCGCTGTCCCGATACCGGGAGGTGGCCAACTCGCGGCTCGACCCGTTCGTGGCGGAATGCGCCCAGTGGCAGCTGGCGACGGCCCGCTGGCAGGACGAGATGCGCAAGCAGATCGAGGGATTGAAGGCGCGGCGCAAGGCGCTCGAACAGCCATGAACCAGCCGGAAGCCGAGGCCGTGCTGCTGGACGGACTCCAGCGGCAACTGGCATGCTACGCTCGCGCGGACGCTGCCGCCCGGGACATCGCCGAGCGCGTCGGGCGCGGCGAGGACGTTTCCGCCGGCATGGACCGCCTGACCGCCCCCCTCGACGAGGCGGCCCGCCTTGGGGCCGCGCTGGCGCCCGTCAAGGAACTCTGGCAGCACCAGGCGTACCGGCCAGGCCCGGCGCTGCAGACCCTCCTGCGGCAATTGGCCGAAGCGGTCGCGGGGGTGGCCGAGCGGGTGGTCGTTGCACAGCAGGCCGCCACGGCGCGGCGCGACCTGCTGTGGCCCCAGCTGGAAGAACTGGCCCGAGCGCAGCGCATGCGCCGCGCTTATGGCGCCGGACCGCCGCCCTGACCGACCTCCTCCCTCGCGCCGTTCCCACAAGGAGATGCCATGCTCGATCAGGCGGACCTTCCCGTCGCCGGCCCGGGCTGCGCTGCCCCGGACTGGACCGGCCGTCCCGGCGACGCCGGGCTGATCGTGGCTGCGCCGGTGATGCGCCGCCTCGTGGAGCAGGCGCGGCACGTCGCCCGGAGCAAGGTGTCCGTGCTGATCGAGGGCGAGAGCGGCACGGGCAAGGAACTCCTGGCCCGGCTCCTCCACGACGCCGGCCCGCGCCGCGGCGGGCCGTTCGTGCAGGTGAACTGTGCCGCCTTCTCCGAGACGCTGATCGAGAGTGAGCTGTTCGGCCACGAGAAGGGCGCCTTCACCGGCGCCGAGGCGACGCGGTCGGGGCGGTTCGAGCTGGCCAGCGGCGGCACTCTGCTGCTGGACGAGATCGGCGAGATGCCGCTGCCGCTGCAGGCCAAGCTGCTGCGCGTCCTGGAAGAGGAGCGGTTCGAGCGACTCGGCGGGACGCGGACGCTGGCAGTGGACGTGCGCCTGGTCGCGACGACGAACCGCGACCTGGATCTGGAGGTGGCGCGCGGCCGGTTCCGCGCCGACCTGTACTACCGCCTCAACGGCGTTCGGTTCGTTATCCCGCCGTTGCGCGAGCGGCCGGAGGACATCCCGCCGCTGGCGGCTCATTTCTTCCACCGCTTCCGTCACGAGGTGCCGCGCGGGCTGAGCGGCCTGTCGGCCCGGGCGCTGGCGCGGCTGGCCGGACACTGCTGGCCGGGCAACGTCCGCGAGCTGCGCAACGTCCTCCAGCGCGCCTGCCTGCTCGCTCGCGGCCCGGAAATCCAGCCCGACGACCTGCTCCTGTCTCAGGCCCGGACCGCCCGGCCGGCGGAGTTCGAGGGGAAGACGCTGGCCGAGATCGAGCGCGCCGTGATCCTGGCGACGCTCCGCGAGCAGAACGGCAACCGGACCGCGACGGCGGCCCAGCTGGGGATCACGGCGCGCACCCTGCTGAACAAGTTGAACCGCTACCGCGCCGAGCAGGCGGCCGGCGTCGCCCTGGCCCGGGGCGCCAGCGACGGCTGACCCCGAATCGGTCTGGTGCCAGGACCGCGACCCGTGGGCTTTACGAAAACCCCTTCCACACCTTCCCCCTTGACGATGTCCTTGCCGGTCCCGACGCTGACAGGACGAGGCGACGCATGCCGTCCGGGGCAGCGGGAGACTGGAGCCGATGCGCGTGACACCTGTCGTGATGATCGCCGGGGACGGCATCGGACCAGAGGTGATGGCCGCCACCCAGGCAGTCGTACAGGCCGCAGGCGCTCGCATTGACTGGATCGAGGCACATGCCGGCGTCGGCGCGATGGCGCAGTTCGGCGATCCCCTTCCGGAGGCAACGCTCGACCAGATCCGCCGTCACCGCGTCGCCCTCAAGGGTCCATGCACCACTCCCATCGGCAAGGGGTTCCGGTCCATCAACGTCCGCCTGCGCCAGGGGCTCGACCTGTACGCCAGCGTTCGCCCGGTGCGCACCCTTCCCGGCGTCAACGTCCCCTACCAGGGCGTGGATCTGGTGGTGGTGCGTGAGAACACCGAGGGGCTGTACTCGGGGCTGGAACACGTCGTCGTGCCCGGCGTGATCGAGGGGCTGCGCATGGTCACGCGCAGCGCCGCCGACCGCATCGTGCGCTTCGCCTTCGAGCTG
Organism: Gemmataceae bacterium; assembly: GCA_020847555.1. The sequence continues at coordinate 34,913 of JADLBT010000237.1, forward strand.
GCCCGCCACCAGGGCCGCCGCCGGGTCACCTTCTGCCACAAGGCCGACGTCCTGCCGATGAGCGACGGCCTGTTCCTCGACACTGCCCGCGCCGTCGCCGACGACTACCCGTTCCTGGAGTTTCAGGAGATCCACGTCGATCGGCTGTGCCTGCAGCTGGCGCTGGACCCGACCCAGTTCGACGTGCTGGTGATGGAGAACCTGTTCGGGGACGTGATCAGCGATCTGTGCGCGGGGCTGGTCGGCGGGCTCGGGCTGGTGCCCGGGGCGAACATCGGGACGCGCTACGCGGTCTTCGAGGCGGTCCACGGCAGCGCCCCGGACCTGGCCGGCAAGGGGCTGGCGAACCCGATCGCCCTGCTCCGCTCGGCGGTCCTGCTGCTGGAGCACATCGGCCAGGCGCAGACGGCCCGGCGCATCGAGCAGTCGGTGGTGCGTACCCTGCAGGCGGGCCGCAACCTGACGCGCGACCTGGGCGGCACCGGCAACACGCAGACGTTGACCGACGAGTTGATCGCGAACCTGTAACGCCGCTTGCGGCCTGGCGGTCATCGCGCAGCCGCAAGCGGTTCATCACGGGCGCCACACATGGCCTTGCGCGTGACGTTGATCCAGGGCGGCGGTATTGGGCTCGACCAGGTGCCCGCCGTACAGCGCATCTTCGACGCGGCGGGCGTGGCCGTCGAGTGGGAGGAGCACCTCGCCGGCCTGGCCGCCGTCGAGGCCGGACAGCCCGCCCTGTCGGCGGAACTGCTCGAGTCGGTCCGCCGCAACCGGCTCGCCCTGAAAACGAAACTGCTCGTCCCGCCGGAGAAGCACACCAACTACAACGTCGAGTTTCGCCGCCTGCTGGGCGTGTTCGCCTCGATCCGCCCGCTCCGCAACGTCCGCGGGCTGCCGGCCCGGTTCCAGAACGTCGATATGGTGGTAATCCGCGAGCTGACCGAGGATCTGTACGCCGCCATCGAACACGAGGTCGTTCCGGGGGTGGTGCAGAGCATCAAGGTGGTGACCGAGGCGGCGTGCCGGCGCTTCTTCCGGTTCGCGTTCGCGTGGACCCGCGCCAACGGCCGCAAGCTGATCCACGCGGTCCACAAGGCGAACATCCTCAAGCTGGCCGACGGCCTGTTCCTGCAGGTCTTCCGCGCCACCGCCGCCGAGTTCCCGGAGATCCAGACGCGCGAGATCATCGTCGATAACTGCTGCATGCAGATGGTGTCCAGGCCGCAGCAGTTCGATGTGCTCGTGATGGGCAATCTGTACGGCGACATCGTTAGCGACCTGGGGGCCGGGCTGGTCGGCGGCGTCAGCGCCACCGCCGGCATCAACGTCGGCGAGCACCTCCGCGTCTACGAATCATTCCACGGCGGCCCGCGCGAGGCGGTCGGCGCCGGCCGGGCGAACCCGCTGCCGCTGCTCCTGCCGGCCATCGACCTGCTCCAGGACGCCGGGCTGAAGGAGCCGGCCCGGCGCATCTGGGACGCGGCCGAGGCGGTCCTGACGGAGGGCCGCGTCCTCACGCCCGATCTGGGCGGCACGGCCGGGACCGCCGACATGGCCGAGGCGATCATCGCGCACCTCTCCTGAACCGCTGGTCGGACCATCCCCCAACCAACCTTTCGCGGACGACCACGTTACAATGAGGGTCGGGGCGCCGGCGCGGCGCCGGTCCACACGACCCGTGCGAGGAGATCCCTCTGGTGACGTCAACGAAGGTTCGGCCGGCCACGCTGAAAGAGCTTCGCGAGAGTGGGTGGGTGTCGAGGACGGTCAAGCAGGAGATCCGCGCCAACTTCCTGGCGGCGCTGCGCCGCGGCGACGACCTCTTCCCCGGCATCGTCGGCTACGAAAACACCGTCATCCCGGAGATCAACCTCGCCTTGATCGCCGGCCACGACATGCTCTTCCTGGGCGAGAAGGGGCAGGCGAAGAGCCGCCTGATGCGCTCGCTGGTGCGCTTCCTCGACGACGAGTTGCCGTACCTCGACCTGCCCGACTGCCCCGTCCACGAGGATCCCTACCGGCCGATCACCCGGGCCGGCCGCCGCGCCGTCGAGGCGACCCCGGAGAACAAACTCCCGATCGCCTGGTGGCCGCGCCAGCAGCGCTACGCCGAGCGGCTGTCGCCGGGGACGAAGTTCGCCGACGTGATCGGCGAGATCGACCCGGCCAAGCTGGCCGGCGGCGCCAGCATGTCGGCGGAGGAGGCGCTGCATTTCGGCCTGATCCCGCGCATGCACCGCGGCATCTTCGCCATGAACGAGATCCCCGAACTCGACGAACTCGTCCAGGTCGGGCTGTTCAACATCCTCGAAGAACGGGACGTGCAGATCCGCGGCTACCCGGTGCAGTTCGACATCGACGTGCTCATCCTCTTCTCGGCGAACCCGGCGACGTACAACCGCAGCGGCAAGGTGATCCCGCAGCTGAAGGACCGCATCGGCTCGCTGATCCAGACGCACTACCCGCTCGACCGCGCGACCGGCATCGCGATCATGGAGCAGGAGGCTGGCCTCGACCTCGGCGGTGCGTTCCCGGTCGTCGTGCCGTACTTCATGAAGGAGGTCATCGAGCAGATCAGCGTATGCGCCCGCAAGTCGAAGTACATCGACCACCAGTCCGGCGTCAGTGCCCGCTTCAGCATCGCCAACTACCGGACGATGGTCGCCAGCGCCCGCCACCGCGCGGTGCGCCTGGGCGAGAAACCGGCAGTGCCGCGCGTCAGCGACCTGGGCCACCTGTACTCCTCGTCGCTGGGCAAGCTGGAGCTGGATATGATGGGCAGCCACCAGATGTCGGAGCGGCAGGTGCTGGAGGCAATCCAGGCCGAGGCGATCAAGACGGTGTTCGAGGAGTACGTCGATAAGCACGGACTGGAGGAGGTGGCCCACGTGTTCGGGCGCGGGGTCAAGATCGAGGTCGGCGACATGCTGCCGTCGGCGCAGTACAGCGAGCGGCTCAAGCGCGTGCCGAAGGCGTGGGAGAAGGCGTTCGAGGTCAACCCCAGCGAGAGCGAGGCGGTGCGGGCGTCGTGCGTCGAGTTCGTGCTGGCCGGGCTGTACGCCAGCGACCGCATCTCGCGGTCGCAGAAGCACGGGAGGATTACCTATGAAGTCCGCTGACAGCGACATCATCGACCTGCCGCCGCCGGAGATCATCGAGCGTGGCCGCGGCCCGGAGATCAAGGGGACGCGGATCACCGTGTACCGGATCCTCGATTACCTCCTGGGCGCGTGGCCGGTGTCGAGCATCGCCCAGGACCAGAAGGTAACGCCGGGGCACGTCCAGGCGGCGATAGATTACGTGCGGGAGCATAAGATCGAAGTGCTAACCGAGTACGTCAAGATCCTGGAACGGTGCGAGCGCGGCAACCCGCCGGAACTCCAGGCCAAACTCGACGCATGCGCCGGAAAGGCTCGGGCTTTGATGGAGCGGATCCGCGAGGCCAGGGCGCGCGGAGCGTCCGACGCCGAGGTCGATGAGATGGTCGCCCAGGCTCGCAACGGCGGCGCGCGGAGGGACGCCAATGGCAGGGATCATGGGCGACAATGACATCGAGGGCCAGTTCCTCTATCTGATCTCGCTGCTTGAGTCCCCGACGTGGAAAGAACTTTGGCAGAGGCTGAAGTTAGCGGTCGTGAAGTTCGAGGCACTCGGACTCGCTCGTGAGTCTCCTGATCGGGTGGTGTGGCAACTTTGCCAGGAGCGGGAGGTGATTCTGGTGACGGGGAACCGAAATCGAGACGGCCCCCACTCACTTGAGGCCACGATCCAGCCCCTCAATCGCTCCGAGTGCCTGCCGGTGTTTACCATCGGGGACATGGATGAATTTCGGTACAGCAGGAGGTACGCCGAGCGGGTCACAGAAAAGTTGATCGATTACCTTCTGGAACTGGATAACTGCCGCGGCGCGGGCCGTCTCTACCTACCCTGAGTCACTCATCGAGAACCTTATGAGCAATCCCGACCGCCTCGGCGGCATCATCCACACCTACCAGAAGTTCGACCCGATCAACTTCCCCAGCCCGACGGCGCCGCCGCCGGACCTGGTCTCGCCCGCCTTCGAGCACATGCTCCTCTATGGCAGCACGCGCGACCTGACCGAGGAGGAACTGGCCCGCGCCGTCCATCTCAACGCCAGCCAGATCGCCGGCCTCGGCCCGAGCCTCGAGGCGCTCATGGAGATCCTCCGCGAGCGCAAGCGCAAGATCCTCGCCACCTACGAGACGTCCCACGCCGAGAGCGAGGCGCGCGGCCACTTCCGCGACCAGGCGGACCGGATGTCGCCGCCGGCCAACCTCGCGAAGCGCTTCCAGAAGGCGGTGAACGAGGAGCAGTTGCACGACCTCGAACAGCTCTGGTATCGCTCCGGCGACGAGCACGGCAAGTTCGCCCGCCAGCTGCTCCAGCTCGTCGAGCGCCTCGGCGAGAAGTATCAGGTCGATGAACTTGTCGCCAGGTACGACTTCACCGGCCGCACGCCGATGGACGTGCCGACTGCCCTGCAAGTCAAGGAAGAGCTGGAGACGATCGACAAACTCCTCAAGCAGCTGGAGGAGGCGAAGAAGACGGCCCAGATCGGCCTCATCGACCTGGAGGAGCTGGCCCGCTTCGCCGAGCCGGGCGACGTGGAGCAGCTCAGCGCCCTGCAGCAGCAGGTCCAGGACTTCCTCCGCGAGCAGGCCGAGCGGCAGGGACTCGAAGAGGGCAAGCGCGGCGGCTTTCAGCTCACGCCGAAGGCATATCGTCTGTTCCAGGCGAAGTTGCTGACACAGATCTTCGAGGAGCTGCACGCCTCGCGCTCGGGGCGGCACCAGGGGCCGGTGATCGGCGAGGGCGCCATCGAGACGCAACAGACGAAAGCCTATGAGTTCGGCGACTCAGTCACGCACATGGACATGCCGGCCTCGCTCGTCAACGCGATGCTGCGCGACGGCCCCACGCTGCCGATCCGCCTGAAGGCCGAGGACATCGTCATCCACAAGACGCGCAACAACCCGAAGTGCGCGACCGCCGTCCTGCTCGACATGAGCGGGTCGATGCGCTACGGCGGAACCTACGTCAACGTCAAGCGGATGGGCCTGGCGCTCGACGGGCTGATCCGCACCGAGTACCCGGGCGACTTCCTGCAGTTCATCGAGATGTACAC
>JADLBT010000238.1 GCA_020847555.1 Gemmataceae bacterium
CAGTACCTGCACTACCCCGAAGGGTCCGACTGGAGCGGCCAGCTGCACGCGCTGCTGGACCACACCTGGAACGGCGGGTTCAACCTGTCGAGCGAGCACCACGAGGGCGCGTCATGGTACAGCGCCTTGCAGGGCGTCCACCCGAACCTGCACCCGATCGACCGCTGGGAGAAGGCGACCGCCGCCAGCGAGGCGTTCGCCCTCAACGTGCCGTGGCAGCCAGCCCCGCTGAGCGTTCAGGAGGTGATGGACTGCCTGTTCGAGGAGCACCACAAGGCGCTTGCCGGCGCGACCGCGAAACCGAAGCGGAGCAAGAAGGCGCCGGGCCTGATCGGCCGGTTCCTGAACTTCGTCCTGCAGGGGTAGTCGCTGACGGCTGCGCGTGAATTACTCCAGGGAGAACCCATGCCCATTCCCGTGTACCTGAAGACCGACGCGGCGGCGGCGCGCCCGGCCGACCCCGAGTTCTACTGGCTAACGCGCGACGGTCTGTTCTTCTGCCGCAACCACCCGTTCTTCACGAGCGACGTGCCGGCCCGCCGGGCGCCGCGCGCGCTCGCGCCGCACCAAACGCGCTGTGACGTGCGCTACCCGAAGGTGAGGGTCTCGACACTGGAAACCATCGTCGGGTTCTTCGCGCGCGTCTTTGCGCTGCACCGCTGCGAGTCGGTCGTCCTGCTGTTGTGGGATCTCGACCAGCAGCGCTACCGCCTGTGGGTGCCGCAGCAGGAGGCGACGGTCTGGGAGTCGTGGTCGGGCCGACGCTCGCCGCTCGACGTGCGCTACACCGTCCCGACGGGCCTGCCGTCGCGGCACCTGCTCGTCGGCGACGTCCACTGCCACGGCAACATGGCGGCGTACAGTTCCGGCACCGACCGGGAGGACGAGGTGTATCGCGACGGCGTTCACGGCGTCGTCGGCCGGATCGACAGCGAGCCACCCGACTTCCACCTGGAACTCGCCATCGACGGCCACCGCTTCGCGATGGACTGGGACCAGCTGTTCGAGGGCTACACCGGCCGACGGAATTTCGTCCCGCGCCAGTGGCTGGGCCGGGTCAAGGTCGTCGCGGAGGGTTCGGTGAAGAAGTGGGGGGTGGGGAGCAGGGAGTGGGGGACGTAAAGCCCACGGGTCGCGACCCGTGGGAGAAGTGCTGGGAGAGTCGCTCCACGGGACGCGACCCGTGGGCTTTGTGCTCACTCCCGGACGGAGACGCGCATGACTGCCAACCAGCAAGAACTCGTGTGCGGGCTGGCCGACGACAGCCGGTTCAAGGTGATCGGCCTGGGCGGGATCGGCTGCATCGTCCTGCAATACCTGACCGTCTTCCTCAAGGGGCTCGACCGGCCGGCGCGCCTCGTCCTCATCGACGGCGACGCCTTTGAGCCGGCCAACGAGCAGCGCATGGTCTTCTCGAAGGTCGGCAACAAGGCGGAGGTCAAGGCAGTCGAGGCCGCCGGTTGGCTCGGCGCCAGCGATGTCGCCGTCGTCGCCGTGCCGGAATTCGTCGCGCCGGATAACCTCGGGCGGCTGATCCTCCCTGGCGACCACGTCTTCCTGTGCGTGGACAACCATCCGACGCGCAAGGTCGTCTCGGACCACTGCGCCGGGCTGGAGTCGGTCGCTCTCTTCAGCGGCGGTAACGAGGGGGTCGAGCCGCCCCGCGAGCGCGGCACCTACGGCAACGTCCAGGTCTACGTGCGCCAGGGCGGCCGCGATCTGACCGTGCCGCTGACGCGCTTCCACCCCGAGATCGCCAACCCCAGGGGCAAGCTCCCCAGCGAGGCGAACTGCGCCGAGCTGGCCATCTCGACCCCGCAAATCCTGTTCGCGAACCTGGCGGTCGCCAGCGCCATGCTCGGCGCGTTCTTCGCTTACGCCTGCGGCCGGCTGACGTACCAGGAGGTCAAGCTCGACATCCTCGACGCCCGCATGCTGCCGCAACTCCCGCTCCGGCCCGAGCACGTGCCCCAGCCGCTGCCGGCGCCCGCGTGAGCCCCAAAAAGCCCCAACGGCACGGGCCGCCTCACCGAGGCGGCCCGTGCCGTTGGCCACTTCTCACCGGCCCCGCCAGGGTCGGCAACTACTGAAGATCGTTACGCAGGTGGTGCAGGGTCCGGCTCATGTCCCGCAGCGCCTCGCGCAGGTGGCGGTAAGCACGCCGGTCCAGTTCACGGAAACGCGCCATCTCGCGGACCAGTTCCTCGATGTGGTGGAACGTCCGGTCCAGTTCGCGGAGGTCGGCACGCAGATGGCCAATGCTCCCGGGCCGGTGGGCGATCTCGTGCATGTGGCGCGCCAGACGCTCCATCTGGGCCACGTCCCGCTCCAGGTGGGCGAACTGCGGGGTGTTCCGGAAGTGGGCGTGGACCTCGCGGTGGAGTTCCCGAGACTGCCGTTCCAGTTCCCGGGCCAGGCGGTCGATGTGGCGAGGCGCCTGGGCGCTGGCCTTGCTGGGGATGACGGTCAAACCGACGGCGGCGAGCAGGGCCAGAGCGTGGTTCTTCGAGACGATAAACATGGTTAACTCCTTCTTTTCTTTTGAGGTGGGCGGCTGTCGTCCGCCGCCCACAGGGAGACGGCGGAGAGGCGCAAACTTGCGCGCGGGGATCCGCCCGGCAGCCGGAGCGACGCCAACCAGGCCCGAGGTGAGGCGTTGCGAGCCCGGGTCAGCGGTCGTGGCGGATGAGGTAAAAGTGGATTCCCGAACAGGATGGTGAAGGTGGGTGGAGCTTCACGGTCCGGCAAAGGCGGTCCGCGCTGCGTGCGCGGCTCCGGCAGGAATAACCGGACCGTGAATCAGGGGCATTCTGCCACGGTGGCGAAATGGTGTGGCAGAGCCGGTTCACTGTTGCACGGCGGAGTCGAACACGCGCACCTTCTTCCAGTTGTCCTTGTTCTCGTCAATGAACTGCTTGTGGCGCGGCGCGTCCTGGTACTTATCGTGGGCGGCGCGGTCGCGGAAAACGAGGTGCAGCGCGACGTCGAAATCGCGGTCGTTGACTGGCCGGTCGAACTCCCTGGCCAGGGTGCCAGCCGCGAAGAACACCTCCCCCGGGTGCTTCGAGAGGTACTTCCGGCACGCTGTCACGAGCTTCTCCTTCGCCGCCGGGGAGTTGTCCTTCAGCGAGAAGTAGACCATGTGGGCGATCAGCGGGTTCTTCTTCTCGTCCGCCGCCGTTCGTTCGCCGTGCCCGAGGGCCAACCCCACCACGCCGGCGACCACGAGCAGCGCCGCACCGACCAGCAGTTGCTTCCGCATTGTCGTCTCCTTCGAGGATCCGTTCGCGACTTCGCCTCTCCGCTGATGTATCCGCCCAGAAGCGCCCGGCAACCGTCGGCCGTTGCCGTTCGGAAACGGTGGCCCTATACTCACCTTCTCACGTCGTCGATAACCCGCTGCTGCCGCTCCTCACTTCAGATTATCCAGATAGCCGAAACCTCCCAAACAGTCACCCGGTCCGCGAATCCTGCTGCCAGTTCGTGCCTCACGTTGGTCAGAAACAGTACACGAGGGTGCCATTTTTTGCATCACGCAGAGGAAACGCTCGCGCCTCTCGAATGGAGCCAATGCCGGAAGTCTCACCCTTGTGGATACTTGAAAGCGAAAAGAATAGACTGATCTCACCTGGCATGCCAGTTGCAGTAATTATTTGCGTTGCCCGAACAAACTCATCTACCTATTCAAGGAGGAATATCATGCTGGTCCTGAGCAGGAAGCCCGGCGAGAAACTGGTCCTCGGCAACAACATCACCATCACCATTCTGGAAGTAGTCGGCAATCGGGTACGTGTCGGTATTGATGCGCCCGGCGATGTGCGCGTGCTGCGCGGGGAACTCGCCTGGTGGCAGGACGAGAAGCACACTGACGTTCCGGTCATGCGGTGACCGACCAACCAAACATCCCCACCCCCCAAACTCGAACCACTCAGCAAGCGCAGCCCCTGCACAGCGCCTCACCAACGAGAGGCTCGTGCGGGGGCTGCGGGTTTGCGCTCATTCCTCGACGGCGCCAGGGGAAGGTTAGTACTGGCGGACAACCCACTAACCTGTTGCTGTAACCTGTTTAAAACCAACGAATTGCAGCCAGTTGACTTCGGATGCAGGGAGTTTTGTCTGCCTGCTCTTATGCGTGGACAGGCCGGGAGCAAGGTTGCTCACGGCGGGGCGTCGTCGTCGCGGACCGCCGGTGGGGGGTTGGCCACGTCGCTCAGCGGGGCGAGGTTGACCTCCGACGGGAACACCAGCGAGTTCGGGGGGCGCGGCGGCCTGGCCTTCTCGAGGGCGGGCGGCGGTTCCACCGGGGCGGACGGGAGGACGGGCACGGCGTTGACGTGCGAGCCCGGTTCGGCCAGCGCGATCGGCTCCTCGCACGATTCTAGCTGAGCGTCCTCCGGCATGGGGACATGGCGGGTGCGGCGGATCGCCTCCTTGCCGGGCACCGGCGGGCGGTTTATCGCGGCCGGCTCACTGCTGTGGGCGTTCCACAACACCTGGTAGCGGTGGTTCCCGATCGTCAGTTCATCGCCCTCGCGGAGAGCGCCTTCCACGACGCGGATGCCGTTGATGCGGATGCCGTTGGTGCTGCACAGGTCGCGCACCACCAGGTAATCGTTGACCTGGGCGATGCAGCAGTGGCGGCGCGAGATCTTCCGCGAGGCCAGCTGGATATCGCACTCCTGATGCCGGCCGAGCAGGAGGATCGGCTTGTCGAGCAGGATGTTCGGCCCTTCGGTCAGGGCCAGCAGCTGTGGAGGCATGATACTGCCCGGAGATACGGCGCCGCCTCACCCGGAACGCACGAACGCATGGTATCCCACGCCGGGAGCGGCCGCAATAGGTGGGCGGGAAAAAACCCCGCCCCGGCAGCCTGGAGAGGTTGGGAGATGCGGAACCGAATCGCCTTGTACCTGCTTCCGGCTCGGCGCGTTTGCTCCGGTAGCTCAAAGGGCGTCTCAACCGCGGCCGACGAAGGGCATCTGCGTGGCCATGACCGTCAGGAACAGCACGTTCGCGTCGAGCGGCAGACTGGCCATGTAGACCACCGCTCGCGCCACGTGCTGGACGTCCATGATCGGCTCGACCGCGACCCCGCCGCCGGCCTGCGGCACCCCGTCCTTCATCCGCGCCGTCATCTCCGTCCCGGCGTTGCCGATATCGATCTGGCCGCAGGCGATGTCGTACTTCCGCCCGTCGAGGGCCGTCGCCTTCGTCAGCCCGGTGACGGCGTGCTTGCTCGCCGTGTACGGAGCGGAGTTCGGCCGCGGGGCGTGGGCTGAGATCGACCCGTTATTGATGATGCGCCCGCCGCGCGGCGTCTGCTCCTTCATGAGGCGGAACGCGGCCTGGGTGCAGTAGAACACCCCGCTCAGGTTGACGTCAAGGACGCGCCGCCACTGCTCGACCGTCAGTTCCTCCAGCGGGACCGGCGGGGCACCGGCCCCGGCGTTGTTGAACAGCACGTCGAGGCGGCCGAAGCGTTCCTTCGTTCTGTCGAAGAGTTGGCCGACCGCCTGCGGGTCGGCTACGTCGGTGGGAACGGCGAGGGTCCGCGCCCCGTCGGGTCCGGCCTCGGCGCAGGTTCGTTCCAGCGTCTCGGGGCGCCGCCCGGCGAGTACGACCGCATATCCTTCCCGCAGGAGTGCAAGCGCCGTTGCCCTGCCGATACCCGAGCCGGCGCCGGTAACCAGTGCGACCTTCCCGTTGCCTGTCATGGTGGCACGCCCTCAGGTGGCGGAGACCGCTGCAGGTGAATCGCCCTGATAGATCTTCGCATCATCAAGCACAGCGAAGGGGAGGAGAAAGAGGTTCCCTGGAAATGACGCAACCCCCGGTGTTCTCGGGGGTTGGTCACTCCCTGGTATCTCCGGTCATCGCCAGGCTTGAGGGTGGGTGAGGGGACTCGAACCCCCGACTTTCAGATCCACAGTCTGACGCTCTAACCAACTGAGCTACACCCACCATCCATCAGCATCAAGCACTTCCGTTGCTTCTCTGTTTGCCTCCACTGAGTTGTAACACTCGCTGTTCCGCTTGACATTCGATTGCCGCACGGCAGGTTGGGGAAAGTGGCTGATCCGCCGTTACCGCATCGGCCGATAACCGCAATGACAACGACTGCAAGAACCGTCACCGTACCCCATTCTACCGCGCCCGCTCCGGCAGACAAGCCCGCCAAACGCGCCAGGCCACCCCCAACTCCCCACTGACCGCCCACCCCACCGGGTATCGAATACAAAAAGTGGATGTGTTCTCAGGATTTGGCGAGATCGCGGCAGAAGAGGTTGGGCGCAAGTTCAGGACAAAGAAAGGCTTTCGGCAGCATCGGAAGCCCCTGCCCAGTATCCCGGAGTGTGACCTTTGTTTGATGTTTTCCGCGTTCTTTCTTTCGCTGCAATCCAGGCTCCTTACGTAACTCCTGGCAAACCGGGCGATACCCGATCGACGGAAGCGTCCACGGCGCGGCCGCGAGGCGGCGACTGCCCCGGTCCTTCCCGCGTGGCCTGCCCTTCGTCCAGCAGCGGAACGCGGATCCCGCGGGCGGTCAGGGTCGCAGCGAGACCGTTCAGGTCGGCCAGGGGCATGCCGAAGGCTTCCCGCCAGCGGCGATGCGGTTGATACGGCACCGCCACCGGGCAGCCGACCGCGGCCACCAGATCCGGCAGCCGATCCATGTCTTCCGGCTCAACCCCGAACAGCAGCACCTCGCAGGCAAACTCCCGACCGATCCGCTCGGCCTCGGCGACCGTCAGCCCGCGGTTCATTCCCTCCGAATAGAGCAGCACCCCGGGACCGTCCTGCGGCAGCAGGGCGAAGCCCAGCATCGGCGCGAACGGAGGGCCAAACAACCCCTCCCAGGCGATGCGCAGGGCCAGGATCGGATGGCTGACCAGACATCCCAGGTGCCGCAGCGCCGGCCCGACGCCCGCGGGCAGCAGCGACATGTGAATCCAGGGGAAGACCGCGACCCGCAGGCCAGGCAGCGAACACGTCTGGCCGGCCGTGCATGGCAGGAAACCGTCGCCGGGCCGCGCGTGGCGGCGCTGCAGGTAGCGACAGACGGACGGAGCGGCCAGCACGGTGGTCGCCTCCCGCGGCGACGGGTCCGCCAGATACGCGATGGCGCCCCGCACGTGCTCAGGATGGCCGTGCGAGAGCAGTAGCACGGTGGCGCGGTCGCGCGGCAGATCGGCGCCGCGCGGCGGGTCGAAGTGGACGCACGGCCCCTCCGGCCAGGCGACGACGAACCCCGACCAGCCCTGATACCTCAGCTCGACCACCCCCGGAACGGAAACGATCATGTCTTCCTCCCCGAACTCGGGCTGGGGCCGTTGCGCCGCCAGGGCACATCGCGATGCGCCCGGGAGTAGGCCCAGGTGTTGCGGACCAGGCCGAGACCGACCCGCAGCAGGTGCCGCGACAGCAGCACCTGCGGTCGCCACAGCCGCAGCTTGCGGATCAGGCGCAGGATGACCTGGCTGTAACTTTGCAGCATCCGGCGGTAGAGCCGGCTGGGCGGCAGCGTGGTGGGCAGCAGGAAATGCTGCAGATCGTAGAGCTGGCGGTCCTCCGTGAGAAGGCGCTCGCGGACGCTGCGGTGCAGCGGCGTGCCGGGCAACGGCGTCAGCGGAGTGAACTCCGCGAGCAAGATTGCGGGGCGGCTCTCGAGGTAACGGTCGATGGCGTCGAAATCCGCCTCGCGAAACTCCGGATGGACCAGAAAACCGGCGCTGACGCCGATGCCCAGCTCTTCGAGAATGCGGATCGCCTTCTCGTTTTGCTCCTGCTCGGTACGCTTGCCGGTGCGGCGCAGCGTCTCCTCGTCCAGCGCTTCCAGGCCGGTCATGACCAGGGTCAGACCAACCCGCGCCCACAGCGCGAACAGCTCGCGGTTTTCGACAACGCAATCCACCCGCGAGTAGGCGAAGTAGCGCTTGCGAACCCCCGCCGCCAGCAGCAGCTCGCCCAGGACGCGCATCCGCTCGGGGTCGTGAAAGGAGTGGTCGTCGCAGAACATCACGAAGTCTTCCTCAAGATCGCGAATCTCCGCAAAGACCTGCTGTGGTGAGCGCGGGATGAACTGACGGTGCGAGTAGACGCGGCAGGAGCAGAAGGTGCAGGGAAAACTGCAGCCGACTGAGGTCCGCACGGCCGCGACGGCGGGCTCGAAGAGGTAGAAGTAATGCCGGCGATAGCGGGCTGTGAGCGACCGATCGGGCGCGGGCTGGTGGTCGAGGGTCAAGGGCAGGGGGCGCGGCGGCGTGGTTAGCCAGCCGTCGCGCGTGCGCAGGCGCAGTCCGGGAATGTGGTCGTAGCGTTGGCCGCCGGCCGCGCGCACCGCGCAGATCTCCGCGAACGTCTCGACCCCCTCGCCGAGGACGACCAGGTCCACCACCGGATCGGCGAAGTCCTCGGGGCAGAGGGTGGCTTGATGCCCCCCCACCACGGTCAGACAGCCCGGGACGTGCCGGCGCACGGTGCGGAGGGCATCCAGGGCGGTCTGGACGCGGACGATTTCCGAGGTGACGCCGGCCACGTCGGGCCGAAAGGTGCGCAAGGTCTGGTGCAAATCGTCCGGACGCACCATCATGTCCACGAGGCGCACCTCGTGCTGCCGCGAGACGCCGGCCCCGACCAGTTCCAGGCCCAGCGGTTCGATGCAGGCGAGCCGGTTGAGCCCGAGCGTTCGCGGTCCGCAGGGAGGGTTGATCAGCAGGATGCGCATGGAACGCCAGCCCTTCGAGGTCGCGACAGCTGCCGGTCGGGCCATACTATAGAAAGACGCTCTTGTTTACAATGTTTCCGGGCCGGCGTGCGGCTCGGAAGTGCCTGCAAGCTGGCGCCTACCTGCGCCGGGCCGGCAAAGATCGTGACGGTTCCCCGGTTGCCATCCCCCGCGATACCTTGTAAATTCAATCTGGTTTAATCAGTTAGAAGCAGTTGCCAAACGAACCCCGAGCGCCAGCGCGGGGGGATACCTCGAACGGAACAGGCATCAGCGCGGGCGGAGGCAGCCGGTCGCGGCGGCGCCACCGGGAGAACGGCACGATGGACACCCAGGCCAGGCTGCAGCAACTTGCCGACGCGGTCATCAACATGGAAGTCGCCCAGGTTCCGGACCTTGTCCGGGAGTCCCTGGCGGGTGGACTGTCCGCCGCGGACGTCCTCCTGCGCGGGCTGTCCCGCGGCATGCAGACGGTCGGCGAGCAGTTCCGCGACGGGATCGTGTTCATGCCGGAGGTGCTGGTCAGCTGCGATGCCTACTACGCTGGCCTGAAGGTCGTCGAACCGCTGCTGGCCAACGGCGAGCTGCACAGTCGCGGCCGGATCGTGCTGGGCACCATCCACGGCGACATTCACACGGTCGGCAAGGACGTGGCCGCCCCCGTGTTCCGCGCCGCCGGCTTCGAGGTCATCGATTTGGGCACCGACGTTCCCGACGAGGTGTTCGTCGAGGCGGTGCGGCAGCACGCCCCGCACCTGGTCGGCCTGGGGACGTACATGACCGCCACCTTCATGCACACGCGCCAAACCGTCGCGGCCCTGGAGCGGGCCGGGTTGCGCAGCCAGGTGAAGGTGATCTGCGGCGGGCCAGCCGTCGAGGCCCGCACGGCGCGGCAGCTGGGCGCCGACGACGCCAGCGACAACGCCTGGGAGGCGGTCGGCAAAATGGACGTCCTGGTCAAGGAGTTGGGAGATGAGCGAAGTCGTTGACACCTGGGTGCGCCAGCTGCGGGGCAAGCTCGGACCCGTCGGCGAGATGAGCCACTGGGAACGGCTGGCGGCGGCCTTCGATCTCCGCGAAACCGACCTGGTGCCGGTGGCGCCGGAGCTGGATTACTGGCAGATCACCCATGCCGGCTACAGCCACCAGGAGATCTACAACGATGTAGACAAAACCACCGACGCCTGCCTGAAGACGTGGGCCGACCTGCGCACCGACGCCATCTGGATGTACGTGGACATCGGCCACCAGCTCGAGCCGTTTCTGCCACCGGAAAAGCGGGCCGAGCACTTCCGCCACCGCGGCCCGAAGGATTACCTGATCTTCAAGCCGCTGGTCGAGACACTCGACGAGGCCATCGCGCTGTACGAGGAGCGAGCCTACGAGAAGTACGTCAGCGATTCGCGAGCGGTGACGCACTGGCTGCCGCACCTGCTGCAGCTGCTGGAGTTCCAGGAGAAGATGGGCCGGCAGGTGCCGGTGATCGTCGGGGCGGCGTCGCCGATCAACTACGCCGAAACCATTGTCGAGGTACAGCGGCTGGTGCGCTGGACGATTACCGAGCCGGCCGCCAAGGTCCGCCATTACCTGGACCTGTGCCTGCAAGAGCGGCTGGCGGCGCTGGACTTCTTCCGCGACGTGGTACGGGCCAACGGCGCGGAGTTCCTGTGCATCTTCGGCGGCGCCCGCACCTGGGGGCCGCGGCAGCTGGAGCAGTTCGCCGACGTCGATCGCATCTTTCTCGACAAGGCGCGGCAGATCTTCCCCTACGTCTTCTGGCACCACTGCGGCCACAATCTGCCGCAATCGCTGGTGAAGCTGGCCGAGTGGCCCGGGCTGAAGGCGGTCCAGTACGACATGCCGTATCACAGCCAGAAGCTGAACTGGCCGGAGTTCTACGAGTCGGTGGCCAAACTGTTCGCCGGCCGCCGCTGCGCCATGAATGCGCCCACTACCCAGGTGGCCTGCTACGGCAGCCCCGAGGAGATCCGGCGCATGGTCCACGAGTTCATCGACAGCACCCGCCCGCACACGACCGCCGTCGTCATGCCCGGTTGCGAGATCGACAGCTACGCCCCGCTCGAGAACGTCCGGGCCATGATCGACGCCGCCCGCGGCCTCGCCTGAGCCCCCACCCCAACCCCTCCCCCACCCGCGGGGGGAGAGGGATCGCTGGAGGAACCCATGCCGCAACAGCGCAGCGAACCGGCCGCCTTTGCCGACGCCCCGCCGCGCGTCGTCGAGCGGGTGACGGCGCCAATCGACCGCGACGAGGTGCGCCGCTATCTGGGCTACCCCAAAGGGGCCAGGCCGGCGGGACGGATCGAGGCGACGCTGGACCACTGGATCGGCGCGGCGGCCGACCGCGCCGCGCCGCGCGCCGCCTACCGGGTGTTCCGCGTCGCCGACGCCGGCCGCCGGCATCTCCGCCTGGAGACGCCGGACGGCACCGTCGAGTTCACCGGCGCCATCGGCGAGTTCCTCGGGCCGGTGACGCGCGTGGCGGTCTTCATCGCCACCGCAGGCCCGGCCGTCGAGCAACTGGCCGCTGAACTGCTGCGTCAGGGGGACGCGCTGGGCGGGCTGGTCGTCAACGCCGTCGGCTCGGAGCGAGCCGAGGCTGCCGAGGCTGCCGTCATCGCGGAGTTGCAGGTCGAGGCCGACCCCGCCGGCGTGGCCCTCACCCTCCCCTACAGTCCTGGGTACTGCGGGATGTCGATCACCGAGCAGCGCAAGCTCTTCGCCGCCCTGGACGGCGGCCGCGTCGGCGTGAGCCTGTCCCCGGACTGTCTGATGACCCCCCTGAAGTCGGTGTCCGGCCTGATCGGCCTCGGCCCGGCCGACCCGATCCGCCAGCAGGGCTCACCCTGCGACCGCTGTACCCTGCACACCTGCGCCATGCGGCGCTGAGGGGCCGCCAGCGGCGAAGAGGCAGGGCGAGGCGGTGCGGAAACGGGCCTGGTTCAAAGGCGGGTAACAGGTTGGGCCTGTTACCCGACGCGCCAGCGAGGGAACGACAGCCCCTCGCTGGCGCGTCGGGCTAACAGAGGGGCAGCTATCCCCGCTCGCCGAAGGCTGCGCCTGGCTGGCAGTCCGGCGGGTGAACGTGCTGGACCTGGGAGGAACCACATGAAGACACCGCTGTCGCGTCGCCGCTTTCTCGCGTGGGGAGCCACAGCAACCACCGGGATCAGCCTGGCAGCGCAGCCGGCAACGGCGGGAGCGCCGGCCCAGCCCGCCGCGCCGCAGCTCACGGCGTACCAGGATGGCCCTCAGGCCTGGATCCGCCTGGGCGACACCGTCCTGACCAGCTACCGTGCCCACCCGACGCAGAAGTATCCCTACTTCTATCCGTTGACCGGCCCGCTCTCCGGCCTGTCGCTGACCGCCGAGAGCGGCCTGCCCTGGCCGCACCATCGCTCGCTGTTCTTTGGCTGCGACCGCGTCAACGGCGGTAACTTCTGGCAAGGCCCGGTGGCGGCCGGTCAGATCGTCTCGCGTGGCGTGCAACTCGGGCCGAGCGATGCCAGCTCCGCCGTGATCCTGGATCGCTGCGACTGGCGCCTTCCCCAGCAAGCCCCTCTCCTGAGCGACGAGCGCCGCTTCACGGTGACGGTCGTTTCGCCGCGACTGTGGCACCTCGAGGCCCGGATCACCCTGACCGCGCGCCAGGACGTGCAGGTCACGAAGACGAACCACTCGCTCTTCGCGGTCCGCGCCGCGGGGGACATCACGCCGGCCGGCGGCGGCACCCTGGTCGATTCCGAGGGGCGCACCGGCGAGGCGGACACGTTTGGGCGGCCCGCCGCCTGGTGCAGTTTCTTCGGCCGGCGCCGCGGGGCCGTAGGCGGCCCGGTCGAGGGCATCACCCTGCTGACCCACCCCACCAACCCCTGGTCGCCCTGCCCGTGGTTCACGCGCAATTACGGGTTCATGTCGCCCAGCCCGTTCAACTGGCTGGGCACCGGCGGCTGGCGCTTGCCGGCGGGCCAGGCGATCACCCTGCGCTATCGCGTCGTGCTGCACGGCGGCGACCCCGGGGCGGCCGGAATCGCGGCGATGTACCGGACGTGGACCCAACCCTGAGCGGTGAGGGAACCCAGGGAGTTTCAGTGATGCCAAGCGGGTTGAGGTGGGGGTGGCCGCGAAAGTGGATCGTGGTGCTGCTGGTTGGCGCGGCGGCACTGGCGACGGCCTGGTTCTTCGTCGATCGCTGGTATCCGCGTGCAGATGACGGGCCGGCCACCTACGTGGGCAGCCAGACGTGTGCCAGTTGTCACACGCAGCAGCACGAGCAATGGACCGGCTCGCACCACCAGCTGGCCATGACCGAGGCCACGCCCGCCACTGTGCGCGGTAACTTCCGGGACCAGCAGTTCACGCACCAGGGCATCACCTCGCGGCTGTTCCGCGACGGCGACCGCTTCTGCATCCACACCGAGGGGCCGACCGGGAAACTGGAGACATTTCCGATCAAGTACACCTTCGGCGTCAAGCCGCTGCAGCAGTACCTCGTCGAGTTTCCGCGCGGCCGCGTCCAGGCTCTGTCGATCGCCTGGGACACCGCCCAGAAGCGCTGGTTCCACCTCTACCCCGACGAGAAGATTCCGCACGATGACTGGCTGCACTGGACCCGGCCCGGCCAGAACTGGAACTACATGTGCTCGGAGTGCCATTCGACCGGCGTTCGCAAGAACTACGACCTGGCGAGCGACACCTACCGCACCACCTTCACCGAGATCAGCGTCGGCTGCGAGGCCTGCCACGGCCCCGGCAGCGTTCACGTCGCGCTGGCCGGCACGCTGTCGTTCCTTCGCGATCAGCGCTGGGACAGGAGCAAGGGCTACGGCCTGACCCCGGCGACCGGCGACCGGATGCGCCTCGACAACTGCGCCCGCTGCCACGCCCGTCGCGGCATCGTCTCGACCGGCTTCCAGCCCGGCGACGACTTCCTGGACCACTATTCTCCGGAATTGCTCGACAACGACCTGTACTTCGCCGACGGGCAGATCCGCGACGAGGTCTTCGAGTACGGCTCCTTCCTGCAGAGCCACATGTATCGCAAGGGCGTGCGCTGCACCGACTGCCATGAGCCCCACAGCGGCAAGCTGCGGGCCGAGGGCAACAACCTGTGCGGCCGCTGCCACGTTCCCGCCAAGTACGATCAGCCGACCCACCACCATCATCAGCCCGGTTCGCGCGGCGCCCAGTGCGTGGAGTGTCACATGCCGACGCGGACGTACATGGTCGTCCATCCGCGCCGGGACCACAGCATCCGCGTGCCGCGCCCGGACCTGAGCACCGTCCTGGGAGCCCCCAACGCCTGCAACGCCTGCCACAAGGACAAAAAGCCGGAGTGGTCCCGGGACCACATCGCGGCCTGGTTTGGGCCGGTGCGGGCCGGCGAGCCGCACTACGGGCACGCCCTGGCCGCGGGGCGGGCCGGCAAGCCCGAGGGCGAGAAGCCGCTGCGCGATTTACTGCGGCGCTCCGACGTCGGACCCCTCGTCCGGGCCAGCGCCGCGTCGTTGCTGGGTCGGTATCCCGGCGCCGCCAGCCGCGACGCCCTGCGCCAGGCGCTGGCCGATCCGGAAGCTCTGGTGCGTTACGGTGCCGTTCGCCGGTGCGAGAACCTGTCCGGCGAGGAACTGTGCCGGTTCGTGGCGCCGCTGCTGAAAGATCGGGTGCGGCTGGTGCGGACCGAGGCGGTTCGCGTGCTGTCGGCGGTGCCGCCGCGGCTGCTTTCCCAGACCCAGCAGAAGGCGTTCGCCCGCGCCCTGGAGGAGTACGAGCAGGCCCAGCTGGCGACCGCCGACCAGGCCTCGGCCCACCACAACCTGGGGGTCGTCCGCGGCAACCGCGGCGACCTGGGCCGGGCGGAGGCCGCCTACCGGACGGCGCTGCGGCTGGACCCACGCTTCGCGCCGGCCCGGTTCAACCTGGCGATGCTCTACCACGAGCGGAACGACCCTGTCGCCGCCGAGCGGGCTCTACGGCAGGTCATCGTGCATGCACCGGCGATGGCAGACGCCCACTACTCGCTGGGGCTGTTGCTGGCCGAGGATCCCACGCAGCTAGGCGAGGCCGCCCGGGCTCTGGGCGAGGCGGCCCGGCTGGCGCCGAATCGAGCCCGCATCCAGTACAACCACGGCCTGGCCCTGCAACGTCTCGACCGGCCGGCCGACGCCGAGAAGGCCCTCCTCGCCGCCCACCGCCTGGAGCCCGCCGCGACCGATTACCTGTACGCCCTGGCCGTGCTCTGCACGCAGCAAAAGCGTTGGCCTGGCGCCCAGCACTGGGTGGCCGAGCTGATTCGCCTGGAGCCCGACAACCCGGAGTGGCGTGGCCTGCAGCAGCACATCGCCCAGTTGGCGAAGTGAGCGCGGACCACGCCCGCCCGGGGCGGCGCAGGTCGGCCGCCGAAGACCCGAAGGGAGGTATCGCCGTGTCTCAGACCGACGCACTCCGCGCGCTGCTCGTCTGCGCCGCCGCCCTGGGACTGCCCGGCCGGGCTCCTGCCGAGAGCCGCACCGTGCCGCAGTGGGTCTGGCACGACGAGGGCGACCCGGCCGTGTCCGCCCCCGCCGGAGAGCGCTTCTTTCGCAAGGCCGTCGTCTTTGACCGTTTGCGGGTCGTCAAAATCGACATCACCGCCGACGACGAGTTTGTCCTCTACCTCAACGGCAAGGAGGTCGGCCGGGGGGACGACTGGCACCGCGTCCGCTCCTTCGAGGTGACTGCTCAGGCCCGTTCCGGGACGAACGTCCTGGCGGTGAAGGTCCGCAACCGCCAGGGCCCCGCCGGCCTGCTGGTCCGCGGCTACGTTGGCTGGGCCAACGGCACGCAGTGGACATTTCACTCCGACGGAGCCTGGCGCAGCAGCACCGTGGGGGCGCCCGGTTGGGAGCGGCCCGACTTCGACGATGCGAAGTGGCCGCTGGTCAAGGTGCTCGGCCCATCGGGCAAGGCCGGGCCGTGGCGCGGCCTGACCTGGGAGTCGGGCTACTCGGAGCGGTTCGTCGTCCCGGATGGCTTCCGTGTCGAGGTGGTAGCTGCCCCGGCGCTGACCGGCAGCTTGCAGGCCATGACCTTCGACAGCCGCGGTCGGCCGACCGTCGCCCGCGAGGGCGGCCCGGTCAGCATCCTCGAAGACACCGATGGCGACGGCCACTACGACCGCGCCCGACCGTTCGGCCCGGAGGTCAAGGACTGTCAGGGTCTCTGCTGGGTGGGGCGGTCGCTGTACACCGCCGGCCGCGGCCCCAAAGGCGACGGACTGTACCGCCTCAGCGACGACGACGGCGACGACCGGGCCGACCGCGTCGAGTTGCTCACGCGCTACCGCGGCGGCATGGGAGGCCACGGGCCGCACGGCATCACCCTCGGGCCGGACGGCAAGCTCTATCACATGGTCGGCAATCACGCCTTCATCACCGAGGCGGAAGGCGCCCATTCCCCGGTGCGGCAGCGCTGGCAGTACGAGGGCAACCTGCTGCCGCGTTACGAGGATCCGCGCGGCCACGCCGCCGGCATCCGCGTGCCGGGGGGCACCGTCTGGCGACTCGACCCCGCCGGCCGGCGCTGGGACGTGATCAGCGCCGGCCTGCGCAACCCCTATGATCTGGCCTTCAACGCCGCCGGCGATCTGCTGACCTTCGAGGCCGACATGGAGTGGAACGTCGGCCTGCCGTGGTATCGCCCCGTCCGCGTGCTGCACTGCAGTCCCGGCGGCGAGTTCGGCTGGCGCAGCGGCACCGCCACCTGGCCGGCCTACTACCCCGACAGCCTGCCAGCCCTGCGCGACACCGGCCGCGGCTCGCCGACCGGCGTCGCCGTCTACCGGCACCACCACTACCCGGCGAAGTATCGCGACACCCTCTGGCTGGGCGACTGGACCAACGGCCTGATCCTCGTCGAACACCTCCGCCCCAGCGGGGCGAGCTACACCTCGACCTCGGAGGTATTCGTTCGCGGCGAGCCGATGAATGTCACCGACCTGGAGGTCGGCCCGGACGGCAACGTCTACTTCTGCACCGGCGGCTGGGGCACCGAGGGTGGCGTCTACCGCATCACCTGGACGGGGGCCGCGCCGGCCAGGGACGCCCGCCCCCGTTCGCCGGTCGAGGAGGCGCTGCGTCAGCCGCAGCCGCTGTCCGCCTGGGGCCGGGCGCGGGTCGAGCAGCTGCGCCAGCAGGCGGGAGCGGCGTGGGCCGGCGAGGTGGCCGCTGTCGCCGCCGACCCGAAGCGAAGCGCTGCCGATCGTGTCCGCGCCGTCGATCTGCTGCAGATCCACGGACCGCCGCCGGCCGAGACTCTGGCCCTGAAGCTGGCGGCCGACGTGCAGCCAGCTGTCCGCGTCCGTGCGGCACCGCTTCTGGGAGAATTCCGCTCGCCGAAGGTCGCCGCGGCCCTGGTGACCCTGCTGGGCGATCCCGATCTCGCCGTGCGCCGCCGGGCCTGCGAGGCACTGCTGCAACTCGGTGCGCCGTGCGCGGCCCGCGACGTGCTGCCGCTGCTGGCGCACCGCGATCGCCACCTGCGCTTTGCCGCGCGGCTGCTCTTGCAGCGCCTCGACCCCGCCACCTGGGAAACGGCGGTCCTGAACGCATCGCAGCCGCGCCTGGTCAGCGAAGGACTGCTGGCCCTGGCGACGGTCGCACCGGGCAAGGATCTCGACCGACGGCTGGGCAGGTGCGCAGCGCTGCTCGAAAAGGCGAAGGCGGACGACGATACCTTCCTCGACGCGCTGCGCGTGGCTCAGGTACTCCTGCTGGACGCCCGGGAGGTTCCGCCCGCGGCGGCGCAGTTGCGGAAAGTGCTGGCGACCCGGTTTCCGACCGGCGTCGCCTTCGCGGATCGGGAGATGGCCCGACTGCTGGCCCACCTGCAGGCTGGGGAGGCGACGCCGAAGCTGGTCGCCGAACTGCTCCGCCCGGGAGCCGGCCGTGAGGAGCAAATCCACCTGGCCCTCTGCCTGCGCTTCCTCAATGCCGGCTGGACGCCGGCGCTGCGGCGGCAGTATGTTGAATGGTTCGAGGGCAAGCACCACTGGGAGGGCGGCTTCAGCTTCGCCATGTACCTGCAGAACATGCTCGACGACGTCGCGGCCCGGATCCCCGCCGCCGAGCGGAAGCAACTGCTCCGCGATCAGGCGACTCGCCGGCCGTTCGTGGCTGCGGCCCTGGTCCGCTCGCTGTCG
>JADLBT010000239.1 GCA_020847555.1 Gemmataceae bacterium
GCAGTCACGGCCAGGTCGATGATGTCGCTCAGGCGGCACCGCCTTCGCAGCGGCGGTCAGGGACGGCCCGCAAGTGAGGTCGGGCCGTCCCCGCCGCTGCGACTCCGCCAGGCACCACGGCGGGATGGTTCGGGTCCGGCACCGGCCGCACTTCCCTTGACGGCAGAGCCGGACCCGAAATGTGGTGGCGCGACGCTCGCCAGTCGCCCCAGACGATGACGGCGCAGCGGACAGTCCAGAAGACCAAGAACCCGACGTTGAAGATGACGATGGTCGCTCCGACCGCGGTGCACACATCAACGAAGATCGGCGGGACCGTCATGCCGCGCCCTCCTCGACGTCTGGGACGGCTGCGAGTCGCAGGCCCCGCCGCAGAGCGACAGCCTCGACAACACGGCCGTACATGGGGTCGTCGAGCCAGGAGAGACGGCAGACGACGCCGCCATGTTGGGGGCGGTGCCCGCCGAGCTCCCACGCCACGTCCCGGAGGACTTCTTCGCCGGTCGACAGCAGCTGGATGTTGTCGATGGTGTCCCAGAGGGGCCGTCCGTCGGGGAGGACATGCCGGTCGAGCCAGTCGGGATCCCAGTCTCGGATCCCGGCGAGGCAATGCAACTGCGCTGCGGTCTCCCACTGTTCCTGCCGGACCGCTTCGGCGGTCAGGGGGTGCAGGGTCAGGGCCGGTGCCTTAGGGTTTGTCGATGCTGTCATTTGAGCCTCCCAGCTCTTGTGATGGTTGGCCGGGCTCCCGCACTCCGTTCGTCCAAAGTGGTGGTGCGGGAGCCCTCTCTGTCGTTTGGTTGTCAGGGTGTGGTTTTCACGGTCTGTTGAGCGATCCAGCGGTCGATAGCGTCGGGTTCGTAGCCGAGGAGGCGGCGGCCGGCTCGCACGAACTGCGGTCCGACACGCTGATAGCGCCAGTTCGCCAACGTCTTCTGGCCGACACCGAGCCGGGACGGCGACCTCCGCAGGGGTGAGCAGACGGTCAGTCATCGGTCGCCTCGGGGTCGACGCCGTAACGCGTCACGCAGTGGCGGCGGAGTCGATCCCGCATCCGCAGTTGCTCACTGGCACGCTCGCCATACGCCGCGCACGCCGCCCGGTAGTCGGCGATGTCGAACAGCCGGAGCGGCCGGTACACGCGGCGCTGCTCACCGTGCCGGTCCGGGCGCAGCAGCGACAACGCCTTCGGTAGTCCCTCGCCGCCCTTGGCGGTCAGGGCTTTGCGGACCGCCGCTGCAACCCCGGTGTCGTAGACCTTCCCCGCTGCAGCGTCGTCGATCTGGTACGTCACGAACTTCACGACCAAACCGAACTCGCCCTCGTCGTGATCCTCGAAGTAGAGGTCGACAGCTTCAGCGACGTTCACTTGACGCTGGTCCTTGCGCGCACGGTCCTTCGAGACCCGGATCAGCGAGCACGTCACAGTCAACGGCTTACGGCCAGCCGACCCCGCCGTCACCGGCGGGCTCCTCTCGGCTTGGGCCACTCAAAGAGCTCGTTGGGGGCCTTGCCGAGCACCCTGGCCAGGGTGCGTTTCAGGCCGTCGCGGGGCAGGACCTTGCCCTTCTCGATGAGGCTCACCGACTGCTGGGTGACTTCGGCGAGGCGAGCGAGATCAACCTGGGTGAGGCCCAGATCCTCTCGCGCTTCGCGCACCCGGTCGCCCCAGATGTTGGCGACGCTTTCCCGGTACTCGGGGCGGTCCAGTTTTGGGCAGTAGTCATGTGTCACGCGAGGATTGTACAAGAATCGCGTGAGTCACGTCAATGGAATTCTGGGGCCGTAGTTACGCTATGGCACGACTCCGTCAGCGAGCGCCTCGATCAGCCCGAGGACCAAGCGGAACTCACCGCGGGCTAGGCGGTCCGCTGGTGTGTCCCCGTCGAGGAGCCGATTCGGCTCGAACAGCCATGTGTTGGCGTCTGCCGGGGCCAGCCCCAGCACCTCGATCAGTTGCCTGGCCACGTAGTGCAGCTGGAGGAGTCGGTCGCGCGCGTCCGGCTGCGGTTCCACCTCGCCAGCTGCCCAACGTGCCACCGTGCGCGGACTGGCGTCCACGATCCGACCCACCTCCGATTGGGTCAGCTGCGCGAGTTGAGATAGTCCCTGCACCCGCTCGGCGATCGCCGACATGGCATCCTCCACGTCTAAAGGAGTGGCTTACCCTATGTCTGCCTATAGGTCATACTAGGTGCCTCGTCAAGTCGCCGCCAATCCTCGACTCCAAGGAAGTCAGCCGGGCAAGGTCGGGAACCGCCGGCTACCCAGCTTCGAAGGGCCGGCCGGTTGGCGCGACCTGCACTACGGCCGGTTCGGCGCATAGGGCAGTCAACGTGAGCGCGGCGGGACGCCTGTCTGGTGGGTGTTCAGACGGAGCGTCCCGCCCAGCATCCCCGGCCAAACGTGGGCCTAGGGTGCCGTCGGGCCGAGGGCGACTGGGAGGAAACCACCCGGCCAGCGCACGGCCGCGAAGACTCCAAGCTACCCGCTCCGGCGCTACCAACGCCGGGGCCTCACAAGGACTGTGGGAACCTGACTCCCTCGCCTTGCCTAGCGGTCACGCTAGCGGTTCCGCTGACCGATGGCAACGACCCTCGGTGGGTCTTTCGAGTTGGGCTCCCACACGATCCGTGGAGGTAGAGCCCCAATGACCCATCCGGCATCACCATCTCTCATCTCCTGAGATCGCTCCTGCCCAAACCAGGGCGGAGTCGCTGTAAGACGTGAGAGGAGGTGATTCAGATGATGCAGACATCCACGAAGGCCTGGCGACCCCTGGGGCCGCTCGGCACCTGGAAGACGGGCCAGAGGGTCCCGGCCACGGGGTACTGGCAGGACCAGTACGGATCCGTGAGCTACTTCTCGGCGAGTAGCACTTTCCCGCCGGCCATTGGCCGGAAGGGCCAGTGCGCCTTCCGGCGGTCCGCCTCACCCTGAGACGCGCCGAAGCCCCCTGCCGGGACTGGGAGGCGACCGGCAGGGGGCAATCGGCGGGCAGCGAAAAAAGGACTGTTCAGGGGCGGCCGGCGAGTCGGGACGCGACGTCAGGCCACTCGTCGCAGATCAGCAGCGCGAGCTTGTCGGCGAGGCACCACACCGCATCATCAAGCCACAAGTCCACGTCGCGTTGCTGACGTGGCGACCTGGCTGCCGGGTCGACCCGGATAGCGGCAGCAGCGTCCGGATGTCGGACACGCCACCCGGACAGTCGGCCCGCCAGGTTATGCGCCGTCAGGGACCGCCGCATCACGTCACCGCAGCCAGAGGATGCCAGTGTCCTCCACGGGCCGTTCCGGCGTCGACGTGATCTGGCACAGCATCCGCCAGTCACCAGTCGCCAGTTCGATGTCGCCGCCACCGCCGACACCAGAGACGAGGACTCGGGCGGTGTCGTAGCCGGCCGTGTCGGGGCCTTGCCACGACCCGGCAGCGCTGCCGGCGGCTTGGGCGACGATCCCGGCCCACGTGCCGGCAGGGACAGCAGCGGCGTCGACTGCAGCGAACGCTACGGGCAGTCCGGTCGGGTCGATCGGGTTGCCATCCGCGTCGATAGGCGCCAGTTGCCATTCCCAGTATTGGCATCCTGCTGCGAACATGCGGTCGACAGTCATAGCGTTCCGATCCGTCCTCGTCGTGCGTGCCACCGGTCGGTGCCGTGGCCGCTGCGGGGTCTCCAGTTGATGTTGCCGAGGGGACCCTGAGCGTGGAACGTCACCGACGTTCCGAGAGTTGCTGCGCCTGTGGTGGAGCGGTTCCCGACCGCTGCGCCC
>JADLBT010000240.1 GCA_020847555.1 Gemmataceae bacterium
ATCTATATACGGCAGCTGAGAACCCGACTCGGATATGCCGCCTTCGATCAGAAGGTGATGCGGTCAGCACGAGGTCCCATTTACCGTCTCATCTATGCATGCAAGCATGAGCGGGGTCTCAAGTTCTGGAACGAAGTGGTCAAAAAGGATGTTGGCGGACAAACGTCATTGTTCTAAATTGCCTTACAATTTCGGCGGATCCTTCAAGACATCGTGCACCAGGTGGCCGTGGACGTCGGTGAGGCGGAAGCGGCGGCCCTGGTAGAAGTAGCTCAGGCGCGTGTGGTCGACGCCGAGCAGGTGGAGGATCGTGGCCTGCAGGTCGTGGACGTGGACGGCGCCGGGGGTGAAGTGGTCCTTGGTCGGGTCGATCTTCGCGCCATTGGCGTCGGCGATGTTGTAGCCGTAGTCGTCGGTTCGGCCGTAGGTGGTTCCGGCCTTGACGCCCGCGCCGGCGAGCCAGGTGGTGAAGCACCGCGGGTGATGGTCGCGGCCGTGGGTGGTCGCGGTGAGCTTGCCCTGTGAGTAGCTGGTTCGGCCGAATTCCCCGCCCCAGACGACAAGGGTGTCGTCGAGCATGCCGCGTTGTTTCAGATCCTTGAGCAGACCCGCGCAGGACTGGTCCGCCTCTTTGCAGAGGCCCGGCAGCGTTTCCGGCAGCGAGGCGTGGTGATCCCAGCCGGGGTGGTAGAGCTGGATGAACCGCACGCCGCGTTCGGCGAGTCGCCGGGCGAGCAGGCAGTTGGCGGCGAAGGTGCCGGGCTTCGTGGCGTCGGGGCCGTAAAGATCGAGAACGCTCTGGGGTTCCTTCGAGAGGTCCGTCACCTCGGGCACGCTGGTCTGCATGCGATACGCCATCTCATACTGAGAGATGCGCGATTCGATCTCGGGGTCGAGTTCCTGTTCATACTGAAGGCGATTCATCGCGTTGATCTTGTCGAGCATGGCGCGCCGGCCGGTGCCGCAGACGCCGTCCGGGTTCGACAGGTAGAAGACCGGGTCGGCGCCCGATGAGAAGCGGACTCCCTGGTAGCGCGAATCGAGGAAACCGTTGCCCCAGAGGCGCGAATACAGCGGCTGATCGGTCGTCTTGCGCGTGACGAGGACGACGAACGACGGCAGGTTGTCGTTCATCGAGCCCAGGCCGTAGCTGACCCACGCGCCCATCGACGGCCGACCCGCGACCTGCGAGCCGGTCTGGAAGAAGGTGATCGCGGGGTCGTGGTTGATCGCTTCGGTCCACATCGACTTGATGAAGCAGAGGTCGTCGGAGACGCCCGCGATATTGGGCAGCAGGTTGCTGACCCACGCGCCGGACTGGCCGTGCTGCTTGAATTCAAAGTGGGAGCCGGCGAGCGGAAGAATCGCCTGGTTGCCGCTCATGCCGGTGAGCCGCTGTTCGCCGCGCACCTCCGGCGGGAGGGGCTGGCCGTTCTTCTCGCGCAGCAGGGGCTTGTAGTCGAAGAGATCCTGCTGGGCGGGCCCGCCGCTCATGAACAGGTAGATCACCCGCTTGGCTTTCGCGGGAAAGTGGGGCACGCCGGGCAGCGCGCCGGCTCCGGCGGGTGCGCTGGTGGCGACGTCGGCGAAGAGCGAGCGGGGCAGCATGCCCGCGAGGGCGGCGGTGCCGAGCCCGAGGCCCATGCGCGAGAAGAACTGCCGGCGCGTGACGAAGAGCGGATCGAAGGGTTCCTGCGTCATATCTGTGTCACCGAACCATGATGTTGGCGTCGAGATTCAGCACGGCGCTCGCGGTATTGGTCGCGGCGGCCACGTCTTGCGGGGAAAGGGTCGTCGGCACGGGCGCGTCGCCCACCTTGACCAGCTTTTCGCCGCGGGTCTTGTCCTTGTTGAAGTATTCGATCTGCTCGGCGTAAAGCTGTTTGAGCAGGTCGAGCTCGGCGGGCGCCGGGTTTCGGCCGGTTACCTCTCGGTAGAGCCACGCGACGCGCGCCTCGGGCGTGGTCAGCGGCTGCTGGAGCATGCGCTGGCCCAGGCCGCGGGCGGCCTCGACGAACTGCGGATCATTGAGCAGCACGAGCGGCTGAAGCGGGGTGAGGGTGAGCTGTCGCCGCGCGGCGCAGATCTCGCGCGTCGAGGAATCGAAGACGAGCATGTTGGGCGGCGGGGTGGTGCGTCGCCAGAAGGTGTACATGCTGCGGCGATAGAGGCCGTCGCCCTTGTCGCGCTTGTAGTCGGGCAGGAAGTTGTTGAGGCTCCGCCACATCGAGCCGTCGGGCTGATAGGGCTTGACGGGCGGCCCGCCGATTTCGGGTCGCAGCAGGCCGGCGAGGGCGAGGGAGGAATCGCGCAGCTCTTCGGCGCCGAGTCGTTTGGCCGGCCCGCGGGCGAGCAGCACGTTATCCGGATCGCGATCGCGGAGGGTTTTGCTGGCACGCGAGTCCTGGCGATAGGTGGCTGAGAGCACGATCTGCTTGACGAAGCGCTTCACGTCCCAGTTGTGGGCGATGAAGTCGCGGGCGAGCCAGTCGAGCAGCTCGGGGTGCGACGGCTGCTGGCCCTGGACGCCGAAGTTCTCGGCGGTCACCACGATGCCGCGGCCGAACAGATCCTGCCAGAAGCGATTGACGG
This sequence comes from Gemmataceae bacterium, assembly GCA_020847555.1. The sequence continues at coordinate 2,593 of JADLBT010000240.1, forward strand.
TCACGCGGGCGGTGAGCGGGTGATCGGGCTGCGTGAGCCACTGGGCGAGTCCCAGGCGATTGCGCGGCGCGTTCTGTGGGAACGGGATCAGCGACGCCGGCGTTTCGCGCGAGACCTGCTCCTTCGGGGCGTCATATGCGCCGCGGGCAAGGATGTACGCCGGTCG
>JADLBT010000241.1 GCA_020847555.1 Gemmataceae bacterium
CCACGAGGGAAGAGGGGGGAGACTCAGCGGCCAGGCGCGAGGATGATCCGTCAGCCGCCTGGCCCCTTCTCCCCCCTCTCCCCTCGTGGGCGAGGGGGGCCGGGGGGGTGAGGGGCACGGCGACGAACCGCGGCAGGACGCTCGGCACCTGGACGACGGCGAACAGCCGTTCGGCGTGGCCCGGCCGCTGCAGGACGACGGCGAGGTTGAGCGACTTGTTGAGCAGGTGTGGAAACGGGTGGCCCGGATCGATCGCCAGCGGAGTGAGGACCGGGTAGATCTCCCGGCGGAAGACCTCCGTCAGGTGGCGGCGGTCGGCGGCCGTCAGCTGGCCCAGGCCGCGCAGCACGATCCCCTCCTTTTCGAGGGCCGGCAGAACCTCCTCGCTCAGGCACTGGTGGACCTCGGCGAGCGACTGACGGACGACCTGCTGAATCCGCTCGAGCTGTTCGCGCGGGGCCATCCGGTCGGCCCCAGACCCGACAGCGATGCCGGCGTGGACCTTCTGCTGCAGCCCGCCGACGCGGACCATGAAGAACTCATCCAGGTTCGACCCGAAGATGGCGAAGAACTTGAGGCGCTCGAGCAGCGGCACCCTCGGGTCGCGAGCCTCCTCGAGCACGCGGCGGTTGAACTCGAGCCAGCTCAGCTCGCGGTTGATGTAGAGCGCGGGGTCGTCGAGGGCTGGCGGCGGGACCGCCTGGCCGTTCTCAGCGGGCGGACACGGGACCGCCGCGGTTGTCGGTTTGGCCATGTCCATGCGTTCCTCGTCAAGTCAGGGTGCCTCGATTATACCAGACTCTGTCCTTCAAGGTGTGGGGCCGGCTGATGGGGACGAACTCGGCGCGACGCAGGAGCAACCCGCCCTGCCAGCCCGGAGCTGGCGCTTCGGGCTGGCAGGGCGGGTTGCTCCCTCGCATTCACTCCGCGCCGAACTTGACCGCCATCACCCATGTCAGGCTCCGGCCGACGTCGTAGGTGTGGACGCGGGTGAGCGCCCCGGTGCCGACGTCCACTCGGAAGACGGCCAGTTTCCCCGACCCCTCCCCGGCCCCGAGCACGAACCTCCCGTCCGGATCGATCTCGAACGAGCGCGGCGTCTTCTCCGTCGGCGTCTGGCCGAGCGCCGTCAGTTTGCCCGTCTTCGGATCGATGGCGAACCCGGCCAGACTGTCGTGGCCGCGGTTTGACACCCAGACGAACTTGCCGGTCGGATGCACCTTTACCTCGGCGGTGGTGTTCGCGCGCTTGAAGTCGGCCGGCAGGGTGGAGAGCGTCTCCGCCGGCTTTAGCCCGGCCTTGTCGTCGAGCCGATAGGAGGTGATGCTGCTGCCTGCCTCGTCCGACGTGAAGGCGAGCTTCAGGGTCGGGTGGAACGCCAGGTGCCGCGGTCCGGCCTTCGGCTTGCCACCGGGCGCCTTGCCGGCGTCAGCGAGTTTGCCGGTCGCGGCGTCGAACCGGAACTGGTAGACCGCGTTCGGGGTGACGTGGGGGACGAACACCCAGCGGTTCTCCGGATCGATGGCGGTGGCGTGGGCGGTCTTCGCCGTCGTCGTGGCCTGGACCTCCGGCAACTGGATCGCGCCGTCGTTGAGCCGGTGGACCACCACCTTGCCGGCCATGTATGACGCCGACAGCAGCCAGCGCCCGGTCCGGTCGGTGGCCACGAAGGCCGCATTCGCGCCCTTCGCGAGCGGGGCCGTGCTGACGTGCTTCAGCTTCCCGGTCTTCGGGTCGAGGCGATAGCTCGCCAGAGTGCTGTTGCTGCGCAGCGAGGCGAAGAGGAACCGCTTCTGCGGATCGACCGCCAGCGCCCCCGGCGTCCCCTCGACCTCCAGTGCCTCCACCGCGGCCAGCTTCCCGTCGCGCGGGTCCAGCCGGTAGACCTGGATCTTCTGCTCCGGCGCCATCGAGACGTAGACGAACGTATCGGCTTGCAGTTCCATCACCGCACCCAGGAAAAGGACCGTCGCCAGCAATGAACGCATCACCGCGCCCTCCGGTTACGAGGGGCGACGGGCTCACGCCCCGCGCCCACCCCGTGTCAGAAGTTGAGACTTCGCTGCCGTTACCGTAGAAGGCGCACCTCTGGCCGTCGAGGCGAGCAGGGCCGGTTCGCGACTGGCCTTGCCCCCCACGCTGCCCCGATTCACAATGTCGCGCCGGCACAACGGCCAGGGAGTTGGTGTGCAAAGCCCGCGGGGCGCGCCCCGTGGGTGGCGTGCTGGAGACGTGCCCCACAAGCCGTTACCCGTGGGCTTTCCAGGAAACCTCAACACGCCAGATCCCCTGGTTCTGCCCGAGTGGACAGGGAGGCTCCGCCTGTGGTCAATGCACGGCTCGTATTCTGGCTCCGCTTGCTGCGCCGGCTGGTGGTTGGCGCGACGCTCTGCTACGTCCTCGTCGTCCTCACCCTGGGCGGGACGCGCCCGGCGGTGCCGACCTTCCGCACCCTGGCACTGCTGTGGACGGTGGGGCTGGCGCTCGGATCGTTCCGCAACCGACCTCACCCCACCCCCGCCGGGTGGGTGCGACGGCTCGGCTTCCTGGAACCGGCGGTCAGCAGCTGCGCGCTGGCCCTGCTGCTGGGCGAGGCGACCCTGCGCGTCTACGCCGCCTGGAGTGGGCCGTCGCTGCTCCTGGGCGCCTCGCTGGACGAACACCGCCTCGCTCCGGGACGCGACTACGGTGGTGGGCTGCAGGGGAACCGGCTCGGCTACCCCGGCCCGGACGTGGCGCCGGGGGCAGCGCCCGGGAAGGTCCGCGTCGTCGCTCTCGGGGATTCGTTCGCGGTCGGGCCGGCCGTGCCGTTCGCCGAGAACTACCTCACGTTGCTGGGGCAGGCGTTGCCCGGGATCGAGGTGTGCAACTTCGGCGTCTCCGGGGCGGGACCGCGCGAATACCGGGTGGTGCTGGAGCGCGACGGGTGGGCGGTGCGGCCGGGCCTGGTCCTTGTGTCGGTGTTCGTCGGCAACGACATCACCGAATCACTCCCGTCACCGCGCTGGCTGGACCCGCGCGGCCACGCCCTTTACCTGCTCGCGACGCGCGGCTGGCAGCTGGTGTGCGAACACCGGCGGCAGGATCCCTCCCCCCCGACCGCCCGCCTGGCGGCACCACCGCTCTCCGTCGAGGCGTTCCGGGCTGTCGAGGCGCGGCGCCTGGCGGTGTGCCTGACCCCGCCCGGTCCGGCGATGGAGCGGAAATGGGAACGGGCGTTGGGGCATCTCGACGCCCTGGTGAGCGCGTGTCGGCAGCGCGGCGTCCCGGTCGCGTTCGTCCTGATCCCCGACGAATTCCAGGTGAACGACACGGTACAGATGCAGGCGCTGCGTGATGCGGGCGTGCGGTCGGACGCGGTTGATCTCGACCTGCCTCAGCGACGGCTGCGCACTTTCTGCTCGGACCGCGAGGTTCCGTGCCTCGATCTCAGGGAGGTGTTCGCCAGCGTGCCCGACACCTACGCTCTGCGCGACACGCACTGGAACGTCCGCGGCAACCGGCTCGCCGCGCGACACCTGGCGGGATGGCTGCCGACGATCCTTGGCCCGGATGGCGCACGGGCCGGCGTTCGTGCGAGGCAAGGTTAAGTAGATCAAGGGCTTGCGGCCACGATCGTTAGCCGGATGCGCCAGTGACGACAGCCCGCGCAACCCCTGATTCCACCGGCGCTGGCGCGTCCGGCTAACCGCGCCCGTGCGCTATCCAGGTTAGTACTACAGCGCCCCTTTGTAACTCTGCTCTGAAAATAACCTCTTGGGCGGCGGGACACGATTCCCCCGGTCCCGACTCAGGGGCCAAAGCCGGGAGCGGCCGGACCGGGCGAGACGCCGAAAATGCCCTCCAGCCAGCGTTGCCGCGCGTCCCGCAGCTGCTGCCGCCACTCCTCGTAGCGTGCGCGTCGCTCGCGGCCTCTGGCGTGGTCGGGGTCGTCGTCCGCGCGGCTGGTCTGGAGGCGCAGCGTACCGTCAGGGCCGAGCAGGAGCAGTTCGATCGGGGCGTCATCGCGGTCGCTGGGGTTGCCGGCCGTGAAGTCCACGACCACGGGCGCAGCCGGTGGCAGCATGTCTGCGAGAATCTTCGGCCCGACGCTCTTGGCCGTCGGCCGGCCGCGGAAGGCGCCGGCCAGTTCGAACACCCCCCGGTACAGGCTCCAGCCCGGCGCCTGGAGGTCCATTTGCCGGCGCCCGACCGGCTCGCCGCGCCGCACCAGGAGCCGCTCGGCAATCACCCACCCCGTGACGTGGAGGGCCGCATCCTTCGTCCCGATGGGGACGTTGAGCCACCGATGGACCTGCACCGGGATCAGGTCCGCGGTGGCAGGGGAAATGTCCACCCCCTTGTTCAGCGGGCTGTGCGGACCCCGGAGCGGCGACTCAATGGGCCACTGGTCCACCGCATAGATCTCGAACCCCTCCCCGATCGCCACGGGCGGCGTCAGCACGGCCGGCGACACCAGATGGCGAGCCCGCGCGTCGGCCGCCTGCTGCACCTCGGCGTGCTTCCCGTGGTTGGGGTTGGCCAGGCACACCTGCACGGAGTACTGATACGTCTTCCCGGGGATCACGCCCGCGTCGAAGAACCGCACCAGGCATTTGTCCGGGACGGGCAGCCCCGGTTCCATCCCCTCCCCCTTCATCCCCCCCGCTCCGGGGAACGGCCGCATCGGCCCACCCAACCCCGGCGGGCCAGGCATCGGCCCCGCAGGCCCCCCAAAGGGTGGTCCGCCCGGGAAGCCGGGACGAGGGAGCATCCCCGGCTCCGGGGCGTCCGCGGAGCCGCCGAGGAGGTCGAACGGCGAGGCCTTGCCGTCGAGTTGTGCCTGCAGCCCTTTGGGCAACTCCGACCGGCGGACCCAGGCGAGCTGTCGGGGGGCTCTTTTCATCAGCCCACCTCCCCCGGCGCCCGGCAGACCGCCCCGCGGGCCGACGCCTGCCCCCATCGGGCCGAATCGCTCGAAGGGATCCGCGCCCGCACCCCCTGCGGTAAACGCCTCTCCGCTGTCGGGGATTCCCGGCAAGATCAGTTTCGGGTACGCCCCGGATGCCAGCCGCGGTAATACCGCCATCGCCCCGGGGATGACGGCCGCGTCGTGGCGGGCGGTCTGAGCGGGGTCGGAGAAACTCTCGTTCAGGACGGTCCGGACGGGCGCGGTGACCTCGACGACATCCGTGTCGGGGTGGACGCGGTACACTGGCGCCCAGGCGGACCAGCCGCCATCGGCCGTTTGTTCGCGGCGCAGGACATTCAGTCCGAGAAACCGCAGCCTGGTATCGGGGCGCGCCAGCACTTCCTCGACCGGTCGGGCGTGAAGTGCCTTGCGGAACCGTTCGAGTTGCTCCCGGTAGGGGAAGGTGGCCGACACCACCACCAGGCGGTGTCCGCGCACCGTCGTCACCGGCTGGGCGTTCGGATCCCGGGCCGGGGGCAGCCCTGTCTGGGAGTACATCAAGACGGCGTCGGCCGCCCTGTCATAGTCCAGGGAGGCGACGGCGGCCCACAGCACGTTGACCTGCAACTCGCGTGGCGCGCCCTCCTTTGCGGCGGCCACCGGCAGGATCTCCGGGTTGCTGCGCGGCGCCAGCCGGACCGTCACGGTGAAGCGCGTGACCAGGTCATCCCCACCTACCGGGCCGCCCAGAGCGCCCTGGCCAGGAAGGAACGGCGGCCCTCCCCCCGGCATACCTCCTGCGCCCGGCGGAAACGGTCCGCCGGCCCCGGCAGGCGGTGGACCGCCAGGCAGGAATGGTCCGCCGGCTCCCGCGGGCGGCCCGTCCGCGGCCCCGACGAGCACCCGTACCTCGAACGCGCGCGCGCACGGCGACAGGTTCGCCCCGGCCTTGACCCGCAGCGCTGCTCGGTCCCGGCCCTTCGGGATGGTCACCGCGGGGGCGACAACCAGCTGGCTGTCGCCGAACACGCCGGGCATCGCCGGGTTCCCGCCCATCGGACCCATGCCAATCGGCACTCCCCCAGGCGGCCCGGCGCCCGGCATACCCTTCGGTGCCGGACCAACGCCGCCGGGGAACGGGGCGAAGTTCGGGAGTTCACGCACGCGCAGCTCGATCGGCCCCTCGTAGCCGCGTCGCTCGACCGCAACCTCGACATCGCGCGCGTCGCCGGGGTGGAGGGTCAACTCGGGACTTTTGCCGAGTTTCGGCAGCTGGGCCGGATCGCCTGGGCCGGGTTCCACCGGCCCCGGATCGACCGGGAGCGGCCCCTGGGCCACGGGCGGAGGTGGAGCCGGTTCGTCCGTGCGGCGGGTGAAGATCAGCAGGCCGACCACGACAAGGAGAACCACCAGCGCCCCGGCGCCCAGTCCCACGCCCCACAGAATCTTCGGATCGAGCCCCGCGGGAACGGGTTCGCGGACCGGCGGGCGGCGTGGGGGACCGGGCGGCTGGGCCAGCGGCGGCGGCCGGCGGGCCGGCGGGGCGACGGTGACCGCGACCGCGACCGCCTCCGGCTCGCCGACGAGGGCGTAGGCGGCCTGGGGGGCGGGTGCGGTCGGGGCGACAGTGGCGGCGACCTCCGGGGCGGCCGTCTTCTTCCCCGCCACCGTGGCCGTGCGCGGCTTCGGACTGCCCACGCCGGGCGGGCCGAGTATCTCGCTCACCTGCCGCTCCTGCGCGGCGGTCAACGTCGGCCCGCTCTCTCCTTCGACCAGTTCGGCCAGCAGGGGGACCGCGCCGATTGGCCCCCGGGCCGACAGCACGAGGTGGCCGACCAGGGCGCGGACGGACGGGTCCGCCCCCTGCCACAGCCCCTTGAAGACGGCCGACCTGTCCGGGTGGGTGAAATCCGGTTCGCGGAAGAGCAGATTCTCGCCGTTGTCGTGGCGGTCCCACAGGGCGCGCCCGCCCGCGGCAAGGGCGCGCAGCGCAGTGTAGATGACGAGATGGGGGAAGCGGTCGATCTCCGCGTCATAGGCACCCTTGCCGGCCCGGTCAGGGTGCTGGAAGTTGGCGTGCCCGACCTCTCCGGGCCGGCTCCGCGCCAGGGCGGGGACGTACATCCCATCGTAGTCGATCAGCCGGACGCTGAGGACGCCGGTCTTGCCGCCCGGAATGAGCAGAACGTTGCCGTGCTGCAGATCCGCGTGGGCGAGGTGGGCACGCCGCAGCTCGCGCGCGAGCTTCTGCCACATGGCGGACAGGCGTTCGAGGATTTGCGGTTTGTCGGCGTGATCCTTGAGGAAGGCGTTGAGGGTCAACCCCTCGACCCAGCGCATCTTCAGGACGGGATACCAGTCCCCGCGGATACGGATGCCGTCCTGCAGATACTGGAAATCGACCATGAACGGCAGGCGGACGGTCTGCAGGTGGGCACTGATGGCGTGGTAGCGCTCGCGCAGACCGGGAACCTCGCGGGTGAAGCACTTGACCGCCCACGAGGTGTCGTCGGGGCCGAAGAGGCGATAGACGGCGGCGAAGTTGCCCGAGCAGGGCAGCGGCCACCCCAGGGCGTTCAGCTCCGGCCGGCCGTCCCGCAGGTCGGGATCCTGGAAACACAGGGCGGGGTTTTGAACTGCCTCGTTGTAGTCGGTTGCTTCGGGCCAGGGCATTGGCGAGTCCCTCGCTGTGGGGCGGCGGTGCAGGGGGAAGGACTTATTATCCTCCTTACTGTGTAGGCAGTCAATCACATAAGTGGATAGTGAACAGCGAAACAGCGATCAGTGGACAGGGATCAGTAAACAGTGGGCAGGGGATTGATGTGCAGAGGAGATTTGGCAAACCCACGTGACGCCACCCGTGGG
>JADLBT010000242.1 GCA_020847555.1 Gemmataceae bacterium
CTCCAGCAGCAGCGGAATGCTCCAGCCGCCGCTGACGAGGTTTCCCGTCCAGACTACCCGTCCAGCCGGCTCGTAGACGATGGTATCGCCCAGCGTGCTGCCTGGTCCGAAGTGGTACAGCTCGACAAGCTTCCCGCCCAGATCCAGTTGCAGGTAGTTGTCAAAGACGACGTCCGGCAACCGTAGCTGGAGATCGCCGTAGACGGACGTGTCGCCGACGCACAGGCTCAAGAAGTGCTTCTGCTGCTCGAGGTCGCGCATGCCCCGCGCCGTCTCGCGCTGGCCGACGACGATCGTCTCTTTCGGAAAGGTGTAGTTGCCGAAAGAGTGGTCGCCAAAGTGGTTCGTGTTCACCAGGAAGCGAATCGGGAGGTCCGTCACCTCGCGCACGCACGCCTGGATCCGTCGTCCCATCTCGCCGTTGATGTTGCTGTCTACCACCAGCACGGCGTGTTCGCCGACGACGAAGCTGCTGTTGTCCACCGGCGGGCGACTCGACACCAGAGCGTGAACGCCGGGCGCCACTTCGACCCGCTCGTGGGTGACGCCGGTCGGATTGAGTGCTGGCGGGGTGTAGGTGCTGGGCCCATGAGCGCCGAGCGGAACGCTCAGGTCGATGCGACTCAAGGTGACCTCCCTGTCTCGCCGGCCGCGCCTTCGCGGCCGGGGGTCTCGGGCTAGCGGCTCGCGCGCCCGTCGTTCGCCCGCTGCGCCTTTCGAGTGTAGCGACTCCGGCCAGGTCATCGCCGTACAATCCCCTCGCCGCGAATCTCCCTTACGAGGTGACCGCCGTGACCGCCACGGAACCTCATCTGGCCCGCTGCCGGTGGGCTGGCGACGACCCGCTCATGCGCGCCTATCACGACGAGGAGTGGGGTGTGCCATGCCACGACGATCGCCAGCTTTTCGAGCGGCTGATGCTGGAGGCCAACCAGGCCGGCCTCTCCTGGTCCACCATTCTCAAGAAGCGCGAGAGTTTCCGCCGCGCCTACGATGACTGGGAGCCGGCCCGCCTTGCTGCCTATGGCGAGAAAGATATCGCGCGCATCCTCGCCGATCCCGGGGTCATTCGGAACCGACTCAAGGTAGCCGCCGCGGTGAAGAACGCCCGCTCCCTCCTGGACGTTCAGCGCGAGCGCGGCTCCTTTGACGCGTACGTCTGGAGCTTCGTGGACAACCAAACGCTCCGCCGTCCAGACCTAACGCCGCGGACGATCCCCTCCCGGACGGACGAGTCCGACCGTCTCTCGAAAGATCTCCAGCAGCGCGGTTTCACTTTCGTCGGATCGACGATCGTCTACGCCTTCATGCAGAGCGTCGGTATGGCGGACGACCATCTTCCAGAGTGCTTCCGCTACGCCGGAGAGCTACCTGCCGAGCGCGGTCATTGCCAGCCAACCAGCGCCCCGCCGGCTGCACACTGCCCACCACCCCCGCGTTGACGACGACCCGGGAATGACGGGCGGTGCCCACCGTACGATCGGTCGGGTGGTCCGGCGCTGTCTGGCGGTCTCCCACCGGGTGATCCTTCGCTGGTGCCCAGGCTGACAGGCGGGGGCGCTCAGGCTGACAGACGGGTGCTTGCCATGAACCCGGCGATGCGTTGGTGTGGGGCCTCGGCACACCGGGCCTCGGCGGGAGATCATACTGCCGCGCCCCGCCCAGACGGGGAATAACCGATCCGCTTCAGCAGCCGGGCCGCGCCCAGGCGCCGCGCCCCGCCCGCACGGGAGACGACCTGCCAGGGCAGACTTCAGCCAGTCCCGCGCCTACGCCGCGCCCCGCCCGCGCGGGGTACGACCTTCGCCTCCCCGTTCTGCCAGGACATGACCCGACAAGCTCTGGCTGGCTGCCGGCCTTCATCCTCTGCCCTGCGAGATCTGCATCCTGCACGACACGGTCTTCCCGGTCGCCGCGACCAGCGCGGACCGCGATGTTGGCGACCGTGCGCGTGAGGTCCTGGCCGCGATCGGCGCGGCGGGCGGCGTACCGTTCACACCGCGCAAGCTCGTGAACCAGGAAGCCACGCCGATCGGATCGCGCGACGGCGCGGAGTATGACATGATCCGTGCGAGCGAATTCGTGCGACGTGGAGATGTCGGTCCCGTGATCAGCAGAGTCGCTATCGTCGAACAGATCAAGACGTTCCGCGACAAGCCGAGGGGCGGTACGTCCTTCTGCCGCGGCGCCAGAACCGTCGAAACCAGCAGGGAGTAACGGAGATGGGCTTCTATCCAGACCTCGCCGGCAAGGTGGCGATCGTGACCGGCGGCTCGGTGGGCATCGGCGAGTCGGTCGTAAGAATGCTCGCTGCTAACAAGGTCAACGTGGCCGTCGTCGGCCGTTCCAACCGCGAGACGGCCGAGGCCGCCGCTGCTGCCGCGCGCGAGCAGGGCGTCAAGGCCATCGCCATCCTGGCCGACGTTGGCGTCGAGTCAGAGGTGGAGCGGATGTTCGCCGAGACGGAGGCGCGGCTTGGCCCGGTCGACATCCTGGTGAACAACGCCGGCGGCACCGCCATCGTCCCGTTGACGGAGATCACCGTCGAGGAGTGGGACCGCATTCAGACGGTGAACCTCCGTAGTTGCTTTCTCTGCACGCGCCGGGCGCTACCGGGTATGATGGCCCGTGGCTGGGGACGGATCATCAACGTCGCCTCCGAAGCCGGCCGCATGCCGATGAACCCGACCTCGGCCGCCTACGCCGCCTCCAAGGCCGGCATGATCGGGTTTACCAAGCACGTCGCGTTCGAGGTGGCCCACGCCGGAGTGACGATCAACTGTACGGCCCCCGGTCTGACCTGGTCGCCTCGCGTCCGACGCGTGGTGGACGACGAGCGCCGCGAGCGCCTGGTGACCAGAATCCCGGCCGGCCGCCTCTCCGAGCCCGAAGAGCAAGCAGGTATTATCGTCTTCCTCGCGTCTGACGAGGCCTCCTACGTCAACGGCGCCTGCGTGGACGTCTCGGGAGGGAAGATCAACCTGTAGCTGGCAGCCTCCCGCGGAGCCCGCCACCAGACCGTCCCCCCGCCGGGGGAGGAGAGGACGGCCCAATGGTTGACCCATGGACGACGCGCGAACTCACCCCAAGAGGAGCGGTGCGATGAAGATCCCAGACGTTCGCGAGCCCTTTCCCGGTCCCAAGGCACAAGCGCACCTCGAGCGCACCAAGCGGGCCGAGTCGCCCGGCGACTGCACGTTTGCAATCGACCCGCGGACGGTGGTCGAGGATCGGGGCGAGGGGGTCGCCATCTACGACCCTGACGGGAACGTCTTCCTCGATTTCATGGCCGGGTTCGGTGTGGTGAACACCGGTCACTGCCACCCGCGGGTGGTCGAGGCGATCAAGGCGCAGGCCGAGAAGCTGACCCACATCATGGGCGCTGCCAACACGACGCGCACCGAGCTCCTGGAGCTGTTGACCGAGGTCACGCCCGGGGACGGTCCGAAGAAGGTGCAATTCGGGAACTCTGGCGCCGAGGCGGTCGAGATCGCGGTCAAGCTGGCCCGGTACTACAAGAGGAAGTCCGAGATCATCGCTTTCCACGGCGCGTTCCATGGTCGAACCTACGGGGCGCTGTCTCTGATGACGCGTTCCTACGCCCGCAAGGGCCTTTACCCGATGGTCCCCGGCATGGTGCACGTGCCCTACGCCTATTGCTACCGCTGCCCCTTCGACAAGACGTACCCCGACTGCGGGGTGGCATGCGCCAAGTTCGTCGAGTACACGATCAAGGGGCCGGCCACAGCGGTGACCGAGCCGGCGGCTGTCATAGTGGAGGCTGTGCTGGGCAACGGCGGTATGGTTCCGCCGCCACCGGAGTTCCTGCCCGAGCTGCGCCGGATCTGCGACGAGAATGACGTGCTCCTGATCGTGGACGAGGTGATGAGCGGCTGGGGTCGAACTGGCAAGTGGTTTGCCTCCGAACACACCGGTGTCGAACCGGACATCCTGGTTGTTGGGAAGGGCATCGCCGGCGGCCTGCCACTCTCGGCCGCGGTGGCGAAGGCGGAGATCACCGACGTCTGGGAGCCGAACCGCGAGGGCTCGACGTACTCCGGCAATCCCATCGCCTGCGCGGCGGCGGTCGCCAGCATCGGGGTGTACCGCGACGAAGAGCTGCCGGCGCATGCCGCCGACGTCGGCGCCTACTTCCTGGACGGCCTGAAGGCGCTGGCCGACGAGTTCCCCTGCATCGGAGAGGTCCGTGGGCTGGGCCTGATGATCGGCGTCGAGCTGGTGAAAGACCGCCAGACCAGGGAGCCTCTGGTCAACGCCGGCATCCGGGTCGCCCAGATCTGTCTTCGCAAGGGCCTGCTGCTCTACCCGGCCTGCGGACACTACAACAACGTGATCGCCTTCTTGCCACCGCTCGTCATCGAGCGCTCGCACGTCGACACGGCGATCGAGATCCTCCGCGAGGCCCTGCTGGACCTGCAGAAGGAGCTAGGTCTCGGCACGAGCTAGCGGGCATGCCCGGACCCCCCGTCACGGGCGCGGCTGGTTTTTCTCGGTGACATGATCGTCGTGGGGGCGCTGCTCCCTGCGCCCCCACGACCTCGCTTACCAGCCCACCGGGGTCGATGGGCGCTGCTTGCAGCGCCTCCACCGGGCAACCGCTGCTACGGCAGGGTTCGAGCGTCCGCCCCATCTGAGTTTACTTGACATTGCCCCGAGGATCCGTACGCTTGAATGGTATCCAGCGGCCCCCGGGGAGTTTCGCGAGTTGACCAGCACGAGCAAGGAGGAGCACGTGATGAGGATTGTCGACCTGAGCGTCACACTCGGCGGACCGACGTTCGTTGAACCGGCCTTTTTTCCGCCGGTCGTGTTCGAGCAGATCCACACCCACGAGGTCCACAAGAAGCTCAACTCGAAGCTGAACTACCCGATCCACACGGGGACCCACGCCGACTCACCCTACCACTCCGTACCGGACGGCGAGGCGATCGACGAGATCTCGCTGGACCGGTTCATCGGCCCGGCCGTGCGCATCGATCTGCGGGAGTTCACCCGGCCGAGCACGCCGATCACCCTCGAGCAGCTCCAGTCCGCCGCGCCGGAGGGCGTCTCGCTCCGGGACAGGATCGTCGCGCTCAACTCGGGCTGGCTGGGTCGGATGTACGGCACCCAGGAGTACTATGACCAGTACCCGTCGTACACGGCCGAGGCCGTCCGCTGGCTGATCGACCAGGAGGTCAGAGCGGTCGCGATCGACTGCGCAATCGACAGCCAGGCGGCGACGACGGTGGAGGGCGGGTTCGGGAACCACCGTCTGCTGGGGCGGGCCGGCATCCCGCTGATCGAGAACGTCGCGAACCTGGACCAGCTCCCGACGGAGTTCGAGTTCATCGGGTTTCCGGCCAAGTTCCACCGGTGTGACGGCGCGCCGGTGCGGGCGGTGGCGATTGTGCGGGACGGTGCCGGAGCGAGCCGGGCGACTGGGGCCCAGGCTGAGGCCGCGTCGGATAGCGGGGAGCTGCCGCCGGGCTACGACGCGCGGGCGTTTGGGCTGTTCAAGCGGTACTTCACCGAGCGGGAGGCGCGGCGCTTCTTCGAGTTTGTCCGCGCCAAGGACGAGGCGTTCTTCCAGTTGTGGCAGGCCTGGGTGCCGGGTGGGATGTACAGTCGGACGGTGCTAGAGCAGAAGACGCGGGAGTTCTGCGCCATCGCGAGCTCGGTGGCGCTGAACGCGCTGCCGCAGGTGCGGGCGCACGTGACCGGGGCGCTGTACGCTGGGGCGAGCCCGGCCGAGACGCTGGAGGTGATTCTGCAGCAGGGGGTGTACGCGGGGCTGCCGTACGCCATGCAGGCGCTGGGTATGTGGGAGCAGGCGGTGGAGGCGTTCCAGAAGGGGGAGGGCTATGGCGGCTTGAGCACCTGAACCAGGTCCAGGGTGGGACCCACGTAGTTGTGCGAGCAGCGCCCGCGGGTCTCACGGTACCTTTGGTTTAGTCGCCTGGATGGGGAGGCGACGTGCGACCGTCGTTCGGAAGTCTGGCACGACGAGAACGAGTTCGGACGGATAGGAGGGTCCACCGATGTACAGGTCATTGAAGGCCAGCCGCTTGGCGGGGCTGCTGTGCGCCGCGATGCTGGCAGCGGGGTGCGTGCTGCAGCAGGCGCCCGAACCGGCGAAACCGGCCGCGCCGGCCCCAGCCGCGCCGGCCCCAGCCGCGCCTAAGCCGGCCGCGCCCGCGGCGCCCGCGGCGCCCGCCGCGAGCCCTGGCGCAGCTCCTGCCGCCGCGAGCCCCGGTGCAGCTCCCGCTGCCGCGAGCCCTGCCGCGGCTCCCGCGGCGGCTGCCAAGCCGGCGCTCCCGACCGGGCCGGTGCAACTGGTGTTCTGGGGGTTTACGCTGCCGACGCAGGTTGAGTACATCAACCAGCTCATCAAGGAGTACACCGCCCAGCATCCGAACGTTTCGATCCAGGTCGACAACGTCTCGTACACCGACCTCGAGAAGAAGCTGCTGGTTGCGATGGGCACCGGCACCGGCCCGGACATGTTCGCGATCAACATCGGCTGGCTGCCGCCGTACTTCGAGAAGAACAACCTGGCGGCGATCTCGCCCCAGGCGCTCAATTACGCCTCGCTCGACGCGCTCAAGGAGGCGTACCTGCCCGGGACGGTGGACCCGTTCGTCAAGGACGGCAAGCTGTTCGCCCTCCCCTACTACCTCAACACTGTCAGCCTGTTCCTCAACTCGAACGACTTCAAGGAAGCCGGCCTGGATCCGGATAAGGACTATCCGAAGACCTGGGACCAGGTAGTGGAGGTTGGCAAGAAGCTGACGAAGGTCGAGGGCGGCAAGATCACGCGCCAGGGCTTCCGGTTCACCTTCGTCAACCCGGTCTGGACCCAGTTCATCTTCGAGCCGCTGATCAACCAGGCCGGCGGCGCGACGCTCGGACCGGACGGCAAGTGCGCCATGAACAGCCCGGCTGGCGTGAAGGCGATGGACATCCTCGCGTCATTCGTCCGCCAGAAGGTGATGGACCCCAACCTGTCGGTTGCCACGGCCCCGCTACCGACCCTGGACATCGCCAAGGGGGTGACCTCGATGGAGACCGGCCATCCGCTGACGGTGGACTTCATCCGGACCAACAACCCGGCGATGTGGGAGAGCAAGAGCTTCAAGGTGGTGCCGTTCCCACAGATTGACCCGAGCAAGCGGGTCACCCTGTTGTCGGGCAACGTGTTTGCGATCAACGGGGCGGCGTCGGCGGACAAGGTCGCGGTGGCCCAGGACTTCACTCGCCACCTGGTCTCGCGCCCGGCCGACTGGCTCACCAAGGTGGCGGCCGTGGCGCCGGTGAAGGCGCTGGCGAACACGGCGGAGGCCAAAGCCTTCCCGTACCTGGACGTGATCATGGACGACATGAAGTACGGACGGGTGACGACCTGGAGCAAGAACGCGCCGGACGTGGTGGCGGCCGAGCACCGCGCCCTGGAGGCGGTGGTCCTGAACAACGTCAACTCCAAGCAGGCGCTGGACCAGGCCTGCCAGGAGGTCAACCGGGCCCTGGGCTCCTGAGCGAGCTCCGTGGCTTCCATCGCGCTCCACCCCCGGCTGGCGATGTCCACGGTAGGCTTCTGGCGACGGCATCGGGAGTTGTTCGTCGCCATGGCCTTCCTGGCCCCATCGCTCGTCTACTTCGGCGTGTTCAAGCTCTATCCGATGACGCAGGCTGCGCTGATCAGTCTGTTTGACTACGACTTGCTCAGTCCGCCGCGCTACGTCGGGCTGAGCAACTACACCTCGCTCATCAGCGACCCGGTCTTTCACCACGCGATCGTCAGTTCGTTCAGCTACGTGCTTGGCGTTGCCGCGCCTGTCTGGGTGCTCGCACTCGCCCTGGCGCTGGTCTTCAACCGGCCAGGTCGAGTGCGCAGCGTCTTCCAGGTGCTGTACTTCGTGCCGGCGGTCAGCTCGATCATCGTCGCGGCGATCGTCTGGAAGTTCCTCTTCCACCCGCAGGGGCTGGTGAACGCCCTGCTGGGGGGGTTGGGCGTCGATCGCATCAACTGGCTGACCAGCATTGACACGGCCATGCTAGCGCTGATCATCGCCGGCATCTGGCGCACGGTGCCGTACTTCATGGTGATCTACCTGGCCAGTCTCAAAGGCGTTCCCACGGACTACTACGAGGCAGCAGCGCTAGACGGCGCGAACACCTGGCAGGGTTTCCGCTACATCACAGTCCCGCTGCTCCGTCCGACGATCGCCCTGGTGGTCGTGGTCTCGGTGATCCTCACGCTGCGCCACTTCATCAATCCGATGCTCATGACCGGCGGCGGCCCGGCCGGCGCAACTCGCGTGCTGCCGCTGCTGATCTACGAGACCGGCTTCCAGTTCAGCCGGATGGGTCTGGCTTCCGCCATGTCGATGGTGTTCTTCCTGATGGTCATGGTGTTTACGATCGTGCAGTTGCGGCTCTTCCATCAGATGGGGCAGGACCGATGACGGCGATCGCCATGCGGCGACGCCGCCCCTGGCAGCACCAGGCGCTCTTTGGAGTCGAGGTCGTTCTGCTGGCTGCCGGCGCGGCGATCCTTCTGCTGCCATACATCTGGATGATCGGCAGCTCGTTCAAGAGCCAGGAAGAGCTGTTCCGGCTGCCGCTGACCTGGCTCCCGGATGTCTTTCGCTGGGAGAACTACCCGAAGGCCATGACCCGCTTCGCCTTCCCGACCTACATCGCCAACAGCATGCTGATCGCCACTGTGGTGACGTTGAGCAACCTGCTGTTCTGCAGTATGGCCGGCTACGCCCTCACGACCCAGCGGTTTCGCGGGCGGGAGGCGGTCTTCCTGCTCCTGCTCAGCACGCTGATGCTCCCACCGGAAGTGGTGCTGGTGCCGCAGTTCCTGGTCGTGCGCGCCCTCGGTTGGCTCAACACCTATCAGGGGCTGATCGTCCCGACCGCCCTGGACGTCTTTGGCATCTTCCTGATGCGCCAGTTCCTGCTCGGCTTCCCGCGCGAGCTGATCGAGGCCGCCCGTATGGACGGGGCTGGCGAGTTCCTGATCTACCGTCGGATCGTGTTGCCGAACATCAAGCCAGCCCTCGCGGCGCTAGCCATCTTCAGCTTCCGCGATAGCTGGGACCTGTACATCTGGCCGCTGGTGATCGTCTCTCGCGACTGGTTGAAGACGTTCCCGATCGGCGTAGCGCAGTTCGACAGCGAGGCGATCGGCGCCTACAACGAGCAGATGGCGATCGCGGTCATCGGCATGATCCCGATGATCCTGCTGTTCATGGTCTCACAGAAGGCGTTCGTTCAGGGTATTGTCATCAGCGGTCTGAAGGAGTGATCGGGCCGCCTCGTCGCGCGAGGCGGAGTTGTTCAAGACGGATCGTTTAAGACGGAAAGGAAAGCTCCCATGCCAGCAGGCGAATCGACGCCGGGACGAATCACTGTGGTCGCGGCGCAGATGGCCCCACGCCTCCGGGACAAGGCCGCCAACCTCGACAAGATCGAGCGCTGGACGCGCCGGGCCGCCGCTAATGGAGCTCGGCTCATTGTCTTCCCAGAGTGCGCCCTGAGCGGCTACTGCTACGAGAGCCTTGCCGAGGCCCTTGAGGATGCCGAGCCGATCCCTGGCCCGGCCTCCACGAGCGTCGCCCGGCTGGCCGCCGAGACCGGGCTGTACGTCGTCTTCGGCATGGTCGAACGGGCGGGCGACCGCATCTTCAACACCGCCGCCTTGATCGGGCCGGAAGGCCTGGTAGGCATCTATCGCAAGACCCACCTACCGTGGGAGGCCGTGGACCGCTTCGTCACGCCGGGCGATCTGCCGTTCCCGGTCTACGACACCGCGATCGGCCGGATTGGGATGCTGATCTGCTACGACCTGCGCCTGCCCGAGCCGGCGCGCATCGAGGCGCTCGCGGGCGCGGACATCATCGTCCACCCCACGAACCTCCCGGAGGGTGGCAGGCCGCAGCCCGACTTCATGTACCCGGCGCGCGCGTCAGAGAACCACGTCTGGGTCGTGAGCGCCGACCGGGTTGGCGAGGAGCGAGGCGTCCTGTTCATCGGACGGAGCGCGATCGTCGATCCGATGGGCCGCCGACTGGCCGAAGGCGGCGAGGCGGGCGAGGAGCTAGTCGCCGCCGAGATCGAGCCGGCCCAGGCGCGGGAGAAGGATCTGGTGATCGTTCCGGGCGTCTACGAGCTGCATCTCTTCCGCGCTCGACGGCCCGAGCTGTACGGCGCCATTCTGAACGGGCCGGGCGGGCCAGGCGGGCCGAGCAAGCCGCGCACGCTGGCAACTGAAGGCGCCCTGTCCGGCGCGTAGCGCAGCGCCCTTCTTCGACCGTCTAGCGCGAGCCCCCGGCGTCCGCGCGCGCGAGCCGCGCGAGCTGCGCCGTGAGCTCGCCGATGTCCGCGTACTCCTCGAGGCGATCCAGGGCCGCGGCTGCCGCCGAGCAAGCCGAGCCGGGGAACAGCGGACCGGCGAGCGAGTCGAACTTCGCCTCGAGCTCGGCCTCTGAGGCCTGGGCGACCCCATCGCCGCTCGCCAGGGCGCAGAGTTCGCTCAGGGTCCGACCGTCTGCCAGGCGAAGCTCGACGCTGGCAACCGCCTCGGCCGGATGGCGGTCGGTGAACTCCGGGTCCGCGACCACCTCGATCCTCCCAGCGAGCGCCCGTGTCTCCGGGTCGGCGACCGCCTCGGGCGCGAACGCGGCACGGTTCGCCACGCCGCGCCGGAGCGTCGTGGCGACCGCGAAGGCGATCGAGAACTTGGCCGCGAGCTGATTCGCCGGCTCGCGGTCGTCGAGGCGGGCGGCCAGTCGGTGCGTCGCGACCCGCACCGCGACGACGTCCTCGGGCCGCGGGGCGTGCCGCCGGAGCAGGTCGAGCGTCGCCTCGACGGCGGGATGGGTGCTCGCGCAGCAAGCGTTGAACTTGAAGCAGCTCGTGGCGATCTCGTATTCGGCTCCCAGCCCGTCCACGAGCTGATCCGCATTGAAGGACTCGCCCAGGATCGAGTCGAAGACTACCTCGATCCCGTCCGGGAGCCCGGTGAAGCCGCTGGCCGTTGCCTCGGCGGCCAGCATGCCGATCTGGCTGCCGACGCCGGCGAACATGTTGCGCACCGTCGCTCCGGCCACGGCCGTCCGCCAGGGCGAGGCCAGGCCCAGACACGAGGCGACCTGGACCGCCTGCCGAAGGTCTGCCGGGCCGAAGCCCAGCAGCTTGCCGCAGCCCACCACGGCCCCGAGCGTGCCGAGGTGACCGTGATCGTGAACGGCCGGGCGCAGACTGCAGGCACGGCACGCTCGGGCGCCGACCTCGTAGCCTAGTACCAGCGCCTCGACGATCCGCGTGCCAGGGATGTGCAGCCGCTCGCCCAGCGCCAGGACCGCCGGCAGCACGTGGACCGCGGCGTGCCCGCGCGGCCGGTGGTACTCGTCCAGTTCCAGGAAGGTGCCGGCTGTGCCGTTGACCAGCGCCGCCAGAGGCGCCGAGGTCCGGGGAAAGCCCGGCCCGAGAATGGTCGCTTCGCCGCTCCCGTCCGCGCCGCGCAGCCGCTCGCCCAGCTTGCGCGGCTCCGGCTCCAGGCTCCCGCCGAGGATCACGCCGACGGTGTCGCGCGCAACCCGCACGGCCTGCGACCGCACCGCCATTGGCAGGTCGTCGTACGTCGTCCGGCCGACGAAGTCCAGCAAGTGTTCCAGCGGATCCTCCACCCGTCGATCGGAGCCGGTTGTCGTCTGCTGTGCTGTCATGTCTGCCATCCTTTGCTTCACTCGGAGAGCGTTGGTCGAAAGCGCGGGTCGGGCGTGTCGCGCCGGGGCGCTTATCGCTCCGCCCAGCGCAGGAAGTCGATCACCGCCTCAGCCACCAGGTGCTCCTGTCCGCCGTAGAAATGATCCGCCCCGGGAATGACCACGGAGCGCGCCCGTCCGCCGGCCAGCTCGGCGGTCCGCTTCTCCGGCACGCCCTCCGGGTCTTCACGCTCGCCCCGCGGCGCCAGCAAGGGACAGGCGATCTTCGGCGCATACTCGAGCAGCTTTGGCAGGCCCTGGTTCAGGAAGCTGTACGCCGTGATGACGTGCCACCAGCCCGGCGCGAACATGAGCTGGTCGCCCTTGCCCTCTGCCACCAACTGGCGCGCCCTTGATTCGAACTCGTCGTGCCGATCCATCGCCATCCGCCCGGCCGCGGACTGCTTGCGCAGCATGTCCGGCCCGCCCCGGGAGCAGGAGAGCAGGACCGCGACCGCCGTCTCGGGATGGGTGGCGGCGTAGTAGCCGCTCGTCGCCGCACCGTAGCTGTGGCCCATCACGCCGATCCGCGCGTACCCCCGCTCCCGCAGGAACGCGACCGCCCCATCGA
>JADLBT010000243.1 GCA_020847555.1 Gemmataceae bacterium
GCGTGCGGGCACTCCGCGAACACGCCCTCGCCGAGGCCGTCCGCGCCCGCGACCGCGCCGAGCGGCGCTGCCAGCACCTTCGCAAGGAAGAGGCCAGCTGGCCGCGGCTGGTCGATCTGGCCCGCGACCACGGCCGGCTGACCGAGGAGGTGGCTGCCCTCGAGCAACGACACCACGAAACCGCCGCCGAGGTGGAGCAGGAGGCCCACCGGGACGACGCGCAGGCTCCCGCCGAGGGGAGCAACGTCGGGGCGCTGTCGGGCGCGCTTGCTCGTGTGGCCGCTGCCTGCCGGGAGATCCTGGCGCGCGTCGAGGAGGCGCGGGCCGGATTGAGCCGGGAGCAGGAAGAGCGCCGCCGGGAAATCGCCGCTCTGACCGAACAGATCGAGGCGATCGAACCGCTCGCCCAGGCAAAGCAGGAACACCGCTGGTGGACCCCACGCTGGTGGCGCGCGACCTTTGGCGACGTCCCCGGGCGCGTGGCCGAGCTGCAGGCGGTCCGCAAAGGCGCCCACTTCGCCCTCGCCGACCTGCAGCAGCAGGCCGAGGCTCTCACCCGAGAACAACTCGCCGCCGAGGAGGACGCGCGCAAGCAGCGGCAGATGCTCCTGGACGAGGAGACGGCCCGCCGCCGCGCTGACCTCGACGCCCGGCTCGTTGCCCTGGACGCACGACGCGCCGACCTCCTGAAGGAGTGGTCAGACGCCTGCGCAGTCATCGAGGTGGAAGCGGTCCGCCCGACCGACGCCACCCCGGAAGCGGTCATGGCCGCCCGCGCGGCCTGGCGCGATCAGCAGCAGGAGGACGAGCGGCGCTGCACGTTCGCCCGCCAGTGGGCCGCGTACCTGGAGGAATCGGCCGACAATCTGTCCGGGCGCCTGCCCGGGTTCGCGAACCTGGTCGCCGCCACCGTCGCGGGCCTGCCGACGGACGAACACTTCGGCGACGCCTCCGCCAGCGGTGGACAGTTTGACCTGCTGATCGTGGATGAGGCCGAACGGGTCACCGAGGCGGAACTGCTCAGGCTCGCCCGCCGCGCCCAGCGGTGGGTGCTGGTCGGCGAGCCGGGGCTCCAGGACCGCTCTCCGGGCGCCGACGAACGCGGAGGGGCCGGTCCGCAGCGGGAAAAACAGGGACGCCGCCCGCCGCTCGCCCGGCCGCCCATCCTGCACCAGCGCTTGTCCCCGTTCCACCGCCTCTGGCAGACCCTGCACGCCGACCCGGCCAGCCTGCCCTACGCCTGGGTCCGCGAGGGCGACCGACTGTGCTGCCGGCTCCGTCAGCTGGCGCCGGAGCAGCGGCAGTGGCTGGAGAGCGAGCGCGTCGCCGACTTCCCCGAGATCGAGTTGCGGATCCTCGCGTCGCCGCGCGTCCGCCCGCTCCTCGCCGAGGTCGTCTTCCCGCCGTCGATGCCGGTCGCCCGGGCCAAGGAGTACATCTACCAGGAACTGCAGGAGTTGCCCGTCCTGGCCGCGGCGCGCAGCCTGCGCTGGACCGAGGGCGCCGAAGGTGTGGCCCTGTGGCTGGCGGAGGACATGCCGGCCGCTGACAACGTCGTGTCCCTGGAGGACGGGGTCCGTGAGCGGATCGAGGCTGCCGGCGACGGGCGCGTGCCGCGCACCTGTCGGCTGGAGTTCGAGCGCGCCGCCGGCTGGGACCGCGTCCGGGCCGCGGAGTGGGTTCGCGCCCGACTCAATCTGTGCGATCGCGGCCGGACAGTTCGGCTTGAGGTTCCGCACCGGATGCAGCCTGCCCTGGCCGGTGTGGTGGCCGACCTGCTGTTCCCCGGCGACTACCGCACTTCTTCCGCGGTCCCCCGCGGCGCGGGCGCCGCCGACGGCCCGGCGCTGGAGTTCGTGATGGTCCCTCCCGTGCCGGCCCGGCGCGACCCGGTCAGCCGGGGGGAGGCGGACCGACGGCGCGGCAGGACGGGCGCCGCCACCCGCGGCACGGCGACCGCTCCGCTTCCGAAGGCCGGCGCTGGCCTCGAACAGGATCTCGCTGTGGCCCGGCACGGCGATCGGCTGCCGAACGAACTGCGGGCCAACCTGCCGCCGCGCGGGCTGGTGAACTACCTCGAAGCGGTGGCGGTCGTGCGCAAGCTGGAGGAACTGGCCGCCGACCCGGCGCTGCGCCGCGCCGACGCGCCCACCGTCGCCGTCATCGCGCTTTACCCTGCCCAGGCCGTCCTGATCCGGCTGCTGGTGAGCCGATCCCCGGCCCTGACCGGCCTGCCCGTGATGGTTGACGTCCCGGGCGCGTTGCGGCAGCGCGAGTTTCCCATCGTGCTCGTCAGCCTCACGCGCAGCCACAGTCACCGGGCCGTGTCGTTCGGTGAGGATCCCGCGCTGCTGGGGCTGGCCCTGACGCGAGCCAGGATCCGGCTCATCCTGTTCGGCGATCCCGGGACGCTCGCCCGCCGCGCCCAGTGGGAGGGCGTGCTGGATCACCTTGACGAGGCCGCGGCCGCCCGCGAGGCGCAGGTGCTCGAGCACCTGCTCCAGTATCTCCACGGCAGAGGGCGACTGGGGCGAGCGTTCCGACTGAGTGAAGGCGGCATGGCATGAGCGCCTCTCTGGCGTTCCCCGGGAGCCGCGCCCTGGCGGGGTGGTGGCGGCAGCTCGCCCCGTACCATCCCGAGGCGGTCTGGGTCGGCCACCTGGCGCTGCACCGGGTCGAGACGCTCGTCGATCTCGCCCATCCTTACCCTGTTGACCGCTTCCGCCTGTTCGTCCTTCAGGCCGTTTCCCAGGGAGTGCCGGGCAAACCGGCTCCGTCCGCCGAGGAGCACCTCACCCACCTCGACGGACGGTTCCACGTTGGCCGACCGCTGCTGCGCCAGGTACTGCGCTCTCTTGAGGCGGAACGACTCGTCGTCACACACGGCGAGGGCGGCTGGCTCCTCACCCGGGAGGGGCAGGAAGCCCTGGAGCGGGGCGAGTACGTCCAGACCACCCAGGAGCGGCGCGGCTTCCATTTCGTCGAGCCGCGCCGGCCCGGGGACGCCCCCCACTACCTCAACCTCAACAGCCACAGCGGGGCGCCCGAGCCGGCGACGGAGTCCGGCCCCCCGTTCGACATCAGCACCCTTGAAGCATGCGTGGCGCGGCCGCAGGAGTGGAAGGAGCGCTACGGCTTCCCCGCCGACGTGCGCGCTGTTCCAGGGATCCCGGCGGATCCGGCGGCGGCGTGGCGCCACATCATCGTCGCCCGCCCAGAGTACCTGGCGGCGGCCCTCGTGCCCATCACGGACGAACGGGAGGGGCGGCTGCTTGGCTTCGCGGCGCGCCAGGACGGCTGGTCGCTGCAAACGAGCGAGCCGGCCTTCGTGGTCCGCCAAAGCTGGCACGAGCTGTTCCCGGAGCTGACGGCCGGGCCGGCATCAGAGGCGTGGCGCCAGGCGTGGGCGCAGTGGTGCCGTCCCCGCGACCTGCCCGAGGGAGAGGTGAGCGCCTGTATCATCGAACCGGAGGGAGCCCGGCTGGTGGTGCGAGCCCCTGCCCGGCTGATCGAACGCCTGCGTGCGGTCCGCAGCGACGCCCTCAAGGGCGAGGCGTGGGTGCTGGTTGGCGACGGCCCCCTCCGCCGGGCCGCGTTGCTGGATCTGATCGAGCAGAGCGCCAGCGGAAGAACCTAACCTCCTGCCCCCTTCCCCGTGAGGAAAGGGGACAGGAAAAGGGAGGTAAAGCCCACAGGTCACGCCCCGTGGGCTTTAACGCCTTCACTCCTCACTTCCCACTCCAGGGAAGGGGCGTCGCCGGCGCCCCGAAAGTCGATCCGCGAAATCGCCTCGTTGGCGGGATTTCCCTGGCGTCCGGCGCGCTCGCCTCGCACAATGATCAGGGTAGTTCCGCACTACCCTCCCGCCGAAGGATTGCGAACCATGCACCGCTGCCTCCTCCTGCCTGCCCTCCTCCTGCTGCCCCTCCCCGCCGCAGCCCAGCAACCTCCCGCCGGCAAGGTCGATCGGGACAGGGCCTGGCTCTGGCTCGCCCCTGCGTCCCGGGCGCAGTTCACCTGGCCGTGGTGGGCCGACGGTCCGGCACCGAAGAAGGGCTCCAAGGCGGTCGGGACGAAGGGGGACAGGTTGCCGATGTGCGGCCTTCCGCCGTCGCAGCTCATCCCCAACCTCTGTGTGGTGAAGTACCGCATCACGACCTCCTCGCCCCAGTGCCAGGCGTTCTTCGACCAGGGGCTCGGGTACTTCTACTCTTATGTCTGGATGGAGGCCGCCCGGTCGTTCGAGACGGCGGTCCGCCACGACCCGAGCTGCGCCACCGCCTGGTGGGCGCTGAGCCGGGCGCTGGAGCGCTACAGCAAGAGCACCCACAACGAGGCGCTCAAGCAGGCGAAGGATCTGCTGCCGCGCGTCAGCGACCGCGAGCGCCTGCTGATCACCGCCCGGCTCGAGGAGAAGGGGATGATGCCGGGCGTTGGCGACGTTGACGCGCGCAAGCGGGCCGCCATCAAGACGCTCGACACGCTGCTGGCGCTGTACGAGGACGACGAGGAGGGCTGGTACGCCCGCGCTCAGCTGGCCGGTGACTCGAAGCTGTTCGGCGGACAGGTGTCGTCGGTCCCATTCTACAAGGCGCTGCTGCGCATCAACCCGCTCCACCCGGGCGCCAACCACGAACTGGTCCACTTCTACGAGAACTTCCGCCGGCCGGCCCTGGGGTGGCCGTATGCCGAGAAGTACATGGAGTCGTCTCCGGGCATCCCGCACGCCTTCCACATGCAGGCTCACCTCGGGACGCGCATCGGTCGGTGGAACAGGACGACCGACTGGTCCTCCCGGGCGATCGAGCTGCAGAAGGAATACCATCGGGTGATGAACGTCTCGCCCAAACAGGACTGGCAGTTCTCCCACCACCTCGAAACGCTGATGCGGTCGCTGATCCACGACGGCCGGTGGGAGGAGGCGCGGCGGCTGAAGAAGGAGTGCGAGGGCTACAAGATCCAGCACAAGCAACTCTGGTTCCACCTGCACCTCGGAGCGCGCGAGTGGGACGAGGCGCTGAAGATCGCGGCCGGCTACCGCCGCAGCGACAAGGTGACCGCGAGCTACCTGACCGCCCTGGTATACCTGCGCAGGCGGGAGCCGGACCGGGCGGCGCCGGAGGTGGCGGTGCTCCAGCACGCCTACCAAACGAAGCGATCGAACAAGCCCGCGGACAAGCTCCTCGAACGCCAGCTGTGGGAGACGCAGGGGCTGCTCATGTGCCAGCAGGGCGCGGCCGACGGCGGGCTGAAACTGCTCGCGAAGGCGGTGGACAGGACCAAGAACGACTACCAGCACCATGCCTGGGGGAACGGCGCCTACTACATGGAAGCGTGGGGGGTCGCGGCCCTGTGGGCCAACCGGCTCGACGTGGCGGAGGAAGCGTTCCTGGAGGCGCTGGCGCACGATACCGGCTGTGCCCGGGCGGCGCTGGGGCTGCAGGTGCTGTGCGAGCGCCTGGGCCGCACCGAGGAGGCGGCGCGCTACGCGGCGCTGGCCCAGCGCTGCTGGCGGCGCGCCGCGCCGAGCGTCTTGCAGGCCGAGCTGGTCGCCCTGCGCGGACAGACGACGACAACCAGTTCCCTCGCTCCCAAAACCCCCTGAGGCCCAACGAGATTGTGGAGGTACGCGCGTGACCCATTCGCGACACGCATTCGCCGTTGCGGCGCTGCTCGGCGCCGTTGTTAGTGGAACTTCGGCTCAGGCTCCGGTGCGTTCCGGCCTGACGCCCGGTCTGCGGCCCGGTCCGTACTCGGCGCTGGTGAGCGTCGGCCCGCAGCGGGGGCAGCTGCACTGCTTCGTCTGCGAGACCGAGGACCGGCCGGCCGTACTCGTCTTCGCCCGCCAGATGAGCGACCCGCTCGGCAAGCTCGTGAACCGGATCGACCGGGCGGTGACCGACCACAAGGCGGCCGACCTGCGCGCCTGGGTGACGATCCTGGCCGACGACCACACCGCCATCGATCCCCAGGTGGTCAGATGGGCCAGACAGCACGCGGTTGGCAACGTGCCGGTGGCGGTGTTCGAGGATCCGGTGGGGCCGCCGAGCTACCGGCTGGCGCGGGAAGCGGACGTGACGGTGCTCCTGTCGGTACGCCAGCGCGTGGTGGCCAACTTCGCCTTCCGCGCCGGCGAGTTGAACGACGCGCGCATCGCCGAGGTAATGAAGTCGCTGCCGCAGATCCTCAAGAAGTGAAACCCCGCCCAGCATAACAAAGCCCACGGGTCGCGACCCGTGGGCTTTCCTTCTTCCCGCTGCCTGTCATTTCCCCAGTTGCAGATCCTTGATCTTCCCGCGCAGCTGATACAGGTGGATCAGCGCCCGGTCGATGATGCGTTCGCCGGCCCCGGCCTCGACCGGCGACACCTGCGCGTCGGCGCCATACCCACCTTCCGCCGCCGCCTCGATCGTCGGGAAGTACTGGTGATAGTCGTTGCAATAGCCCAGAAACAGTACGTGGTCGAGCCGCGCGCGCCGCTTGAGGCTCAGGGCGTGGCCGCAAAAAAACTCGCCCGACACACCCACCAGCCCGATGCGCCCGCCGAGCAGCGCGACGGTGAGGTGCGGGCGGATGCCCTCGCGGTACTCCCGCTCGTAGAACTCGATCAGGGCGGGGAAGAAGGCGGCCGAGAACGCGGCCTTGATCAGCGGGTTGCCGAGGTCCACCCGCTGACCGAACCGGAACTCCTCGGTGCGAACCTGGAGCGTCATCTCCTTGCCCAGGTCGCACTGCACCGTCCCGGCCAGTCCCAGCACCTGCCGGCCCAGGGCCTTGCCGAAGTTCTTCGGCCCGCCCTCCTTGCCCGGGTTGGCCGACAGGTCGCCGCTCGCCCCCTGCAAGAACAGGCAGGGCGCGCCCGTCTCCTTCTCCACGAGTGCCGCCATCGCTCCGGGGAAGTCGGCCGAAAACTCGAACCGCTTCGTGTCCTGCATGGTCGGGTGGGCGGCGAAGTTGACCAGGTGGGCGACCGGCTTGCCCGCCCCGTCCTCGACACGCAGCACCACCAGTTCGCGATCGATCGGCTTCTCTTCCCGGCGCGAGTGCCGGTTGCGGTTTAGTCCGATCTCCCGCGCGGCCACGCCCAGACGCGCCGGCCGCAGCCCCTTCGCCGCTGCCTGGATGACGCCGACAATCTTCGCCTCCAGGCTGCGAACGTATGAAGTCTCCGGCTTCGGCCAGGTGTCCAGCTCGATCACCGGCCCGTGATGGGTGTGTGAGGCGACGAGGAACAGGTGGTCGATGCCGGCCGACGCCTTCACGCGCTGGCGAATCGTCGCGGTGGACTGGCGCGTCGGGGCGCGGCCGAGGTCGAGGCTGACAATCGCCAGGCGCTCCTTCCCTGCGGCCAGTACGACGCAGCGGGCGTACAGCGGGTCGATCACGCCCTTGCTCGGCCGGTCGCGACGGGCGGCGTACCCCCACATTGGAAAGCCGACCGGCGGCGTGATGTCCACCCTGGCCGCTCCGGCGCGCAGGTCGGTCTCCGGCGGGCCGGCGGTGGCGCAGAGCAACGCGAGGACGGTTCCGAAACAGAATGTCACGAGCGCCTCCTTTCCCCCGACCGTCGCCGGGCAGTTCGGAACCCGCAGGAGGCTCGCCGCCCACCGACCACGGCCACCGATTGTCGCGCGCCCCACACGACGCGACAAGGCCATTCCGCCGTGGATCCCCCGGAGGGTCATGGGGTCACGGTCAGTGAAGGGGCAATGGCCTCCGGCAAGCCCACGGGTGGCATCCCGTGGGGGAAGCGCTGGGAACCTGGCTCACGGGACGCCGTCCGTAGGCTTTACCAGGCCGATGACGCCCCAGGTCGGTTGTCCCGACAGCCGGATTCGGCGCAAGTTCAGCGCCTGGGTGCGTTCCGTTGCTGAGGGCGCTATTCCACCGCCGAGATGTGCGATCCTGCAACAATCCACCGGCAGCAGATCGTGAAGGCGCATCTCAGGGCGACAAGGTGAACGCGGCAAGTTGATCAATTCAAAGAAGTTGGAACGAATGAACGAGGCAGAAACCGACCCAGGCACGGCGTTTGCAGGTTAACAGAGTGATACGACGAAGGTAATCACCCTTATCGGAATAAAACAGCTCACGGGAGAAGCAATCATGGTAACTTACACCCGCCGCTTCGCACTCGTCGCCCTCCTCGCTGTTGCCGGCGTGGCCTTCCTGGCGACCGGGGCGCAGGCACAGTTCCGCAGCGGGCCGCCTGTTCGTGCGTTCCCCTCGGTGCAGAGTATGTACCAGCCGTTCGTGCCGACGCAGCTGCAGCAATCCGCCATCCGGCAGTGGGCGCACAACACCACGCTCGCGGCCCGGGTTTACCGGCGGGTTCCGCCCTACCTGTTCGGCTACAACCCGTACCCGCAGGTGGTCAACACCGGCCCGGTGTTCCAGTCACCCTACTACCGGCACCGCATTCCGCCGGTCTACCCGGGCACGGTGTATGCCCCGACGTACCCCTATGGTCCATACGGGGGGTATTCGGCTCAGTACCCGCAGGTGGCGACGCCGTACACCTATCCCACGAACCCCTACTCCTCTTACGCACTCCCGTACTCCGTCACCCCATGACGGTCTGAATGGGCCGGAAGCGCCGCGAGCCGCGACGGAGTTCACATCACGAACCCCGCCGCGGCTCGCGGCGCTTTCGGAGCCGAAAGATCCCCTCAAACCATCCCACCGCTCAGCAGCAGACGCACCTCGAATCGGTAGCAGGTCGTGTTGCCGTTGCCCGTGAACAGGTAGCGGCCATCCGGCGAGAAGGCCAGTGCCTGCACCTGCGTGTCCAGCTCGCGAACCGCCAACTCGTCGCCGGTCGTTGCATCCCACAACCGTACCGTGCGGTCGTCGCCGCCGGAAACGAGCAGCTTGCCGTCCGGGCTGTACGCCACGCAGCGCGGCACCTCGTCGTGACCCACCAGTTCGGCGATCACGTCCTGGGTGGCGACGTCCCACACATCGAGCGAGCGCTGGAGCGAGGCGGTCGCCAGGCGCTTGCCGTCCGGGTGCCACGCCACCGCCGTCACGCCACCAGCAAAGGTGGCGATCTCCGCCCGCTGGTCCAGATCCCACAGGGCGACGGCGCCGTCAGAACCGCCGGTGGCGAGCCAGTCGATACCGCCGACGGCCAGGACGCGCCGCGTCGGGTGGAAGGCCAGCGCCTCGACGATACAGCCGTCCAGCGGGTCCGGGATGAGCAGGACCGGCTCTCCGCGGGCCACGTCCCAGATCCAGACCGGCAGACCGGAGGAACTCGCCGACGCCAGGGTCGAACCATCAGGGGAGAACGCGACCACGGTGGTTGGCTCGTCTTGCCCTTCCAGCTGCGCCTGGATCTTGCCGGTTTGCGCGTCCCACAGGCTCACCGCCCTGTCCGTGCCACCGGCGACCCGGGCTCCGTCGGGCGACCACGCGACCGTGTGAACCGAAGCCGTCGTTTCGAGCGGGACAACCACCTGCCGCGTGGCGACATCCCAGATGGCCGGGGCCGAACCGCCACCGTTGGCCGCCAGCCGCCTGCCGTCCGGGCTGAGGGCCAGCCGGGTCCGGGAGCGCGCCCGAACGCTCTGACTGGAGAGGGGTTGGCCAGCGGTCGGATCCCACAGGTGGATCGTCCGATCGCCGCCGCCGAAGGTGAGGCGCTTGTTGTCGGGACTGAACGCGAGGCAGCGGATCTCCCGGGCCGTGCCGCGCAGCACATGAAGCGTCCTGCGCGTCGCGAAGTCCCAGACGTGGACGGCGTTGTCGGAGTCGGCGCAGGCGAGCAGGGTGCCGTCGGCCGACAGGGCGAGAGCGGTCACCTGGGCGGCGTGGCTGTTGAGCAGGATGACCGGCTCGCGCGTCAGGGTGTCCCAGATGCGGGCGGTGGTGTCCCACCCGGCCGAGACGAGGTGGCGGCCGTCCGGATGCCAGGCCAGGGCCGGGATGCGGTCGGTGTGTCCGAGCAGGGTGCCGGCGAGCTTGCCGGCCGTGAGATCCCACAGGGCAATGATCTTGTCCTCACCGGCGGACGCCAGGATCGTCCCGTCGGGGCTGACGGCAACCGCGCGAACCGGGCGCTTGTGGCCACGGAACTCACGCTGGAGCTGGTGCCCGGCCGCGTCCCAGTAGCGCACCACGCCGTCATCGTGGCCGGTGGCGAGGAACCCGGAATCGGGCGCGAACCCCAGGGCGGTGACCCAGTCGGGCTGGGGGACGGCGCTCAGCAGGATCCCGGACGCGGTATCCCAGATGGAAAGATCGTCGCTGGCGGAGGCGATGACACGCGCATCGGGGCTGAAGCACCAGAGGTCTTCCAGGTCGCTCGGCGAGTACCAGCTCAGCTCCTGGCCGGTGGTGGAGTTCCAGCGGCGGATGACTCCGGGCTCCTCGACGGACCAGAGCGACCCGTCGCGGGCAAACGCAAGGCCGAGCAGATCCCCGTCGGTCTGGAGCTGTGGGTTGCCGAAGACCAGGGCGTCGGGGACGGCGTGCGGCGCCGCAGTGGTCGAGGTCATGGTGCCATCTCCCGGGATTCGGCGCCTGGGACACCACGTCCCTCGCGGCGCCTTCCAGAGCGTACACCAAATTATAAATGCTGTACGCCAGGATCCCAGAGAACTTGAGGAAAAGGCGCCCGCGCGGCAAACGTCGGGGGGCGATTACGGCAGCGGAGAGAGGCTGTGCCGCCCCTGCGGATCGCACGGAAGTTCGAGGATCGCCGTGTCCGTCCGGTGGCGGCGCCCCTCCCGGGACTGGCCCACCACACGCGGAGCCCTACTGCCCGCGCGACACGGTCCCCTGCCGGGACGACGCGATCGGGTGATCTGCGGGCAACGGCCGCCCGGCCACCTCGACGCCGCGCTCGTACAGGTAGTCGCGCAGGCTGCGATAGAGAGGAAAGCTGTCCTCGTAGACCCAGAATGTGACCACCGCCTGCTCGGGAAGGAGCCCGTCCACGACCTGCCGGAACGCCGACCCCGACGCGAGCGCCGCCGCCGCCGGCTCGCCGCGCGGATCGGCGAGCGGCTCGACCACCCAGGCAGTCACGGAGCAGCGAAACGACCCGTCCGGGTCCGGCAGGCCGCCGAGTCCGTCCAGGATGCCGCGCTGACGCTCGACGAGATAGCGCAGGCGGAACGGCCCGATGGAGCTGGTTTCCGCCTCCACCTTCCAGCGCGACCGTAGCTCCCTGGCGCGGTCCTGCAGACCGCCCTTGACTTCCGCCAGGAACGCCGACACGTCGATGAAGGTGACACGTCCGGCCCGACACTCGAAGTGCAGCTCCTCCGAATGGACCGGCCGGCTCACCGGCGTGCGGTAGCGCAGCACCTTTTTCGACGGCTCCTTCTCCAGCGCCCGAATTTCCTCGTCGAGGCGCCTGCGCCGCTCGTCCAGCGCGGCCAGGGAGCGCGTCACCGCCGCCGCCGATTGTTGTCGGTCCTTCAGGGTTCGTTCGAGGGCGTTCCGCTCGCGCTCCAGTTCCGCGCGGCGTCCGGAGAGCAGCACGACCTCGCCACCTGTCTTCCCATTGTCGGTGCGAAGCGCCTGCAGGCGGCGCAGCTGCTCCAGCAGCCGCTCCCGGGTCTGCTCCAGCTCCCGGCGATGGCGGGCAAGTTCGGGTTCGAGGGAGGCCGGCTCCTTGTGGGCGGCCGACGGAACCTCGGGCGGGGGGACAGGGACGTCGGTGAGCGCCCGGTACGAACGGGCGCCTACCCAGGCGACCAGGATCAGCCGGATGATGATCCCGACCACGTTGGCGACGACGTCAAGGAAGCTGTCGAGCCCGAACGCGACCTCGCGCGGGCGCCGGAGTCGGCGTCGGTACATGGCCCCTCACCTCGGCAGATCCTCAAGGTTCTCGCGCGACATCGGAATGCGCAGCGCGTCCAGCAGCGGGTAGGCGAAGTAATAGGACCGCAGCCCGTCCGGCCGGACCTGGAAGCGCAGCAGCGGCCGGTACGGCGCCTCGCCGGCGCGCACCGTCGCCTGACGGCGCGCGATCAGCTCGCGCACCTTCTGCACCAGCGGGTGCTCGCCGGCATGCGGCGCGCCGGCCGCGACCGGGAAGCGGTAGCCCCACGGCTTGACGATCACCTCGTTCGCGCGGCACTCGATGAGGATCATCCAGTCGCGATTCCCGAGCACCCGGCTCAGTGGCGGCAGGGGCGGGCGGCGGATGCCGGTCGCGGTCCCGCCGAGTGCGGGCGGTGCCGACTGCCCCCCGCCTTCACCCGGAGGCGCCTGGAGCAGGCGCGGCAGCGGTCGAGCGTTGGGGTCCGGTTCCCGGTCCGCGGCCGGCGCCGGTCCGCGTGGGCGCACGTCCTCCGCGCCGCCTGGCTTGCCTGGCGCCGCACGACCCTGCCCGTCAGCTGACGCACCCGGCGGACCGGCCGCATCCGGCGCTCGTGGCTGCTCCTTCGCAGCGCTGTCGCGCTGGCCAGCGCCAGGGTTCGTCACGCCAGCGCTCGTCCTTGCTCCCGGTCGAAACTCGGGCAGCAGCGGCCGCAGGATCGGCGGCGGTCCCACCTGAGCCGGCCCTTCTCCGACCGCGCCCGAACCGGGCAGCCCGCTCACACCAGGTGCCGTACCGGCGTCCGCGCTCGCACCACCTCCGGCCCCGGGTCGCCACACCAGGCCCGCCGCCGTTCCGGTCTTCCCCACACTGCCGCCAACTCCCGGCAAGGGCACGCCGCCCGCTGTGCCGCACTCACCTCCCTGTGTGCCAACTGCCCCGCTCGGGCCGCGGTTGCCCGTCCCGCCCTTCTCTGCGCCGGCTGCGCCCTGGGCCAGCGGCCCCGCCATCCCTCCTGCTCCAGCGCCGCCGTTCGCGGCCCCACCCGGTCGGAGCAGCCCGCCGGCAGGGCCACCCGGAGAGGCGACTCCCGCCGATGATGTACCAGCGCCCGCGCCACCCTGACCGCTCTCTGTCCCTCCCCGAGCGCCAGGGCGTGCCGCGGCCTCTCCCGGCAAGGGACCGCCCACACCCGGTCCCTGCCCCACGCCGCGCGGCAGAGGCAGGCCATTCGCGCCGCCACCGCGCGCTGTCGCCCCATGTCCCCCTGCGTTGGGGGCACCTGGCGTGCCCCGGTCCCGCAATCCCCCGCCGGTCCCGCTCCCGGTGCCCGGTCCGGCCCTGCTGGCGTTGCCGCCCGGCTGGGCGACCATCCACGGCTGAGTGCGTTCGCTATTGTCGTCCGGGAAGTCGAGAATCCATTCGGCGTCGATGAACTCGTACCCGAAATCGACCTTCACGCCGGTGAGAGCGGTCATCGTGCGGTAGTAGTTCGCGATGCCGTCCGGACGCACCAGCATGAGCAGATAGGCGGCCCTGTCGTGGCCGCCCCCGCCCATTTCCTTCGCGGAGGCGACGTCGTGGCGCTGCCGTTCCATGCGCTGCTGGACCTCCGCCCGCACGGCAGGCAGGCTAAACTGCGGCCCTTCGAGGTGCAACCTGTCCGGGTGGAAGATGACGCCGGTGGCGGTGCATTCGAGGTAGAGCGGGCGGCGCGAGTCGCCGCGCTTGCCCCGGTACGGGACGAGCGACCACGTCTCCCGCTGCCGCCGCCGGGCTTCGCGCAGATCCTTCAACGTGCGCTCCAGACGCTCCAGCTCGCCGGCCTCGCGGGCCAGCGCGGCGAGCGCCTGCTTGTCGGCGCGTGCCGTCGCGCCCGCCTTCTCCTGGTGGGCCTTCGCGTCCTTCTCCAGCAGAAGCAGGGCGGCGCGCAGGTCGGCGACGCGCTGGTGCAGCTCGCGCTGACGTGCGGCCTCGGCGCCGAGATTGCGCGTCGCGGTATCGAGCTTGCCCCGCGCGGTACGCAGCTCGGCGGCCGCCTCGTCGCGTTGGCGGGCGAGAAACTGCTCCAGCTCCAGGCGGCGGCGCTCCAGTTCCGCCTGCCGGGCGGCCGCGCGCTGCCGGTGCTCCTCGGACGCCTGGGCGGCGGCGAGGAGCGCCTTCTTGCGGGCGACCACCTTGGCCTGACGATCGAACACCAGCAGCAACAGAATCAACGACCCCATCGCGGCGAGCAGCACCGCCAGGAAGGGGAACGTCGAGACTTGCAGCGGCTGGCGGCGCCGTTTCATGCGGCCTCCGGCCGGACGGCGAGGCGGGCGGCGGGCGCAGCGGCGCGGGCCGTGAGCAGGTGGACGGCCGCGGTCAGGCTGTGGAGCGCGTCCTCGAAGGCGCCGGCCCGGACGACCGCATCCAGGTTCCGCTGCAGCGACTCCTGCAACCGCACCAGCTGGGCCTCACCCTGCTGGAGCTGCGCCAGCGCCTGCGCCTGGCCCGCGAGGCCGTCCGCCACGCGGGCCAGCGCCGCCTGCTGCTCGGCGCTCGCCTCGCGCACGTGCGCCGCCAGCCCGGCCAGCGCCTCGAGGATGCTGCCGTGCCGCTCCAGCGCCTGCCGTTCCAGTTCCATCAGGCGCCGCTGATGCGACTCCAGGGTATGGGCGAGGGCGGCCTCGAGGGCGCCGGTGAGCAGTTCCTGCTGCCGCTGTCCCGCCGCAGCGGCCCGCCGTTCGACCTCGCCGAGAGCCTGCGCCCACACCTCCGCCTGGCGCTGTACCAGTTCCTCGGTGGCGTGGATCAGGGTGTCCGTGCCGTGGCGGACGGTTTCGACGAACGCGCCGCCGTCCGGGCCGGCGCGCTCGAAGCGGTGCGCGAGGTGGGCGTCGGCGTACTGATCGGCCTCCGCGACGGCGCCCTGTTCGAGTCGCTCCGTCAGCGACGTCACGAACATCAGCACCATCGTCAGTGCGAGGGCGAGGGCGGTCGTGTCGAACGCGGTCGCCAGACCGTCGGTGACCTGGCTGAGGGATTGTTCCAGCGTCTCGGGCGTCACGCCGGCGATGGCGTCGGTGATGCCGACCACGGTGCCGAGGAACCCCAGGATCGGGATCGCCCAGGTGATGAACCGCAGCAGCGAGTAGCTGTTGTCCAGGGCGAGCGCGTCGTTGTCGCTCAGGGTGCGCAGCTGGTCGTCGAGGTCGTTCGCCGAGCGGCGGCGGATGACGAAATCGAGGACGGCCGCGACCCGGCGGACCAGGTACGTACCCTGCACTCGCCGGCTCAGACCCCGGAGGCCGGTGAGGAGCGGGCCGGCCGCGCTCACCGGCGCCGGCCTGCCGTCCCACGGCGGCAGCGGCTCAGCCCGGCCCGCGGCCCGCTCGACGAGGGTGCCGCATGCCTTGACGGCAAGAACGACCAGGGCGACACAGAAGAGGACCACCTCCGCCCACTCGACCGGGTGCGAAAGGTAGCGGGCGACGAGCGTTTCCTGAAGCGGGCCGTCGTGGACCAGCACCAGCAGACCGACGCCCGCGGGCACCCCGAGGAGGAGGCCGAGCGGCATGGCCCAGGAGCGCGGGGCGGCCGGGCGGTCCCTGACGGCGGACTGAGGATCGGTCATTCTCGATACCCTCGCGAGGGAAGGGGACTATATTAACCATCGACCGCATGGGACGGCGGATTCTAGCGATTCCACGCCCTGAAGCGAGAGCAAGCCGTTTGCCGCGGCGTCCGCGTGGGTAGGCTGGGCGGGATGGTGAAACCGGAAGAGATCATCTGGAGCGAACTGGCGGAACGGGAGTTGCCATGTTGAACGCGGCGCGCACACGCCTGCTGGAACTGTTCACGGATCGGGCCTTCGCCCGCGGGCGCTTCACGCTCGCGTCGGGGAAGGAGAGCAGTTACTACATCAACAGCAAGAAGGCGATCCTCAACTCCGAGGCGCTGTGGTTGCTTGGCGAGATCCTCTGGGAGATGACGCGCGACCTCGACCTGCAGGCGGTCGGCGGGCCGGAAGTCGGGGCGATCCCGATGGCGGCCGCGGTCGCCCAGCGCTATCACCAGGAGGGCCGTTCGCTGGAAGGGTTCTTCGTCCGCAAGCAGACGAAGGACCACGGCAGCGGGGAGCGTATCGAGGGCGTCCTGCGGCCGGGCTGGCGCGTCGCGATCCTGGAGGACGTGATCACCACGGCCGCGTCGGTAATGCGGTCGGTGACCGAGGTGGAGCTGGCGGGGGCGAGCGTCGTCGCGGTCATCTGCATCGTGGACCGCCTGGAGGGAGCGCAGGATCTGCTCGCGCCGCGCTACGATTTCCTGCCCATTTTCACCATCCGCGACTTCGGCATCGAACCGAACCCGCCCGGCTGACCCCGCCCCCCATGACTACCGAGATCCTCTCCGTCAGCCCGGACGCCCCCGACCCGCACGCCATCGCCCGCGCCGCC
This sequence comes from Gemmataceae bacterium, assembly GCA_020847555.1. The sequence goes on from JADLBT010000243.1 coordinate 16,216, forward strand.
GCGGTGCTGCGCCGCGGCGGATTGGTCACCTTTCCCACCGAAACCGTCTACGGCCTGGGGGCGAACGCCCTCGACCCGGCTGCCGTCGCCCGCATCTTCGCCGCCAAGGGCCGGCCAGCGACCAACCCCCTTATCGTCCACGTTGCCGGCATCGAGGAGACGCGGGCACTCGTGACCGCGTGGCCCGAGGCGGCCGAACACCTGGCCA
>JADLBT010000244.1 GCA_020847555.1 Gemmataceae bacterium
GACAGTGGACAGTGGGCAGGGAAGAAAGAAGGTTTTCCCTGTCCACTAACCACTAACCACTAACCACTAACCACTAACCACTAACCACTAACCGTCATGGACGCAGGCCAGCACTACATCCGTCAGGCGGCCGCCATCCCGGTGCGAGGCGGCGAGGTCTGTCTGGTGACGTCGAACAACGGCAAGCGCTGGGTGATCCCGAAAGGGATCATTGACCCGGGGCACACGGCGGGAGAGTGCGCGCTCGTCGAGGCGTGGGAGGAGGCCGGCCTGGTCGGGACGCTGAGCCGCGAGCCGGTCGGCAGCTACGTCTACGAGAAGTGGGGCGGCACCTGCCACGTAACGGTGTTCGTCATGGACGTGACCGAGGCGGCCGAGGAGTGGCCCGAGCGGGCGGCGCGGGAGCGCCGCTGGCTGCGAGCTGTGGAAGTTACCGACTGGATCGACGACCGCGGGCTGCGCGAGGTGGTGCGCGCCGCGGTCGGCAAGGGGAAATAGGGCTCGCTCGACCGTCACCCGCAACTTCCCCGACGCGCCCGCGCTGGACTGCGCTGCAGCCGAACGCCCCGCCCCGAACGAGCCGGAGGAGCCGTGGTCACCCTCGTCACGTTTATCGATGGCAGCAAGCGCGTGAGCGTCCCCACCTGGGTGGTGGATCTCGAGTCGTTCCGGCGCTGGGCGGACGCCGACGACTTCCCCGAGCAAGGGGAGATCTGTTACCTCGACGGAGAGGTGTGGGTGGATATGAGCAAGGAGCAGATCTTCACCCATGCTGGCGTGAAAAATGAGATCGCCTTTGTGTTGACGGGCCTGGTCAAGGCGGGCCAGCCGGGGCTCTTCCTCCCCGACGGCGTTCGCTTCAGCAGCGAGAAGGCCGACATCTCCACCAATCCTGACGGCATCTTCGTCTCTGCCGAAGCGGTGGAAGAAGGGCGCGTGCGCCTGATCGAGGGCATGGAGGAGGGGTACGTCGAGTTGGAGGGCAGCCCCGACATGGTGCTGGAAGTCGTCAGCACCGGGTCGGTCCACAAGGACACGGTGATCTTGCGACAGACCTACTGGCAGGCGGGCGTGCGCGAGTACTGGCTGGTGGACGCCCGGGCCGAGTCGCTGAAGTTCGACATCCTCCGCCACACTGCCAGGGGCTACTCCGCCACGCGCAGGCAGGGCGGGTGGGTGAAGTCGGCCGTCTTCGGCAAGGCGTTCCACCTCGGCGCGCGGCAGAACGCCCTGGGGCACTCGGTGTTCACCCTGGAGGTGCGGTGACCGGGACCGGGCCGAGTATAATGGGCAGGAGTTGCCTGACGACGAGGACGGGAGGGGACCGATGACGACCATCTCTCAGGAGCCCTGCTTCGCCACGCCGCCCTATCCGATCCGCAAGTTCACGGTGGACGAGTATCACCGGATGATCGATGCGGGGATCATCACGGAGGACGATAACGTCGAACTCCTGGAAGGGTGGATTGTACCGAAGATGGGACACAAACCGCCTCACGACGGAACGATTGAATTAGTGGCCGAAGCGCTCCGGTCGCGACTACCGAATGGGTGGAAGGTTCGCATCCAGTCGGTACTCAACACGCCCGACAGCGAACCGGAACCTGACCTCGCGGTGGTAGCCGGGAACGCACGCACCCATCTCGGGTGCCATCCGGGGGCGGATGACACGGCCCTCGTCATCGAGGTGGCCGACTCCACCCTCACCCGCGACCGGCAGGACAAGGCACGCCTCTACGCTCGCGCCGGGCTGGTCTGTTACTGGATTGTCAACCTGATCGACGACCGGATTGAAGTCTTCACCGATCCGTCCGGCCCCACCCCGAACCCGGCCTACGGCAAGCGACATGATTCCTGGCGGGGGGATGAGGTGTCGCTCAGCCTCGCCGGGAAAGCGGTCGCCCATATCCCCGTCACCGACCGGCTCCCCTGAGCATCAAGCACCAAGGAGGGCAGACGAGTGGGCCGACCCGGCCGGGTCGGCCCACTCGTCTCCCCTCTCGCCGCAACGGCTACTTCTTCGCTCCCTTCCCGGGCTGGTGGTCCTTCAGCGCCGCGGGCAGGCCGGGCACCCCGTCGGCGCCGGCCGGCACCGTGATGGTCGAGCCGGCGAACGCCGCCCCGACCGGCTCGTACCGGCCGCCCAGGTGCCGTGCCAGGAACGCCTCCATCACTGCGTTGAAAGCCAGTCGGTTCGCTGGCCGCGCGAACCCGTGACCTTCATCGGGGAACAGCACGTAGGTCACCGGGATCTTCCGATCCTGCATCGCCTTGACGATCTGGTCCGCCTCCGCCTGCTTGACGCGCGGGTCGTTCGCTCCCTGGGCGATCAGCAGCGGCCGGCGGATCCTGTCCACGAACGTCAGCGGCGAGCGCGACTCCAGCAGCTTCTTGCCCTCCTCGGTCGTGTGGTCGCCGACCCGGTCCTTGAACAGCTGCACCGCCGGCGCCCAGTACGGCGGGATCGTCTTGAGCAGCGTCACCAGGTTCGACGGCCCGACGATATCCACCCCGCACGCGAACGTCTCGGGCGTGAACGTCAGCCCGACCAGGGTCGCGTAGCCGCCGTAGCTGCCGCCCATGATCGCCACCTTCTTCGGGTCGGCAACCTTGAACTTGACGGCCCAGTCCACCGCGTCGAGCAGGTCGTTGTGCATGTTGCGGGCCCACTCGCGGTTGCCGGCGTTGAGGAACTTCTTGCCGAAGCCAGTCGAGCCGCGGAAGTTGACGCCCAGCACCGCGTACCCGCGGTTGGCCAGCAACTGGTGGACCGCATCGAACCCCCAGCTGTCGCGCGCCCACGGCCCGCCGTGGACGTCGAGCACCAGCGGCACCGGCCGGGCGGGCCGGCCGGTGCCGTCCGGGTCGCTGCCCGGTGGCAGCGTCAGGTAGCACACCAGGTCGAGCCCGTCGCGCGACTTGAGGACGCGCGCGTGCATCTTCTGCAGCGGCAAGTCCTCCTGTGCCTTGCGGTTCGTGAACAGAAACTTCGCCGCGCCGGTCGGGCGGTCGTACAGATAGTAGCGCACCGGACCGTCGTCCATGACGAACGCCACCACCCACTTCCTGTCGTCGAGCGTCCGACTGGTGACCGAGATCTCGCCGCCAGCTACCTTGGCGAGCTGATCGAAGTCGGCCTTGACGGCCAGATCCTTGAACACCCAGCGCGTCCGGTCGTAGGTGAACGAGATCGCCTGCAGGCTCCGCTCGGTCGGGTGAAGCAGGGCACCGGAGGCGTCACAGCGCGGATCCTCGGCGAGGACGGTCTGCTTGCCGGTCTTCAGATCCATCACCGTGAAAGCGCCGGTGTTGCGGCCACGGCTGTCGATCACGTAGGCCGCCTTGCCGGTCTTGGTGAAGGCGACGACGTTGGTCGTGAGCGAGTCCTCCATCGGGATCTTGAGGAACTCCGTCCACCCGCCCTTGCCGTCCGGCTGCTGGATCGAGTTGCCGCCGTCGGGCGTGAACTTCGTCGCGAACCGGATCTTGTAATCGTCGTCGGTGATGAACCCGAGGAACCCCTCGTTCTGCTGCACCAGCGCGCGCTTGCCGCTTTCGAGGTTCAGGCGGTAGACGTCGTGGTAGCGGGCGTCGCGGTCGTTGAGGGCGATGAGGATCTCGCCGGGGAACCTGTAGCTGACGCCCTGAATGCGGGCCGCGACCTTCTTGAGGGGCGTCAGGTTCTTGATGTCGCCGGAGGTCAGATCGACGCGATAGATGTGCCAGTTCTCGTCGCCCTCGGCGTCCTGGGCGTACAGGATGTGCTTGTTGGTGTAGGTCCAGAAGTAGGTGCGGATGCCGCGTTTCGTGTCCTTCGTGACCGGCTTCGCGGCGTCCGGCCTGTCCGTCGGACCGACCCAGACGTTCAGGACGCCCTTGACCGGCGCGAGAAAGCTGAGGTACTTGCCGTCGGGGCTGATCTTGGTGCCGGCCCTGTCCGGGTTGCCGAACAGCAGGTCGCGGGGGATGAGCTTCGTCTTCGCGACGGCCTTCGCGGCCTCGCCCTCGGCCGGCGCGTCGGCGGACGCGCGCGGTGCGGCCAGGGCGACGAGTACCAGGGCAGCGCCCAGCCAGCGGACGCGGAGCGGAATTACGGTTGGCATGCTTGCCTCCTCGGGTGAGAGGTGGATTCGCCCGGGTCATTAAAACACCGCCCCGTGTCGCGGGCGAGCAACGGAGCGCGGTCCCCCCGCGGGGGAAGCATCAGGCTTTGCTTTCGCCCACCGCGGGCGGCCCCTTGGCGGTGAGGACCGGACACGAAGCGGCGCGCAGCACCTTTTCCGCCACGCTGCCCAGGAGCAGGCGTGCGAGTCCCGTGCGGCCGTGGGTGCCCATGACGATCAGGTCGCAGCCGGTTTCGTGCGCGGCGTGCAGGATCTCGGCGGCGGGATCGCCGTGCGCGAGGCGCGTCTCGACGCCCACCCCCGGCACTGGCGACTGCAGACGGCGGACCTGGTCGCGCACGCGAGCCTGCTCCTCCGGCGACTCGGCCGGCGGGGGCGTCATCACGCCGCCATACGGGACGGTCGGCACCTCGAAGACGTGCAGGACGATGACCCGGGCGCCGTGGGCGGACGCCAGGGAGCAGGCCAGGCGGAACGCGAAGTCGGACCGCTCTGACAGATCGGTCGGGTGCAGGATGGTCTTCAGCGTGAGCATGGGTTCTCCCTTCCGGGCGAGGCGCGCCTGCCTGTTATTCTACGCATCAGCCTCTACCCGACCCTGCCTTTCCCGGGTCGGGGCGCTGCCAGGTCAAACAGGAATTCAATCTGTCTGCGGGCGGCCTCGTTAAACGGGAGCGGCTGGGGCTGTACTTCCCTGACGGCGTGCTGCTGAGCAACCTCGACGCCGAATTCACCTGCCAGCTGGACGGCACGTTTGTCTCGTTTGAAGGCCTCCGCGAGCGGGTGCGACTGATTGAAGGGGCGAAGGAAGGACACCTCGAACTCGAAGGCGCCCCGGACATGGTGCTGGAAGTGGTCAGCGCCAGTTCGGTCCAGAAGGACACCGTCGAGCTGCGCGAGCGGTACTGGAAGGCGGGCATCGCGGAGTACTGGCTCGTTGATGCGCGCGGCAAGCGGTTAGCTTTCGACATCCTGCGCCACACGGCCAAGGGGTATGTGGCGACGCGCCGGCAAGGGGGCTGGCTCCGGTCAGCGGTGTTCGGCCGGTCCTTCCGCCTGACGCGCCAGGACGACCCGCTCGGCAACCCGGAATATTCCCTGGAGATCCGCTGAAGCCGGTCGCGCCCGGCGCGGGAACGCCAGGCCGAATGGCCTCCCGCTACAAAGTGTGACGGCGCCGACGAGCCGGAGTGTCCACGAAGAGAATGCTGGGTTCGTGGAAACGATTGCGACCCGGGACGGCTGGGAGCTATAGTGATGGCAGAGGCATCCAGCTCCGCCCGATCGCCCGGTCAGTTGTTCGGTTAGGGAACGCGCCGTGACTCGTCTTGAAAGTTGACTTCCCTCGCGCCCCTTCCGATGAGGAGGGTGGGGTGAGCTACACCGCCTGGAACGGCAGACCCATGATGGCGGGCCCGCACTCGGCCGGCAAACGTCATGCGGACTTCGAGGCTCTGTACCAACGTCACAGCCGGGAAGTCTGGGCGCTGGCCTACGCCCGCTGGATGAACGCGGACGTGGCCCAGGACATCATGCAGGAGACGTTCCTCCGCCTGTGGCGGCAGTGGCAGGACGGCGAGACGATCCTCAACCCGCGCGCCTGGCTGCTGCGGGTCGCCCGGAACCTGGCGGAGGACCATGCGAAAAGCGCGTTTCGGCGCAACGGCACCCACCCCCCGCAGACGATGAACGGGGTGCGGTCCAATGAGCCGATGCCGTTGGAGTCGCTGGAACGAGAAGAAACCTTCGCGCAGCTGCGCGGGGTGATGGACCAACTGGCCCCGGCCGACCGCGAGATATTGACCTTGCGTTACGGCCTCGATTATAACGCCAACGAGATCGCCGATCTGCTGGCCATCAACGCGACAGCCGTCCACATGCGCCTGAGCCGAGCCCGGCAGCGCCTGGCGGATCGCTTGACGGCCCAGGGAGTGGTGCCCCCCCATGAATGACTTCCACCGACCCCGGACCCCGGACGCCCCCAGGCGCTACCCCGACGACCTCGACCGATTACTGCGCGCCTTCTTCCGGTCCGAGATGCCCGACCCCTGGCCCGCGCCGCCGGTGGTTTCCGAAACACCGCGTGCCCGGTTTGCCGAACGGCCGCGCCGCCGGTTCTTCCAGTCCAGCCGGATGGCCCTGGCCGCCGCCGTCGCCTTTTTTCTGGTCGGCTACCTGGCCCTGTCCTGGGCGTTTCCCCAGAACCCCGGCCAGTCCACGCTTGCCCCTGGCGGCCCTTCTTTCGGGCAGGACCGGAAGCTCCATCAGCGGCGCGGCTCCGTGCTTCCCCCCGCTGGCCGCGTGGCGCCCGCTCAGCCGGTGGAGATCCCGCCTGAGGTAGTGCCGATCCCCAACGGCAAGGCGGAAATTAGCGGGCGGATCGTGGGGCCGCGACGGACGATTCACCTGCACGTCAAGCAACTCCGCTGACCGGCCGGAACGGTGCGCGGAGTGCCGGAGAGAACGCCATGTTCCGCTACCCGCTCGTTCTGGCCGCCCTCCTGACGGCGGGACTCCCTTGCGGACGTACCCAGTCCCCTGCCCCGAAGCCGGCGTCCGCCTCGCAGTCCGCCCCGCCGACCACCCTCCTCGCCGCGGGCGCCCAGATAGCCGCCGTCCCGGAACTGCTGTACCACCACCTCCAGCTTCCCAATCTCAAGCCCGGCCAGGGTGTGGTCGTCCGGCATGTAACTCCTGGCTCCCCGGCTGCCAGGGCCGGCCTCAGGCAGTACGACGTCCTGCTGTCCTTCGCCGGAACCCCGATCCGCGATGGCGCACACCTCGTGCGCCTCGTGGGCGCGGCGCTGCCGGATGCGAAGACCCCCGTACTGCTGGTACGGAGCGGGCAAGAAATGACGGTGCAGGTGGCGCTGAACGGTCTGACTGCGACCGAACCCGGGGTGGAGGCCAGCGTGCCGAAGGGCATGATCCGGCCGGACGGGCCGCCTGCGGTCAGCGTGGCGGCCGAACCCCTCGCTGGCGGGAAGTTGCGCGTGACATTCCTGTTTTACTCGGACGGGACGGGAAAGCTGGAGCGCGTGACCTGTTCCGGATCGATGACCGAGATTCAAAGTCAGGTCCGGACCCTCGGCAGGAGCAACCGCATTCCGACCGGCGTGCAGGCGCTCGTCGATGTTGCCCTCGACCGCATCCGCAGTCTCAACTCGCCATAAAGCCCGTCCGCGCCCGCATCCCTGCCTCAGCCTTCCGACGCCTGCCCGGGGTCGGCGTTCAGCCGCGCGCGTAACCGGGCCAGCAGAACGGACTTCGATGGCGCGACGGGGCGGGGCTGACCCCTGGTGGGACTGCCCGACACTTCCGGGACTGCCTCGGCGGGAGCCTGGTCGGCGGGCGACGCCTGGTGCGGTGGCGGCGGCGGGATGAAGGGCTCGAAGTCGTCCGCGGCGGGCGCCGCGACCTGGACCGGCTCGGCGGAAGCGGAGGCGGGAGCAGGCCCCCCGGGCGTGTTGAGGATCGCTTGCAGTTCGGCCTCGAGGACGCGCCGGGTGAGGGAGGCGTAGTTGATCTGATCGAACGGGACGATGATGACGCGCCCCGCGTCGGTCGAACCGGACGTGCGGCCCCGGACCACGAGGTAATCGCGCTCGGCGCGAACGATCGTTTGTACGATGATCTCGGAACTGTTCGTGGTGATCAGTACCAGCCCTTCGTGGAGCGCCGGCGGCAGCTTGCGCAGCAGCGGGATCCAGCCAGCTCCCTGCATCGCATCCTCCGCGAATGGATTGTCCCGAGGCTGGACGCGGCGCGTTGCAGGCGGAATGGCGACCGCTGCACCGTGTCCCAACACCTCCAGCGCAACTATACGTCCGAACCGGCGGCAATGCCGGGACCGCGCCTGATTTCCAGGCAGGTGCGGCGGAATGGACTTGTGCCGCGTAAATGAAAGCGGGGCAAGCCGACGCAACTCGGCCTGCCCCGCCATTCGCACGGTCAGAGGAACGTAAGATCAGGGGGGCGAGACGGGGAAGATCTCCTCGTACTCGGACTCGTCCTGAGCCTGGCCCAGGCGGGCCGCGACGATGCTCAGGTCGTCGCTCATCTCATCCCTGGTGAAGATCTTGCGGAACTTGGC
>JADLBT010000245.1 GCA_020847555.1 Gemmataceae bacterium
GCCGACCCCACCGCGATCGACGCGCCCACGGGGGCCGAGATGACCTCGCCCGCGTCCGGCTCGGCCCTCACCTCCAGCAGCGCCACCTTCCAGTGGGCAGCCGGGGCGGGCACGCAATTCGGCCTCTGGATCGGCAGCACCGGACCGGGCTCCCGGGACCTGGCCGCCGTCGCCCCCGCGGCCACGTCCTATACGGCCACGGGCCTGCCTGCCGACGGGCGCACGCTGAACGTCCGCCTCTGGTCCCTGGTAGGGACCGTGTGGCAGTCCCAGGATTACACCTACACCGCTTTCAATCCGACGCCGGCGACCATGACGTCGCCCGTCAACGGCGCCACGCTCGCCTCTTCTACAGTCGCCTTCCAGTGGGCGGCCGGGGCGGGGACGCAGTTCGGCCTCTGGATCGGCAGCAGCGGCGCCGGGTCGAGCAACCTGCTCACGACCGGCGGCACGAGCACGTCGTACACGGCTTCGGGGCTGCCCACCGACGGGCGGGTCCTGTACGTCCGCCTCTGGTCCCTGGTCGGCTCCGCCTGGCAGTACAGGGACTACACCTACACCGCGCAGACGCTGGTTCCGGCCGCCATGACGAGCCCGCTCAACGGCTCCGCCCTCGCCTCCGCCACCGCGACATTCCAGTGGTCCGCGGGCTCGGCCACCCAATTCGGCCTGTGGATCGGCAGCACGCCCGGGTCGAGAGACATCGCGGCTACAGGCGGCGCCGCCGCGTCCTACACGGCAGGCGGCCTGCCCACCGACGGCCGCACGCTGTACGTCCGCCTCTGGTCGCTGGTCGGCGGCGCCTGGCAGTTCAACGACTACGTCTACACGGCCCAGAGCCTGACCCCGGCAGTCATGAGCAGCCCGGTCAACGGCTCTATCCTCGCCTCGTCCAGCGTCACGTTCCAGTGGACCGCCGGCTCGGCCTCGCAGTTCGGCCTCTGGATCGGCAGCGCGGGCGCCGGATCGAGGGATCTGATCTCCACCGGAGGCACGGCGACCTCGTTCACCGCCACCGGACTGCCCACCGACGGGCGGACGTTCTCTGTCCGCCTGTGGTCCCTCACCGGCGCGGCGTGGCAGTTCCGCGATTACACCTACACCGCGCAGACGCTGATCCCGGCCGTCATGACGAGCCCGCTCAACGGCTATATCCTCCCCTCCGCCGTCGCGACATTCCAGTGGACCAACGGCTCGGCATCGCAAACCGGCCTCTGGATCGGCGCCACCGGGCCCGGCTCGAGGGACATCGCCACCTACGGCGGCACGGGCACTTCGTTCACGTTCGCAGGCCTGCCCGTCGATACCCAGTTGTACGTGCGGCTCTGGTCGCTGGTCGGCCCGGCGTGGCAGTACAGCGACTACACCTACCGCGTGCAACTCGCTGCCGCGGCCATGATCAGCCCGGCGAACGGATCGCCGCTCATCACTTCGGCGCCGGTCGCGTTCCAGTGGTCGGCCGGCGCGGCAAGCCAGTTCGGCCTCTGGATCGGCAACACAGCCGGTTCGAACGACCTGGCCGCAGCCGCCCTCTCGACGACGTCGTACACGGCTTCCGGCCTCCCCACCGACGGACGAATCCTCTATGTCCGCCTGTGGTCGCTGGTCGGCACGGCCTGGCAGTACAACGATTACCTCTATACGGCCCAGTCATTGAGCGCCGCGGCCATGACCAGTCCAGTCAACGGCGCGACCCTGGCCTCGTCCACCGTCACGTTCCAATGGTCGGCGGGGGCGGGGACGCAGTTCGGCCTCTGGATCGGCAGCACGGGGGCAGGGTCGAGCAACCTGGGCACGGCCGCCCCGGCGACGAACTCCTTCACGGCCACGGGCCTGCCCACCGACGGGCGCACGCTCTACGTCCGGCTGTGGTCGCTGGTGGGCGGCGTGTGGCGTTATCAGGACTACACCTTACACTGCGCCATAGCGCCCTAACGTTAAGCAATATACGAAAAGGCCGTGGTTTTGGGATTATGGATACGATGCCTACTTCAGTTGCCCGCAGCCTTCGCACCCTCAGCTTGACAGCGGCCGTGTTCCTCTATGCCGGCGCGGCCCGTGCCCAGGCACAGTCGCTCGTGTGCACCGCTACGGCCGGAACGCCCGCGATGGTGCGCGCCGAGGGCGTCGCCGAACCGGTCAGCGACTTTGTCGTCGATTGCACCGGAGGAACTGCCGGCAGCGGGACCGCGAACCTGGACTTCTATTTCAATACGACGGTCACCAGCCGGCTTTCCGCCGCCGGTTCGTCGATCGCGGAACCGCTCCTCATCATCGACGATCTCGCGCAACCGGCCACCGTGGGCGTCAACCTCTACGCTGGAACGCTCTTCGGCAACGTGGTCCGGTTTCAGGGGGTGCAATTCTCCATACCGGGCGGGTCGCAGCACCTCAAGTTCAGGCTCACAAACGTACGGGTGAACGCCAACGCGGTCGTGACCGGCTCGGAGAGCGGACAGGCATTGCCGCAGATCCTGGCGCTGGTCTCCATAACGGGAACGACCGCGCTTCCCATCAACAACCCGCAGTTGACCGTCGGCTACGCCGTGCCCGGAACGAATCTGGAATTGCGCACCGCGGCGGATGCCCCGGCCGGTTCCATCTCCTTTCCCGCGGGAGGGCTGAACACCGGGATGCCGGGCAATCAGACCGGCGTGCCGGTGACCTATAAGGTGGTCTTCAACGAGGGCTTCTCCACCGGCTTCCTCAAACGCAACACCGCCACCACTGTCGCCGCTCCCACGGCGCTGGCCAACCAGAACACGCCCCTGACGGCGCACTCCACCGAGACCGGCTGGTACGACAGTTCCTATCCGGCCACCAACAGCCTGAACACGGCCGGCCTCGCATCCCAGGGAACGCGGCTGATGGCCAGGTTCACCAATATTCCGGCGGGCGTCTCCGTCTACGTGACGACGCGGCAACTGGAAGGCGGAACCGCAGGCGCGGCGAAAGCGGTTCTGACCGCCGCGGACGCGTCCGGCGACGGCGCCTTTTCGGCCGTGGCGCAGACGGGAACCACCGCCGAAGGCTTCGGCATCGCCCCGGTATCGATCGGCGGCGGCGCGGGAGCGGCCGTGTGGGAGGTTCTGGACAGCGCATCGGCTGTCGAGCAGATGACGTTCGGGGTGATTCTGTCGTACACGGGTTCGCCCGCCGGAACCGGCTCGGTGACGGGCACGCTCGCGCCCTTGAGCACGACCAGCCTGGCGAGCGCGACCGCACCCGTGCCACGGTTCGTCAATTCCGCCGCGCTGCCGGGCGCCTGCACCGGGAGCGACTGCCTGGGGGTCGCTCCAGCGGCCCTGACGTTCACGTACGATATCGGCGGATCCGTTCCGGCCGCCCAAACGGTCGCGGTGACGAACTCCGGCGGCGCGGCCACCGTGACGGCCGCAGTTACCAGCGGAGCCTGGCTGTCGGTGACGCCCGCCGCCACCACGCCCGGGACTCTCTCGATTTCCGTCTCGCCGCAAACGCTGCCGCCGGGAGTCTACACCGGGGTCGTCACCATTACGCGGACCCTGCCCACGCTCGTGACACGCACCGTGCCCGTGGTGTTGACGGTCAATTCCGGAAGCGGCGCGCTTCCGTTCAACTGCATCGCCAATGCGGCGGTTCCGCCGACCATGCGGGCCGAAGGTCTCGCCGAACTGGCCGGGGACATCGTCCTCCTGTGCGGCGGAGGCAGTTCCGGCTCCTCGACCACGGCGAACGTTCAGGTGACGCTGGACGCCTCTGTCACGAGCAGGCTGGTGAACGGCGCCGGCTCGGAGGCATTGCTGCTGGTGGACGAACCGTCGGGCGCCGCGCAGGTTGCCGGAACGAACGTGTTCGGAGGAACCCTGGTTTCATCGAATACCATCGTCTTCAACAACGTCCTCATCGCACAGCCCGGCACGACGGGAAACCGGATTCTTCGCATCGCCAACCTGCGCGTCAACACCGGGCAGTCCACCGCGACGGCGCCGTTTCCGGTGAGCGCGGCCCTTTCCGTCCAGGACGGTTCGCCAACCGGGGTCTGGGTGGCAAACCCGGCACAGGTGATCGGATACGCCGTCCCCGGGTTGGGTTTCTCGCTGCGCACCCCGGCCGGGCAGCCCACGGCCATGACGTTCCAGGCAGCCGGGGGTGAGAACACCGGCCTGCTGGCGGGCGGGGCCGCTTCCGGTCTCAGTTATACGGTCCGGTTCAGCGAAGGCTTCGCAACCGCTTTCAAGAAACGCAATATCGCGACGGCTCCGGCCACCCCGACCGCAACGGCCAACCAGAACGTGCCGGGCGCCATCTACAACACCGAGACCGGCTTCTACAACAGCAGCTTCCCGTCGGGGAACGGGCTCAACACGGCGGGACTGGCCACCCAAGGGACGCGGCTCGTCACGCGCTTCAGCGGAGTGCCGCAAGGCGTGAGGCTGTTCGTGACCACCGGACCTGTTCCGAACTCCGGGGTGGCGGCCGATGCGGCCGCTCTCGTATCCGCGGACCTGATGGGCGGCGGCGGCTTTACGGCCGTGTCTCCCTCGGGTTCGGTGTCCGTCAACAGCACGCCCATCGGGATCGCCGAAGTGCCGCTCTCCGGCGGCGCGGGCATGGCGGTTTGGGAAGTGGTTGCCGACTCGGCCTTCACCGTGCAGGACTTCACCTTCGGCGTGCTGGCGGCGTACGCCGCCCCGGCAGGAACGCAACAGGCCTGGCCTGTCGGGCACATCGGCCCGCTTTCGTCCGTCAACACGGCCGATGCGTCGTCGTCGGTCCCCCGCTTCCGGCTGGCGGCCAATTCCCCCGCGTTCATGCTGGCGCCCCCGCCCGGCGTCACTCTGCCCGGCGCCTCGCAGACGTTCACCTGGATGCCCGCTTTCGGCGCCACGCAGTATACCCTGACCCTGGGCAACGCGCCGGGTACGACCGAGTATGGCGTTCAAAGCACCACCGGAACCTCTCTCGCCGTCTCCGGCCTCCCCGTGGACGGACGGACCCTCTACGTGCGGCTGATCACCACCATCGGCAGCTCCACGTATATCGAAGACTACACCTACCGGGCTTTTGGCTCCGGCGCCGCGATCATGACCAACCCGGCCAACGGCACGGTGTTCACCTCGTCGTCCGTTACGTTCCAGTGGGCGGCCGGCGGCGGCTCTCAATTCGGCATCTGGATCGGCAGCACCGGACCCGGATCGAGCAATCTCGGGACCGCCGCTCCTTCCACGACTTCCTACACGGCCACCGGCCTGCCCACCGACGGGCGTACGCTCTACGTGCGGCTGTGGTCGCTGGTGGGCGCGGCCTGGCAGTACAACGACTACACCTACACCGCGCAAACCCTGGCGGCGGCGGCCATGCTGAGCCCGGCCAACGGCACGGTGTTCACTTCGTCTTCCGTTACCTTCCAATGGTCGGCCGGCGCCGCCACCCAGTACGGCCTGTGGATCGGCAACGCTGTGGGGACGAACAACCTCGTCGCCACCGGCGGCACGGCGACTTCCTATGCCGCCACCGGCCTGCCCACCGACGGGCGTACGCTCTACGTGCGGCTCTGGTCGCTGGTGGGCGCGGCCTGGCAGTTCAACGACTACGTTTACACCGCCCAAACGCTGGCCGCCGCGGTCATGACCAGCCCCGCCAACGGCTCCACCCTGACCTCGTCTTCCGTCACCTTCCAGTGGACGGCGGGCGCCGCCACTCAGTACGGCCTGTGGATCGGCAACGCCGTGGGGACGAACAACCTCGTCGCCACCGGCGGCGTGACCACTTCGTACGCGGCCACCGGGCTGCCCACCGATGGCCGCATCCTCTACGTGCGGCTCTGGTCGCTGGTGGGCGCCGCCTGGCAGTACAACGACTACCTCTATACCGCCCAGACGCTGGCCGCCGCGACCATGGTCAGTCCCGTCAACGGCTCGACGCTGGCTTCGTCCAGCGTCACCTTCCAGTGGACGGCGGGCGGCGCCACCCAGTACGGTTTGTGGATCGGCAACACCGCCGGGGCGAGAGACCTCGTCGCCACCGGCGGCGTGACCACTTCGTACGCGGCCACCGGCCTGCCCACCGATGGCCGGATTCTCTACGTGCGGCTCTGGTCGCTGGTCGGCCCCGCCTGGCAGTACAACGACTACCTCTATACCGCCCAGCCCGGTCCGGCCGTCATGACCAGCCCCGCCAACGGCTCGACCCTGACCTCGTCCAGCGTGACGTTCCAGTGGTCGGCGGGCGGCGCCACGCAGTACGGCCTGTGGGTCGGAAGCACCGCGGGCGCCCGCGAACTCGTCGCCATCGGCGGCGTGACCACTTCCTACACCGCCACCGGCCTGCCTACCGACGGGCGTATTCTCTATGTGCGGCTGTGGTCGCTGGTCGGCGCGGCGTGGTATTACAACGACTACCTCTACACCGCCCAGTCGGCGACCCCGGCCGCCATGACCAGCCCCGCTAACGGCACGACGCTGGGTTCGTCCAGCGTGACGTTCCAGTGGACGGCGGGCGCGGGGACTCAGTTCGGCCTCTGGATCGGCAGCACGGGGGCAGGGTCGAGCAACCTGGGGACGGCCGCGCCGGTCACGACCTCGCACACGGTGACGGGCCTGCCCACCGACGGGCGGACCCTGAATGTCCGCCTGTGGTCGCTGGTGGGAGGCGTCTGGCTGTTCAACGACTACACCTACACCGCCCAGACCCTGAGCTCCGCCGCCATGACCAGCCCCGTCAACGGCACGACGCTGGGCTCGTCCAGCGTGACGTTCCAGTGGACGGCGGGCGCGGGGACGCAGTTCGGCGTCTGGATCGGCAGCACCGGCCCGGGGTCGAGCAACCTCGGGACCGCCGCGCCGGTCACGACCTCGTACACGGCGACGGGCCTGCCCACCGACGGCCGGACGCTGAACGTCCGCCTGTGGTCGCTGGTGGGCGCGGCGTGGCAGTACAGAGACTACACCTACACGGCGGCAGCCACGCCCTGACAAGCTTCGGGGCCGGGCGTCGCCGGGAGCCCGGCATGTGCTCAGGGGACGGTCTGCTCAGGGGACGGTCCACGTCCCCATTTTCTTCCAGCCGCTCCACAGGCCGCCGCGGTCCATGGCGTTGCCGTAGAGGTCGCGCGTCCCCGAGATGCCGCCCGACAGGGTGAGCGCGAGGGTCGCCGAAAGCGTCGAGCCGCCCCGGCTCACCGAAGAAGCGCCTCCGTTCAGCGTGCACCTGCCGTTCGAGATCGTTCCCGGGCTCCCCACAGTCAGCGGAGACAGCCAGAACGTCCCGGAATCGTCCACCAGGAACAGCAGGTTGTACTCGGCGTGCAGCACCACCGAGCAGGCCGGCTGATTGTCCAGGCTGCCCAGCAGGAAGAACACGTACTGCAGGTCGGAATGGCCGTTGGGGTCCGTCGCGGCGACCGCAAACGACTGGGCCGCTCCGCCCCCGGACGCCGGCGTCAGGGCGCTGACCGAAGGCGGCTGCTGGCCCCCCACGGTCCACGTGCCCATCTTCTTCCAGCCGTTCCACAGGCCGGCGCGATCGAGTGCATTCGCGTAAATGTCGCGCGTTCCCGCCATCGCACCGGTGAACGTCAGGTGGAACGTGGCGGTCAGGCTGGAACCGCCGCGCGTCACCGTGGACCCGGCGGCGTTGAGCGTGCACTGGCTGTTGGAAACGGTCGCGGCGGAACCCGCCGTCACCGCCGGCAGCCAGAAAGCGCCCGAATCGTCCACCAGGAACAGCAGGTTGTACTCGGCATGCAGCACCACCGAACAGGCGTACTTGTTGTCCGGATTGCCGATCAGCAGGAAGGCGTACTGCAGATCGCCCTGCCCATTCGGGTCGGCAACCGTCAGGGAGAAGGATTGAGACCCGCCCGACCCCGAGGCCGGCGACAGGCTCGTCACCGAAGGCGGCAACTGCCCCCCGACCGACCAGGTTCCGATCTTCTTCCAGCCACTCCACGCGCCGCCCCGGTCCAGCGCGTTGCCGTATATGTCGCGCGATCCCGCAAGCCCGCCGGAGAACGTCAGGTGGAAGGTGGCGCTCAGGCTGGAGCCGTTGCGCATCACCGAAGAGGAACCCGCGTTGAGCGTGCACTGGCCGTTGGAAACCGAACCGGGAACTCCCGCGGTCAGCGCCGGGAGCCAGAAGTTGCCGGAATCGTCCACCAGGAACAGCAGGTTGTACTCGGCGTGCAGGACCACCGCGCAGGAGTGCTTGTTGTCGAGC
>JADLBT010000246.1 GCA_020847555.1 Gemmataceae bacterium
TACCTGCTGTTCGGCGGGGCGATCTTGAGCGGGCTGGTTGTGGCCGGAGCGCTGCGCCAGCGCCGCCGCCCCGACCTCTTCTGGCTGCTGTACGGCGGCGTGCTGCTGCTCGCGGCGCTGGAGGAGTCGGACTGGCTGAAGCAGTCCGGCCTGACGGTCCGCATCCTCGGGCACCGCTACTCGGCGCTCCACGACGTGCTCGCCACGGGCGTCAAGCCGTTCCGGGCCGGCGCGGTGGACTACCCGTTCGCGGCGACGACGGTGGTCCTGACGACGGCAACTGCGGCGGCAGGCGTCGTGCTGCTGCTGCGCTGGGCGGTGAGCCGCACGCGTCGGCTCGACTTCGGCCTGCTGGCGCTGGTCGGCCTCGGCCTGTTTTTCGTGAGCCTGGGCACCCTGATCGACGCCGATCTACTGCCGAAGCCGGTCGCCATCGACTGGAAGGCGCACCTTGAAGAGCCGCTCGAAACGGTGGGTGCGGTCTGCCTCGCGCTGGTCAGCCTGGAAGGGCTGCTGCGCGGCTCTGGTGGCGGCGCATCCCCACCATAGCGGCCGACCCGGTGGTACGATGCGGCGGCGAGCATCATGCCAGAGCAGACAAGGAGCGCAGCCATGGCCGGCTACATCATCGCCGAAGTGAACGTGACCGACCCGGTCCGCTACGAGGAGTACCGCAAGCAGGTGCTGGCGACCGTGGAAGCGTACGGCGGCGCGTTCCGGGTGCGCGGCGGCCGGTCGGAGGGGCTGGAGGGCACGCCACCGGCCGGCCGGCTGGTCGTGCTGGAGTTCCCGACCTACGAGCAGGCGAAAGCCTGGTACGAGTCGCCGGAGTACGCAGGGCCAAAGGCACTGCGGCAGGCCACCTCCGACGGCCGGGTGCTGCTCGTGGAAGGCGTCTGACCACTCACCCCGTCACCGCTTTGGGCCCCGCTCCCGCATGTGGGAGCGGGGACGATGACACGCCTGTGCGGTTCAGGGGCGGTCACGAGCGGGGCGTCGTCAGTTATCCGGCGCGGAACGAGACTCACGACGGGATGCGAAGCATCTGGCCGGGGTAGATCAGGTCCGGGTTGTCCAACTGGTCGCGGTTCGCCTCGAAGATGCGCGGCCACTCGTCGGCGGACCCGTAGTAGTGCGCGGCGATAGCCGACAGCGTGTCGCCGTCCGCCACGGTGTAGGTCTGCTCGGGCGCAGGTTCCGGCGCGGCCTCGGGGGCGGGGGCCAGCGGCTGCAGCGCGGCCTGCACGCGCTCGATGGCGAACCCCGCTTCGCCGAGCGCCGGGTTGCGCCGCTGGGCTTCCTGGTACAGGTACAGCGCCCGTTCCAGGTCGCCGGCCTGCTCGAACGATGACGCCTGGTTGTACTGCGCGGCGGCGATCTTCTCGTCGATGAGCGCCGAATCTTCCGGCTGCAACTCGCGCAGGCGGTCCAGCGCCTCCGTCACTTTCTGGAAGTCGCTGGCCCCCCAGGCCGCTTCAACCTCGCCCCACAGCCGCTCTTCCTCGATCTCCTCGGCGCTCTTCTCGGGCGCGGCAGGAGCCTCCGCGACGGCCTCGGCCGGCGGCGCGAAGCTCACCTCCTCGGCCGGCGGCGCCACGGCGGCGTCTGGGGCCGCGACAGTGTCCACGGTTGGCGTCGTGAGTGTCGCGTCGGCGGCCACAACAGGCTCGGCTGCGCTGACGGCGGGCGCCGTCTCCGGTGCGTAGCTCACCACCTCGGGCGCGGCTTCGACAGGCTGGGCGGCGACTGGCTCGGTGTAGGCACCCTGCTCGGCCGGTGCTGGCTCGGCGGGCGCTTCGGCGGGGGCAGCCTCAGCATAGGTCTCCGTCGGCACGGCTTCGGCTTCAGGCGCCGGGGCCTCAGCTTCGGACGGGGGCGCTGCCTGCGGCGTCCTGCGCATCCGCTCGACCACCTTCTGCCCCAGCATACTGCCAAGCCGTTCCATGAAGTTGAAGGCCATAACTCTCCTCCCGCCGCGCCAGGGGCCGCGCCCCCACTCTGCGAACCCGAACGTGAAGGGCCGGTGCAACTGCACCGGCCCCGTCTCCGCGCGCTTAGCGCTTAGTAGTTGACCTTGCGTCCGAGGGTCTTCGCTTCGGCCACCCAGGCCGTCACCTGATTCTCGGTCGGCACGCGCCGGGTCAGCTTCTTCTCCTCGTTGACTTCAACGAGCTTCTTGTGGAGGTTCGCGGGTGACCGTTGCGCCAGTTCCGGCACCGTGTCAACCCCGGCCGCCTCCAGCAGTTCAGAGTATTCCCCCGCCACGCCCTTGATGCGGAACAGGTCGGCGTGGTTCACCCACTTGAGGATGGACTTTCCGCTGATACCAGTCGTCTCGGCAATTGAGTCGCGGCCCTTTGAGGTGCCGCCCTTCTCCAGGAGCGCCTCGACCGAGTTGATGCCCATATCGCGCAGCTTCGCTGCCTGTGCCGGTCCGATGCCCTCGATATCCTCGATGCTTGTCATACGTTGCTCCCGCTTCCTCAAAGTGTGAGGCGCCGTCGTCGGCCCAACGTGCACGGTGCGCCGCCGACTCCTTCCAACGATACGACATGCAGAACGCCCCCGAGCATCTTTCGGGGGCGTTCTGCAGGGATTTGCGAGAAAATCGGCTCGTTGGCCGACCGTGGCGTCCGATGCGGACGCTTAGTCGTACTCGCCCATGCCCGGGCCGCCAGCCGGCGCCGCCGGAGCCTTCTCAGGCTTTTCGGTCACCAGCGCGTCCGTGGTCAGGATGATGCCCGCCACCGACGCCGCGTTCTCCAGCACCGACCGGGTGACCTTCGCCGGGTCGATGATGCCCAGCTCGATCAGGTCGCCGTACTGCTCGGTCGCCACGTCGAACCCGATGTTCGGGTCCTTGGTGTGCCGCGACTTCAGCTCCTGAACGATCACCGAGCCCTCAAGGCCGGCGTTGTTCACGAGCTGGCGGGTCGGCTCTTCGAGCGCCCGCTTGAAGATCTCGACGCCAACCTGCTCGTCCGGGTTCAGCTTGACGCTGTCCAGCGCACGGGCAGCCGCCAGCAGCGAGACGCCGCCGCCGGGCACAACACCCTCTTCGACCGCCGCCCGGGTGGCCTGGAGTGCGTCCTCGACGCGCGCCTTCTTCTCCTTCAGCTCGACCTCGGTGGCCGCGCCGACCTTGACGACCGCCACGCCGCCGCTCAGCTTCGCCAGCCGCTCCTGCAGCTTCTCGCGGTCGTAGTCCGAGGTGGTCTCCTCGATCTGGGCCTTGATCTGGTTGATCCGGGCCTTGATCTCGCCCTCGGAGCCGTGCCCCTCGACGACGGTCGTCTCGTCCTTGTTGGCGAC
The DNA here is from genome assembly GCA_020847555.1 of Gemmataceae bacterium. The sequence goes on from JADLBT010000246.1 coordinate 3,313, forward strand.
GATCCGACGCGCCCGGCCAAGCTCGTTGATGGTGGTGTTCTCGAGCTTCTTGCCAAGCTCCTCGGAGACAACCTCGCCGCCCGTCAGCACGGCGATGTCGCGGAGCATCTCCTTGCGGCGATCGCCGAAGCCCGGCGCCTTGATGGCCAGGACGTTCAGCACGCCGCGGAGCTTGTTGACGACCAGCGTCCCCAGGGCCTCGCCGTCCACGTCCTCGGCGATGATGACCAGCTCCTTGCGGCCGGTCTGGATCAGCTGCTCAAGAACCGGCAGCAGCTCCTGCACCGAGCTGATCTTCTTCTCGGTGATCAGGATGTGCGGCTCCTCGA
>JADLBT010000247.1 GCA_020847555.1 Gemmataceae bacterium
CATCCGTATCCAGATTGCCGTGCGCCCGGAAGGGGCCAAAGGTTTCGTCGTGATTAAGCAACGGTGGGTTGTGGCAAGAACATTTGCCTGGTTGGGCAACTACCGCTGTTTGAATCGGGAGTATGAGAAGACGACCCACGCAAGCGAAACCAATGTCAAGGTGGCCATGATTCATATTCTGTTGCGCCGCATCCAGCCACGAAACCCATCCGATGAAATAGCCCAATCCGAGATGCGCAAAGCCGCATGAAAGTCGCGTATTCTGCAAGAAAGAACCGCCGGATGGCTTCTAACCGGCCCTGCATCGCCTCGGCCTGCCGTTCGACCTCCTGCAGGGCCATCTTGCGCTCCTTGGGGGGCCGGCCGCGCGGCCGCTTCGGCGGCGTCAGAGCGTCAAGGGGTGGGGCGGCGGTTATCCTCTCGGCCTCGGGTTCCACAGTCGGAGTATTATCTATTTCAGATAAATTATCTACATTTCCTGCCGCGGGCGGGCCGTGCGGCGGCCTCCATTCGCCCGCAAGGTCGGGAGCGTTGTGCAGCGTAAATGCGCGTACGCCTTCCCCGTCGGCCGGCTTGACCAGGAGCCATTCCTGGCTGGCAATCTCAGCCAGGCGGGCCTTCATCAAACGGAGCGTCAGGCCGTCATGGGTGAACGTCGGGTCCGGTGACGGCAAGGGTATCCCAAACGCCTTCGCTTTCCAATACGCTCCGACGACGTTGAAAAGGCACTTAAGGGCGTAATCCAGTTTACTCTGCGAGAAGTCTCCCTTGGGGGGTATTGTATCGCCAGGTAATAGAGTCGCTCTCGGGGGTCAGGGTCGTAGTCGCAAAAGATCTGGGCCGCACGGGGCAGGGTGTGCATGTCCAGCAGGCGAAGGAGAGGGAGGGTGGCGTCTGTTACGCGGGGGTGCTCCGGAAGGTCACCCGGGAGGTAGGTGACGGGCGGCCTCACGGACAGGTTCTCCCCCCGCAGGTCAAGGAGAAACCGGACCACGACGGGAGGAATTGCGGCGGGCGTGTCCTGCTCGGTGACGGCCGCCTCGCGGGGGGCTCTGCCCTTGCAAGCCGGGCATCGGGATCGGACGGATTACGCTTCTTCCTCGCCATCGCTTTCGCCGCCTCCGTGGCCTGCACCCCGGTCGGTTGTCGCCATCGTGACGACCTCGGTGTGGTGCGAGCAGTCAAGCCCGCCTGTGTTCGTCCGTCGTGATTCTAGCGGCCGCCGCCTCTTGCTTCGAGGCCAGCGCCGCCCGTATCCTACCCTTGCGGCCCGAAACGGAAGCGGCGTGTTGGACGGACCGGGGAGACCTGGGCTCCGCCAGGGATAGGGCCGCCGACGGGTGCCGCGTGAGGCGCTGGGGCTCAAGGGGTTGCAGTTTGCTGCCCCCTTGGCCCCACCCTTTTCGAGACGGTTTTTCGGGTCCGCGGAGTACTCAGAGACAGAAACTCCGACCTCCGCCCAACGCCGCACCGGCCGGCCGCCGCCGCGCGGCACCCTGAGCCCATGCCTCGAAAAAACAATCGCGTTGCCAGGACGGCAACGCGGGGCATGGAGGCCCGGGCAGGATGCCCCTCACCCGTTCGTCCAGCACTCCCGAACGCACGTGCGCACGCACGACCACACGCCTCCACACACGCACCGGCGTTATTCCGGCCTTAAGCTCTTAAAACTATCCCATTGCGGGAATCACGGGAGTGCGCCATAGTTAGCCCCAAGGTAGCGTATCTTTACCCCCTGGGGTTGATCATATGAACGAGTATCTGCGCCACTTCGGGCTCTCCAGGCCCCCCTTCTCGATGACGCCGGACCCGACGTTCGCGTTCGCAACGCGCGAGCACGAACAGGCCCTCTCCAAGATGGCGTTCGACACGGACGAGCGGTAGGGGCTCTTCCTCCTCATGGGCGAAATCGGCACCGGCAAGACGACCATCGCGAAGCTCGCCGTGGACAACTGGAAGGCGCAGCCCGACCGCTACACGGTCGGCCAGGTCGCAGACCCGTCGCCGCTGACGCCGGCCGCGTTCCTGCGCCTCGTGCTCGCGTCGTTCATGCAGCCGGTAAGGCAAAACCTGCAGGATCTGAAGGCGGCCCTGCGCGCGTTCCTGCTGGAAGAATACCAGGCCGGGCGGACGGGGATCCTGGTCCTTGATGAGGCCCAGACGATGAACCCGAAGAACCTGGACACGGTCCACGCTCTCACGAACGAGCAGACGCAGACCGAGAAGCTCCTGCAGATCGTGCTCCTGGCCCAGCCGAACTTCCGCCACAAGCTGCAGCAAAAACCGGCCTTGCGCTCCCGCATCGCCGGCGGCCACACCCTGGACGGCCTGAGCCCGGAAGACTCTATCGGCCTCCTTCGCCACCGGGTGGCCGTGGCTGGCGGCGACTTCGACCGGATCTTTACTCCCGCCACCTTCCGGCCGCTCTACGGGGCGACCCACGGCGTGCCCCGAGATCTCTGCATCCTCTGCAACGCGGCCCTCGTGGCGGCGTTCAGCGCGGGCAGCACACTCGTGGACGAGGGGATTCTCGGCGCCGCCCTGTCCGGGCTGTCGTTCAAGGGCTGGGCGGAAAAGCAAATCAGCGAACCAGACGAGGTGACCGATGAACAAGACGAAAAGTCTCTCCGTGCCGCGTAACCCCCTGACACGGCTCCAGGAGTTGGAAGCAGGTCTCGAGGCGCGGAAGGGGCAGCCTCCCGCACCAGAGCCCACACGCACGAACGAACCAACGAACGCACGAACACACGCCTCCACGCACGAACCGACGAACGGGGGCGCCGATCTGGAGCGGACCACACTTCTTCAGCTCCTGAAAACCCCGCTGCCGGCGGAGCACGCCAAGGGACCGTTCCAGGCCGGCACGGTCCGAATGCCGGTCGAGGTCTGGAAGCGGGTCGGCTGGGTCTCGGCCCTTACCGGGCGGACCAAGCAGGACATCATCGGTGAGGCCCTGCGCGCGTACCTCGAAAGACTGCCGAAGGAGGGGTGATGGCGACTCGGGCGACGTCTCGCCAGGCCGTCAGGCCGCCCGCCAGGTCCTGCTCGTTGCTGGCGTACTGGGCGAGAATCTCGGTGAAGCTGGTCCCGGCGGCGTCAAGGTCGGGGGTCGCGCCCGAGATGGCACTGTCGCCGCTGTACACGTTGGCCGAGCGAATCGCCTGAAACAGCTTGCCCAGCCTGGTCCAGATGCCGCCCGTCCCGGTCAGCGTGACAGCCATCGACTCGCCCTCGTCGCGTGGTGTGCGGTGTGCTCGCACGCCCAGGGTAAGGCGGGGGGTTGTCCGGGAGGCAGGCAGTCGCTTGACAGCGAACCGGCGGGCGGGGAGGATGAGACTACCGGGACGGCGGGAGTGATTCACCCGCCGGCCTGCCCCGTCTCCCGGGCGGACGCGGAGCAGGCGTGGCCCGGAACGGGGGACACACGTCATGCGTTACGCGATGCTCGGCCTGCTGTGCGTCGTCGGCTGCGGCGGGGGGCAGCCGAACGACGGGGGCAAGCTGGATGTCTGGGGCTTGCCTGCCGCGAAACGGGCCGGTCCGGCTGCCGACAAGGAGGGGGCCGAGTGGACACACCGCGAGTTGCTGGCGCACCTGAAGGCCAGGGGGATCGGGTTCACTGTCATCGATGTTTGGGGTGGGGCCGATCCGGCGGTGACGATCGTTGATCGAGAAGGTTACGTCCCGCTCATGGTGCGGGCGGGGGCCGAGGGCAAAATGCCCGGCGATTACCCGCCCGAGGAACCAATCAACGCCGCCAACATTCGGCTGTGCCCTTCCGCCCAGGCTGCCCGCGAGTCAACCGGGGTTCTCGGCAACTTTGGCTTCGCCTGGGGACGGTTCGCCTTCTTCGCCAAGGGGGCGGGCGGGCCAGCCTTCCTGGCGAACATCCGAGGGGCGATCGAATAACCCCGCCGGCCGCCTCACCGCCGGAAGTTGCCGCCCGGGAACCGACCGTCCCCGCCCTTGCTCCCGGCGATCTCGTATGGCATCGCCCCCACGTTCACGTCGGCATCGACCGCCCTCGCCTTCCGCTCCGCGTACCAGTACGTCCCCGTCAGGACCCAGTAGTGCCCGCGGGCGGGAAGGGGAATGGGGACGACCGCCCCGATCCGGCCGCGAAGGAAGACGTGCCCGTCGGCGTACCTGTCCGGCCCCGGGGCGACCGGCGGCCCGCCCCGGCTCTCGACCGACCACTGCACCACGCGCTCGCCGTGCGGGGCCGACCACCGGACGATCTCGGACGCGGTGCCGTCCCCGCCGGCGACGGCCACCTGCAGGAGTCCCTCGTCGCAGTCAAGGGCGACGACGTGCCAGTAATTCTGGTAGGCCGGCTGGGTCACAGCAACTGTTCCCGATTGTCCCGGATAAGGCCGCCGAAGAACGGCGGGTCCGGGGGGAGTTCCCCGGGGTTGTGCAAGCCGTTGGCCATCAACTGGCCGAGCCACGTCCCGCGGGAGCCCCGCGGTCCCGGCGGAGGAGCGTCGCGTCGTCGAGCTGGGCCGTCCCCAGCGCCTGCCAGACGCGGGCCACCAGCCGGTCGGGGGCGTCGGCCGGGAGGACCGCCTGGGCACGTCGAGGATGCGCTCGGCCTGGTTGGCCACGTCGTACTTGCCGACCGCTTCGTGGCCGGCTCGGGCGATCCGCTCGCGCTCGCGGGGGTCGTTCAGGTAGCGCCCGAGCAGGTCTTGCACGTTTTCTTCGTTGAAGACGACCAGGTGTTCCCCGTCGAGCAGCGGGTCATCCGGGTCCAGGCCCTCCGTGAGCAAGAAGGCCCCGCGGCGCTAGCGTCCCAACCAGGCAAAGGTCCGCTCGACGACCCAACGCCACTTGATGACTTTGCACTTCCGCTACCCTGGCTCAGAAGGTGTGGGTCCTTGACGCTAATCTCCAGGCGAAACGTCGTGTTGGCTACGGTCCACTCCGGCAAGCCTTCATTGCCATACACATGGTCGCCCAACACCTTCACCAACCGGGGCCAGCTTTCGGCCCTCGCCCGGCGAAAGACTTCCCACGCGGCCCTGGCATCCGTCACCGCAGCCGCCGTGACGACCACGGCCAGCAACAAACCCATGGTGTCTACCAGGATGTACCGTTTCACGCCGTTGATCTTTTTGTGGCCATCGATGCCGTGGTCGCCGCCACACGCCGTCCCTTTGACACTTTGACTGTCGACACAAGCCAGGCTCGGGGTCGCCTCCCGGCCCGCCGCTTGCCGCACGGCAGCGGCCTTGCATTTGGTCCCAGGTGCCGTCGCGGCTCCACGTGCGGAAATAGGCGTACACAACGTCCCAACGCGGCAAATCATGGGGCAGGTAACGCCACTGCACACCCGTGCGATTGACATGGAAAATGGCGTTGCCCACTTCGCGCAAGTCGACTGCGCGCGGTCGGCCTGTCGTGGCCGCTGGAAAGAGGTCCGTCAGCAGTTGCCATTGGGCGTCGCTGAGATCGCTGGGATACGCTGGCCGCATGACGGACTCCTTGTCCAAGTGTACGCTTGTGCCATTTGCCTAAGACACGGTTCTCCTCTAACTTACGAGCGGAGGCCATGTTTTTCAACAGCCTTTTAAGCTGGTGGTGCAGTTGCCGGTCGCGGTGCTCGTGACCGGCCTGGCAGTCGGGGCACTGACACGCATGAACCGTGACGTCCGCCATGACGGAGCCTCCGCAGCTGAGGGCCTCAAAGTGCGGAGGTCATTGTAGGAAAAGTCTTGGAAGTCATTCGTGGACGCCGCCTTTGCCACTCACCTGGTGGAACGCGGCGTGGATCTCCGGACGATTCAGGTGCTGCTGGGGCACGAGAGCCTGGAAACCACCATG
>JADLBT010000248.1 GCA_020847555.1 Gemmataceae bacterium
TCGGTGCGGTTGGCGAGGGCTTCGACGGCCTGATACCGCTCGCTGCGGTCCACCTTGATGCCGTATTCGTAGGCCGAGAGCTTGTGGGCCTCGTCCACGATGATCATGTCCCACTGCGTCTCGCGGGCCGCGTTCAGGCATCCTTCGTGCCGGGCGATGAAGTCGATGGACGTGACGAACAGGCCATCGTCGGCTCGGGCGAACTGGGCAGGCTCGGCCTCGAAACTGACGCGGTTGATCAGGCGGAAGTTCAGGCCGAACTTCTCGGCCATTTCGTCCACCCACTGCCGGGTCAAGCCGCCGGGGACGATGATCAGTACCTTGTTGACCGTGCCGCGAAAGAGCAGTTCCTTGAGAATCAAGCCGGCCATGATCGTTTTGCCGGCCCCGGTGTCGTCGGCGAGCAAGAATCGGATGCGGGGGAGCGGCAGGAGGTAGCGGTAGACGGCCTCGACCTGATGCGGCAGCACGTCCACCGCCGAGGAGTTGACGGCGAAGAGCGGGTCGAACTGGTAGGCGGTCCTGATGCGGTGGGCTTCGACGCCGAGCAGAAACGCGCGGGCGTTGCCGTCGTAGGTGAAGCTGCTGCCGCGTATCTTGACGAGCCGGGCCAGTTCGTCGGCCCCGAGAGGGCGGCGGATGAGCCGGCGGGAGGTGACGCCGATCCCCTCGACCAGCGACTTCGTGCCGAACGCGGTGATCTTGCTGACCTCGACGTGTTCGTCCGGTTCCAGGCCGGCGACGATGTCGCCGGGTGCGATGGCAGGGGTGGTCATGGCTGGTCGAAGCTCGCTGGTTACCCTGGATTTCCTCCCGCCGGTGCGTCCGGCAGGCGACGACGTTCTGGCCCAAGATCACGCAAGACGGTTGCCGACGATAAACTATCCGTTTAACATGACCTTGTACAGCCCTGCGTCGGAGTCAGACCTTCACAACTCAACTTCTCGGCTTCACATGACGCCACTTGCGAGAGCAGCCCGGTTCGTGCGTGAGCAGCGGAAGATGACCCAGCGGGCCGTCGCCGAGGCGTTGGGGGTCAGCTTCGTCCACGTCAGTAACATCGAGCGGGGCCGCGCCGTCCCGTCGCCGACCCTGGTTGAGCGTTACCGCGAAGCCCTCGGCGTCGATCTGCACGTCCTGTCGTGGTGTCTCTTCGAGGATGACGATCAGATCCCCTCGACCATCCGTGGCCCGCGCCAGAAGCTCGCCCAGGCATGGCGGCGTGAGTTGGCCGCACCTGCACTCAAGTCCACCTGAGCCGGCGGTCCCGACCGCCGCCGGTGTTTCCTTTCATGTCCCTTCGCCGGCAGGCACTTTTTCCCTGCATTTTCCAGAGACACCCCTCCGGTGTGGCGTGTGGAGTTTGGAGTGTAACTCAAATTCCTTTACGCCAGGAGGTCAGCAGGATGCGGATTCTTGTTTACGCGCGTTGTTCGACTGACGACCAGAGCGTGAAGTCGCAGCGTCATGCTTTGGAGAGGTGGCTGGTCCTGCACGCCGAGAAGACCCCGACCAAGTGGTTCGAGGACGAGGGCTTCACAGGCGGCAACGCGAATCGCCCGGCATACCAGCGTCTGATGAAAGAGGTGAAAGCCGGCGACACGGTGCTGTGCTTCGCCGTGGACAGGTTGACCAGGGAGGGCATCGTCGCGACCTTGCAACTGCGTGCGGGACTGAAGGCGAAGGCTGCGAAGCTGGTTTCCGTCTCGGAACCCTGGTTGTCCGACGACAACCCTGCTGCGGAGATCGTCACGGCGGTCCTGGCCTGGGCCGCAGAGCAAGAGCGGAAGCGTATCCGCGAACGGCAGCGTGCCGGCATCGAAAGTCGGCGCGACCCGGCCACCGGCAAATGCCCTTGGGGCGGGAGACGGCCTGGGGCCAGGATTCGTCTCACACTGGAGAAGGAGGCACTGGTGCTGAAGCTCCACAAGGAGAAGACGCCGGTTCGGCAGATCTGCCGGCTGGTGGCGCTGTCGCCCAAGACGATATATGCCGTGCTTGCCCGGAACACTACGCCGGCTTCCTGATCACAGGCAACGAGACTGCTGCACCAAACCCAAACGGGAGTCACTATCGTGTGGATGTACGCAATTCACTACCTCGGCCCGCCGAATTCTCGCCGACTGGTTATCCAACGCAACGACGACCGCTTCTGGAGCGGTTCGGGGTGGGTCGATCACCACAGCAATGCCCTGCTGTACCACAGCATCCATGACGCCCAGGCCGACTACCGCGCCCTCCAGCAGCCGTTGATCCGAGGGAAGCCGTCGAGGTTGTTCTCTTGCACCTTCTCGGTGTCCGTCATCGGCGACGACATCGACAAGATCACGGCCAGGGACGTGAAGCACTACCTCGGCAGGCTCATGCACATCGGCCTGGACTTCGAGGCCGTGAGGGCGGACAGCCCCCTGGCCGATTGCCACGTCGAGTGCCGCGTCAAGCTCCAGGCTCTTCGGGAGTCCAGGCGGCGGAAGCGGAAGCCGTAGGCTGCGGCCTTCCGCTGACGTGCCGCTAATCACTCAGGCACGGACTCGCCGCAGCGCTTGCGGATCTTCGCCAGGGTCGTCTCGGGGAGTGAGGTTTCCTCCTGCCAAACCTCGACCTTGTCCTCCCAGTGCCGTCTCTTCGAGGTGTCGCTGTCGCGCGGCCTCTGCAACTGGGTCGTTTCCTGTCATGGTCTTCCTTGGTGATGGCGGCTGGACTGCTTGAAGAAGCAGCCTATCCGACCATGCGGATGCCCGGAACCGCCACGCACGGTATCTGCACGGAACGGCCTGAAAACGGTACAAAATCGACAAGATGGACGCGGCTCTGGCAGGGGCCGGCGTCAGAAAACCCTGGAAATCCTGCACGTTTTGCACGACCTGTCCGGGGGAGGCCGCTTCTGCATCGGCAAGTAACCGCTTTTGCATCGGCAAATAGATCAGGAAAAACAGCGCATTTATGTTAGGCTCGGGCTTTCCTAGGTTGCCTCGCCAACCATGAGGAATAAGGATGTCCCCTTCGCCTTCGCCTGGCCTCCGCGACGGACCGGGTCCGCCGCGGCTCGCGGTGAAACCGTTTCACGACTCATGGGCCGATACGGATTTTCCTCGCGCCGCCCGTCCGCCGGCGCCGCCAGGCGTAACCGGCCAGGCCCATGATACAGACTCCGAACAAGCTCAGGGTACCGGGTTCGGGAGCGATATTGAATTGCGCTGAAATATTGTAGCCGTTTGCGTTCTGGTTATCCCGCACCGTGAGCCGGTACTCGTACATTCCGATCAGGTCGGAGGACGCGGGGCCGGTGTCCGCCCAGAAGTTACCAATGAAATGGCTCCGACCGTCCGCCGACGAGGCCTTAGGGATCGTGAAATCGAGAGCGCCGCTCTGGAACAGGACCCCGTTACGGTACACGTCGCCCAGGATTTCGATGGGTAAAACACTGTTGGGGATGATTGGGCCGCTGGTGAAATCCGGCGGCGCGGAACCGGTGGGAGGGTTCGACCCGGGCACGATGGTGAACCCGAGCTGGACCGAGTTGGGAGCGATGAACTCCGAGACCGAGAACACCTCCCGCTCCGGGAACCCGGCGTTGGCCAGGCCAGTGCCTAGCTCGCTATTGTAGGGAGGGCTGTGCGGTAACCTGCTTGGAGAGTGGTTAGGAAGAAGCGCGTCGAAAGCCTCGTCGCTGGTGGGCATGGTGTAGATATGCCAATCCACCACGTTAAACGTCGGCGAGCCGACGGTGGTGACGACCACCTCGCCATGCGCGACCGTCTGGCCGGCCAGAAGCCCCGCCGCGATACCGAGAGCGAGGGAAATTCGGCTTCGATGTCTCATGATTGATCCTCCACACTTTCATTGTGCTCCGTACAACGCCAAAGCTCAGCGGACCGGCCACGCTGGCTGACCGCAATACCAAACGCCCACCGAGGCCGGGTCCGCTGAAGCGCGATGTCAGGCCCAGCCGTCAACGTGGTGTTACCACGGAGTGACGATTCTTTGTCTTGATCGCCTGCACCCCAGCCGTGAGCGCCTGCGAAACCACGCTATCACGCGAAGGGGTGCCGCGATACCAGCCCGTCGTAATCACCAACCACCGTGAGAGACAACCGTCATCGAAGGTACAACAGGCAAGCCGTGGGAGCCGCGAGGAGGGCTTGCGGGACGCGAGCCGGGCACGGGACGTTGTCTCTCTTAGGAGTAGACACCAATCCGCGCTAAACCGAACGCGCATTATCAATTTTCCCATCTTGCCTCTGACCCCGGAGTCCTTACAATTATTTCCGCGCTCGCGCCACGCTGGCCCGGGCCGCCCGCGACAGTGGAGTCGCACCATGTTCGCCCCGACCTTCGACCGGGAAGCCCTCGCGTCGCACTGGTTCTACCTCTACCGCCTCGCCAGCCGCGCGATGGACGCGCGTCTGCGGTGCAAGGTCGATCCCGGCGATGTCGTTCAGGAGGCGTTGACCCGAGCGTTCCAGAGTCGCGATCTTTTCCGCGGCACCACCCCGACGGCGTTCCGCGCCTGGCTGCGCACCATCCTCCGCAACACCCTCCGCAACCTGCGCCGCGCCTGGTACGGCATGAGGCGCAACATCCACCGGGAACAGTCTCTGGAGCGGTTGGCGGGCGCGCAGCTGTCCCTGACCGACGCAGATCCCACCGACCTGCTCGACGCGAAAGAAACGCGGGAGCGGCTGACCGTTGCGATCGCGCGCCTCCCTCCGTCCACCCGCTGGCTCCTCACACTGCGCTACGGCGAGCAGCTGACCTTCCCGGAGATCGGCCACAGGCTCGGCAAATCGGCGGCCGCCGTCCGCCAGCTCGTCGTTCGCGTACTTCGGCGGCTGCGCATTCGCATGGCCCTCCCTCCCGGCTGACGCCGGCCGTTCTGAATTGGCAGTGGTTGCCAAACGAGCCCCGAGCGCCAGCGCGGGGCTCGTTTGGCAACCACTTCCTGGCTCCCGGTCGGCGTCCGCTCCTGGCTGCGCCTGCCCTCGGCGCGTATCATTTCCGACGGTCGAGACGACAATCCTTCCTCTTGCCGGATGCACCGATGCGAAGCGCTGCCTCACCCTCCCGCCTGACACTCTCCCTTCTGGCCCTCACGTTGCTGCTGACCGCCCCCGCCGGAGCGCGGGCCAGCGCCCCGCCACCGCCGAAGGGGTTCACCGCCCTGTTTAACGGCAAGGATCTGACCGGCTGGCACGGCATGCCGCACTTCGATCCGTACAAGCTCGCGGCCCTGGCCGAGCCGGAGCGCAAGGCGCTGATCGCGAAGTGGACCGAGGACGCCCACAAACACTGGAGGGTCGAGGACGGCGAACTCGTCAACGACGGCAAGGGCGCTTACCTGACCACCGATCGCGAGTTCGGCGACATCGAGCTGCTCATCGAGTACAGGACCGTTCCGAAGGCCGACAGCGGTATCTACCTGCGGGCCACGCCGCAGGTGCAGATCTGGGATACCACCAAGGCGGGCGGCAAGTGGGACCGCGGGGCCGACAAGGGCTCGGGCGGCCTGTTCAACAACGCCAAGGACTCCCCCGGCCGCGACCCGCTCGTCCACGCTGACCGGCCGTTCGGCGAGTGGAACACCTTCCGCATCCTCCAGGTCGGCGAGCGCACGACCGTCTACTTCAACGGCAAGCTGGTCGTCAACCACGCCCGCATGGAGAACTTCTGGAAGCGCAACCTCAAGAAGGACGCCAACCGCCTCGGCCAACTGCCGCTGCTGGCCCGCGGCCCGATCCAGCTGCAGACGCACGGTGGGGAAATCCGCTGGCGGAACATTCATGTCCGCGAGATCCCGGCGGCCGAGGCGAACGCGCTGCTGCGCAAGCACGGCTCGGCCGGGTTCGAGTCGGTCTTCAACGGCAGGGACTTCACCGGCTGGGCCGGGCCGCTGGCGAACTACGACATCACGGACGGGGCCATCGTCTGCAAGCCGAAGAAGGGCGGCGACATCCACACGAAGGCGGAGTACGGCGATTTCGTGGCGCGGCTGGAGTACCGGCTGCCGCCGGGCGGTAACAACGGCCTGGCGATCCGCTACCCGGGCAAGGGTCAGCCGTCGTCCGTGGCCATGTGCGAGATTCAGATCCTCGACGACACGGCCATGAAGTACGCCCGGCTCGATCCGCGTCAGGCGAACGGGTCGGCCTACGGCATGGTGGCGGCCCAGCGCGGCTACCTGCGTCCGGTCGGCGAGTGGAACTTCATGGAAGTGACAGTGCGCGGACCGACCATCCAGGTGGAACTGAACGGCACGCGCATCCTCGACGCCGACCTGAGCCTGGTCACGACGTTCCTGGGCAACCGGCCTCACCCGGGCAAGGACCGCACGTCGGGGCACTTCGGGTTCGCCGGACACAGCGATCCGGTCGCCTTCCGCCACATCGAGATTCGGCGCCTGGAGAAAAAGTGAGCGATCGGCCTGGAGGTCGTTTCCAAACCGTGGGAGGGGGCTCCGGCCCCCGATTTTTCAAGGTGAATCGCAGCCGAGCGGCAGCCGCAGCGGTCAACGCTTCCGCTTCTCGATGAGCGTTAAGCGGACGGCCCGCACGTCCATCACCTGCCGACCGGGGATCGCGACGGCACGCAGGGACAGCGTCCCGCGCCCCTGAGGTAACGCGATCGGCTCCAGCGCCAGTGTCCGAAACTCCTTCATGTAGGATTCGGACTTGCGGGGCACCCGGTCCTGCCGGTCCAGCAGCTTCGGATCCCACCCTGCGGCGACCTTGCCCACCGTTCGCGCGTCCTTGAACCGGAGTTCGACGGTCGAGCCCGCGTCCTTTGCCGGGCATGTGTACTCGACCTCGGCGCGGTAGAGTCCCGGCGTGTTGACCTCGATGTCCCAGGCGATCGCGTCGTCCGTACTCGTCCAGTTCGTGAAGTAGGAGCAGTTCGGAGCCTTCGCGCTGCGGCGGATGCCGCCGTGGGGGACGCCGTCCCGGGCGGGGAGCGGCGTCGTCGGGAAGGCCGCGAACCCCACCGGGTAGGGGCGATCGTCCTTCTTGCTCACGACCATTTCCTTGCGCCAGTCCGTCACCGCCTGGCGCAGTCTGCGTGCCACCTCGGGATGCTGTGCCGATACGTCGGTCGTCTGCCCCGGGTCGGCCGTCATGTCGAACAGCTGGCCGTTGGCGTCCAGGCGATACCGCTGCGTCCGGACAGAAACCTTGTTACCCTGCGCGGAGAATAACATGCGGTCGGGCCACGCGGGTTTCTTGCCGAGCAGCAGCGGCGAGAGGTCGCGCCCGTCCAGCGCCTTCCCCCGCGGCAGCGGCGCGTTCGTGAGACCGGCCAGCGTCGGCAGGAGGTCGATGGCGCCGGCAATCTGGGGCGTGACGGTCCCCGCGGCAATCTTCCCGGTCCAGCGGACGAAGCACGGGGACCGGACGCCGCCCTCGTCGGTCGAGCCCTTGCGGCCCTTCATCCCGCCGTTCCAGCGAAAACTGTTGGGGCCGTTGTCGCAGAAGAAGATGACGAGCGTGTCGCCCGCCAGGCCCAGTTCGTCCAGTTTCCGGAGGATGCGGCCGACGTTGCGGTCGAGGTTCTCGCACATCGCCAGGGCGCAGCGGGTGACGGGGAGGTCTTCCCGGGCACCATCCAGGCCGCGCTGGGCGATCGGCCGATCCTTGAAGCGGTTCCAGTCCTCGTCCGGGACGCAGAACGGGGAGTGGGGCGTGTTGAAGGCGACGTAACAGAAGAACGGCTCGTGGCGGTGCTTCTCGATGAAGGCCAGCGCCTGGTCCGTGAAGTGGTCGGCGATGTAGCCCTTGCCGCGGACCGGCTTGCCGTTGTGCTCCAGCGGCGGGTCGAAGTAATAGCCCCAGTGCCCGGACGTAAAGCCGTGGAACTCCTCGAAGCCGCGGGCGTTGGGGTGATAGGGCCACTGGCTCCCGTTGTGCCACTTGCCGAAGACCCCGGTCCGGTATCCGGCGGCACGCAGGATCTGGGCGATGGTAGTTTCGTCCAGGTTCAGGCGTTCCAGGCCAGTGCTGACGCCTCGCACTCCCGTGCGCAGGAAGCAGCGCCCGGTCAGGAATTCGGCGCGCGTCGGCGCGCAGACTGGCTGGACGTAGAAGCGGTCAAACCGCGTCCCGCCCCGGGCCAGCGCGTCGAGGTTCGGCGTCTTGAGGTTGTTGTTGCCGTTGATGCTGAAATCGCCCCAGCCCTGATCGTCGCTCAGGATGACGACGATGTTCGGACGGCGCGGTTTACCCTCGCTGGCGTGGGCTGCGGTGAGCGGCCCCAGAAGCAGGACGACGATGGGAAGCCCGAAGCGTCTCATGGCTCGCCTCCTTCGATGAGAAATCCCGGTCAGGCGGGGGCACGCTCGGCCAGTTGACGCAGGTCCGCGAAGGCCGCCCGATCGCCCGCGCGCCGCACCAGGTCGCAAATCAGCTCGATCGTCCGGAACTCCGGGTCGGTCACGTACAGGCACGACGGGTGGGCCAGGAGATCGAACACCGCCCGGTGCGCCACCGCCCACTCGACCGCCAGACGGACCGCCCGCAGGAACCACTCCAGCCGCCACCGGCCGCTGCGGAACGCGCCGATGTCGCTCACGGGGCTCATCGGCACCTCGACCAGCCCGCTGGGGTAGCGGAACGGCTGGGCCGCGCGCTGGGCGGCGGCGATGCTGTCGTAAACGCGGGCTTCCGGCTCCCGCCCGGGCGTGCCCTGCGCGTGGGCCGGGTAGGCGCTGCTGACCCACCGGAACCCCAGATCGAGCAACAGGCGCTGCAGGTCCGGCCGGTCGCGCAAGCCGTCGCCGAACCCGCCGGGGGTCCGGAAGCCGATGGCGTCGGCGCCCAGCCGGGCGCGCAGAGCGGCGCTGGCCAGCCGGATGTTCTCCCGGATCACCCGGGCTGGCTCCTGGCCCTCGAGCAGCCACGGGCACCGCCGGAACCGAAACTGGATGTCCTGCAGGCGCGTCGCCTTGACGTTGACGTGGTCGTAGGTGTGGTTGCCGACCGGGTGGCCGGCCTCGACGATCCCACGCAGCCACGAGACGTCGGCCTGCTCCATCGTCTGGCCGAGGGCGAAGCAGTGGATGACGCCGCCGCGGGCGCGCACGCGCCGGCACGCCTCGACGGTGTACCGCTTCGTCTCGGCGTTCAGGTGGCCCTTCTCGTAGTCCCAGTGGGTCTGGTCCCAGGTCGGGAAGTTCCGGGACATTTCCAGGTCGAGGGTGATCGCGATCAGGGCGCGGTCGCGGCGGGCAGGGGGGCGCCCGTCAGGGGCGGCGCCGCTTGAGTCGTTGCCGCACAAGAGCCCGGCGCCGGCGGTCAGGGAGCCTGCCAGCAGCTGACGGCGCGACAGGAGTGGGGTAGGTTGGGTCATGGCATCCTCTCACCGGCCCCTCCGCCGGGCCGGTGGCGGACCCAGGACACCTGCGTGATCAGGTGGTCGAGGGACGCCAGCGCGAGCGCGGCGTTGGTGGCGAAGCGTGGAGTGGGATTGGCGGGGAACGTCGCCAGCGTGGCGTCGCCCACCAGGAACACGTTGAAGTCCTTCGCCAGGTTCTGATACCCGGCCGTCGTCCGGCAGTAGCACATGTCGGTCGCGTACCCGGTCAGGAGCACGTGCCGCACGCCCTGCCTGAGCAGGAACTCCTTCAGCGGGCCATACCCGCGGGCGTCGTAGATGACCACGTCGTCCGGATCGACGTCGAGGTCGCGCGTCACCGGAATGGGGAGATCCCAGAACCCGGCCGGGTTGTAGCGCGGCCCGGCGTCCAGCCCGCGGAACTGCCGGAAGTAGTCCGCGACCGGCCGGTCGGCCGACAGCGTCAGCTCGGCCGGGAGCGGGCCGCCGCGATAGTTGAAGCCGGTCAGGCGGGCCGTGAGTTCCTTCTGCCCCTGCCGGCGCTCGGCCGCGGTAGGGCGGTGCGTGAACGAGCGGTAGAGCTTCTTGCGGATCGGATCCGCGTCGCCCGGCAGGCTGTACATCACCAGCGCGACCTTCCCGCGCAGCGCCTTGAGGAACGGGTTGATGACGGTGCGCGTGTGCCGGCCGGCCAGGTGGTTGCGCTCGGGCGTGCAGAAGTCGGCGGCCCCGGCCGGCTCGGGCGTCCGCCACCCCTGGCCGTCGTCCACGCCCCACGGGTGGACCATGATGACGGCGGTCTGGGCGGCCCGCAGGCGGTTGGGGATCTCGATGATGCCGCGGGCGTTGTACGAGAACCGCCAGGCGCGCACGTCCAGGTCGGCACCGGGGTCGTCGATCAGGGAGGACGCCTCGAAGCGGACCGTCTCGCGGATCGGTTCGACGAACTCCGGGTGGTCGGCGAGCAGAGGCTGAGGATGCGGGATCGGCGTCAGGCGGTTGACGTAGACGCGCGCCGCCGGTTTGGGCGTGGCGGTCCTTGGCGCGGATGGCGGGTTCGGTTCGCCCGGCCCGGTAGCTGGCCGCAGAGCGAGGAGACAGCAGACGGCCAGCCCGAGCGGCGCCGGCCAGTGGGCAAGCGGTGGCACACTCATGCGTTGGACCTCGGCGTGGGGCCGTGGGATCTGGACTCCCCAACTCTACTCACACCGACCGTCCGTTGCCAGTCCCAACCGGCCGCGGGGCCGCGGGTTAATCTCTGAGAAATTTGGTTGACATTTAAAAGAGGCGTGTTACCATCCCTCTATCCAATGTCCATTGCTCAGGGACGAGGGGAGTTTGAGGTAAGCAACGGCGCCCGTTGCTGAATCGGCCCACACATCCGCCCACCATCTGCTCTCTACTCCGACAACTCCACCCCCGAACGGATTCGGGTGCTATTCGCCCCGCCCGGTGCGTACAAGAGCGCTGCCACGTCACGCTTCGTGTCAGTGCGAAGACGCACACATTTCCGCTCTGTCGTTGGGGGAACCGTCCAGGCCATTCAACCAGCAGCAGGGAAGCCCTCGCCCTCACCAACCGGAAAGGTGTAAGCGGTCATCGTCCCTGCGCGCCCCACAGGTGCTGTCGGCGACCGCTCGTCACGCCCGCTAACGGGAGGCCCGACCCTTCGGCCGGGCCACGGTCATCGTCCGTCCAGTTCAGGGAAAAGAAGTGAGGCCATGTTTCGCATCACCTCTCCTGCTCGGGTCCGGTCCGCGGCCGTCGCCTTCGGACTGCTCGCCGTCACCGGCTTCGGAACTTTCCTCCTCGCCCAGACCGGCACCCCGAGCGTGCGGGTCCGCAACGGGACGACCATCGTCGCCATGAACGGCACGGTCGGCTTCGGGACCAGCCCCGTCGGGGTCGCGAAAGCGAAAACCTTCACCGTGAAGAACACCGGCGCGGCCAACCTCCTCGTCTCCGAGGCGGTCGCCGTCCCGCCCGGCTTCACCGTCATGGCGAGCTTCCCCGGCGTCCCCAACGCCATGCTCCCGGGCAACGTCCCCGCCTACACGCTGGCCCCCAACGCGACGGCGACGTTCACCATCGCCCTCAACTCGGCGTCCGCCGGGGCGTTCGCCGGTAACGTTACCTTCGCAACGAACGTGACCGGCAAGAACCCGTTCACCTTCAAGGTGACCGGGACGGCTCTGCCCCCGCCGGCAGTGCGCTGCGTGGACGACGGCGGCGCGGGGTTTACCGCCACGGCCGGCTGGGGCAACAATTACACCGAGGTCGGCGCGACCGGCCGCCTCCCATTCCAGAGGTTCCTTACCTACGCGGCGCCGGGCACTGGCGCCGAGGCCGCCACCTGGACGTTCACCAACCTGGAACCGGGCCAGTACGTCATCGCCGCCAGCTGGATCGGGTACGGCTGGGGGGCCAGCAACGCCCCGTTCACGGTCCTGGACGGCGCCACCCCGCTCACCTCCGCCCCGATCCGCGTTAACCAGCGTGTGGACGCGGCCGGGTTCGCCGACGCCGCCGCGAACTGGCAGACACTCGGCACGTTCACCGTCACCGGCTCGACCCTGGCGGTGAAACTCACCGACGACGCCGACGGCTACCTCAACGCCGACGCGGTCCGCATCCAGCGCGTCGGCTACCCGGGTGCGGTCCTCGACGACACCTCGCCCGGGTTCACCACTCCGCTCGGCACGTGGGTGCGCCGGTCCACGACGCCGGGCGCGCGTGATTTCCAGGGGAGCAAGACCTACGCACGCCCGACGTTCGGCGCCGCGACCGCACAGGCACGCTGGACGTTCAACGTGACGCCCGGAACGTACTGCGTCCTGACGTCGTACTTCGGCCGGTCGGTAAACGCGAGCAACGCCCCGTTCCGCGTGTTCGATGGGGCGACGAACCGGACCCCGACCCCGGTCCGTGTCAACCAGCGCGTCACGCCGTCGGACCTGAACGACGCCGGGCGCGGTTGGAGGCGTCTGGGATTCTTCAAGGTGGACAGCACCATCCTCGCCGTTGAGCTGGCCAACAACGCCAACGGCCGGGTGATCGCCGATGCGGTCCGGGTCGAGCGCGTTAACCAGCCGACATCCCCGTCCACGCCGGACACGGTCCGGTTC
Source organism: Gemmataceae bacterium (assembly GCA_020847555.1). The sequence continues at coordinate 12,447 of JADLBT010000248.1, forward strand.
CTGGAACAGGCAACGTGGGGGCCGACGCCGGCCCTCATCGGCCAGGTCCAGGCTCAGGGGTTCGACGCCTGGCTCGACGCCCAGTTCGCCGCCCCGGTAAGCGTCTACCCGGACCTGCCGCTGTACAGCAACAATAACAACCTCGCGAACAACAACACGACCAGCTGCTTCGGCGACCCGAGCGTTGCCGGCAACCCGGCGCGGTCGGCGTGCATCCGCGACCACTACTCGCAGTACCCTCTCCAGACGCAGTTCTTCCGTAACGCCCTCTACGCGGAGGACCAGCTTCGGCAGCGCCTCGCCTGGTCGCTGCACAAGATCTGGGTCGTGTCCGGGGTAGACCTCTCCCAGCCGGCCTGGGTCGCGCCGTACCTTCACCTGCTCAACCAGAACGCCTTCGGCAACTACCGCACGCTGATGTACGACATCACCCTCAACCCCGCGATGGGGAACTACCTCGACATGGCCGGCAGCCGCTTCACCATGCCGAACGAGAACTACCCGCGCGAGTTGCTGCAGCTGTTCACGATCGGCCTGGTCGAGCTGAACCCGGACGGCTCAACGAAGAAGGACGCGGCCGGGGTGCCGCTGGCGACCTACGACCAGGCGCTGGTGAACAACGTCACGAAGGTGTTCACCGGCTGGAACTTCGCCCCGGCGCCGGCCGCCGGCATCCCGAACTACAAGGCTCCGATGCGGCTCAACGGGGCGGCGACGGAGGATGCGCGCTACCACGACATCACCGCGAAAACGCTGCTGCGCGGGTTCGTCCAGCCGGCCCGAGCGCGGAGCGTGGCGAACGCCTACCTCGACCTGAACGAGGGGCTCGACAACATTTACCATCACCCAAACGTCGGGCCGTTCATCTGCAAGCAGCTGATCCAGCACTTCGTCACCAGCAATCCGTCGCCGGCATACGTCGCGCGCGTCGCCGACACGTTCGACCGCAACCGGGCCAGTCCGACCCAGCTTCAGGCGGTGGTGCGGGCGATCCTCCTGGACCCGGAGGCCCGCGGCGACCGGAAGGACGCAACGAACTACGGCCACCTGAAGGAGCCGGTCCTGTTCGTCACGAACCTGATGCGCATGTTCAACGCGAAGTCCGCGGACCGGACGGCCGACAGCGACGGGTATCTCAACCCGGACGCGGTGAATCTGGGCCAGGATGTCTTCCGGCCGCCGTCGGTGTTCAGTTACTACTCCCCGTTCAAGGTCGCGGCCGGCGGCACTCCGCCGATCCTCGGGCCGGAGTTCCAGCTGCTGACGACCTCGACCGCGATCCGCCGCGTCAACTTCGTCAACCAGTGCTTCGCTCCCGCGTCCTCCCGCGCGATCGACGTGGTCCGGAACAAGGGAACGACCCCCAACGGCGTCGATCCGGTGACGGGCGAGCCGCTGGTCAAGACCGGGCCGCTCGGCACGTCGGTCGATGTGTCGTGGCTCCAGCCGCTGGCGGCGGATCCGGCGGCGCTGGTGGAACAGCTGAACGTGCTGCTGCTCCACGGCACAATGACGGCCGAGATGCGATCCGCCGTCGTCGCCGCCGTCAGCGCCGTCGCCGGCACCAACCCGCGCAAGCGCACCCGGACGGCGGTTTACCTCATCGCCAGTTCGGCGCAGTACCAGGTACAGCGGTAACCACGCAGACTGCGTACTCAGTACGCAGTCCTGGATCCCCGGACACGCAATCGATACGGAGCCACCTCCATGCTTCGCCATACGCGCAGGCAGTTCTTGCGGCTGACGGCCAGCCTCGGGCTCGGCAGCGCGGCCGCGTCCATCCTCGAGAAATGTGCCCTCAGCACGGCGTGGGCGCAGGTGACGCCGCCGGCCGACTACAAGGCGCTGGTGTGCGTCTTCCTCAACGGCGGCAACGACGCCAACCAGATGGTCGTCCCGCTCAGCGGCGCCGCCGGGTTCGGGTCGGCCGACGTCACCGGCGGTTACCCGGCCTACTCGGCCGAGCGCGCCGCCGCCGGCCTGGCCCTCGCGGCCCCGCCCGCGACCGGCCCGGAGCCGGCGAACTCGCTGCTGCGGATCACCGCCGGGACCGCCAACCCGAACCTCGGTCCGTTCGGGTTGCATCCGAGCCTTGGGCTGACGTTCAACGCCGTCACCGGCGCGACGACCATCCCGATCCCGAGCTTCAAGGCCCTCTACGACGCGGGCAAGGCGGCGGTCGTGTGCGACGTCGGCACGCTGCTCCAGCCGCTGACAAAGGCGCAGTACCAGTCGAGCCCGAACCTGCGGCCGGACCAGCTGTTCTCCCACAGCGACCAGATCCGCGAGAACCAGACGTGCGTCTTCACCGTCGTCGCACCGGCCGGCGTGCCCGGCGGGACGGGGTGGGGCGGGCGCACCGCGGACCGCACCGGCGACCTGAACGGCACCAGCACGTTCCCGATGCAGACGTCGATCTCTGGCGCGCCGCAGTTCATGAGTGGGGCGAACACGTTCCCGCTCGTCATCAACCCGGCGCCGACGGCGCTCAATCAGGTGCTCGTCCTCAACGGGTTCGGTACGGCGGCCGACGAGGTCGCGCGGCGCAACGCGCTCACTCAGCTCCGGTCGGTCAACCGCGGTGCGAACAAGCTGATCGACGCCGCGACCCGGATCGTGGACGAGGCGATGGCGGTCAGTGCCGCCCTGAGCGTCGATCCGCAGCTGACGGTGCCCGACCCGGCCAACCCCGCCAACCGCCTCGCCCTGGCGTTCCCGAACACGACCCTCGGCAACCAGCTCAAGCAGGTCGCCAAGGTGATCAAGGCGAACCTGCAGCAGGCGGCGCTGGGGCTGCGGCGGCAGATCTTCTTCTGCTCGCTCGGCGGGTTCGACACGCACCAGAACCAGAACGCGACCCAGCCCGGGCTGCTCCAGCAGGTGAACCAGGCGCTCGCCACGCTCTACTACTGGCTGCAGCACAACGCCCCCGCGACCGGCGAGCCGACCCTTGGCAACCTGACGACGAAGGTCACCAGCTTCACCCTGTCCGACTTCGGCCGCACCTTCAATCCGGCCGGGTCGGGCGGCATCGTCGGGTCGGACCATGCCTGGGGCAGTCATTTCCTGGTCGTCGGCGGTGCCGTCAACGGCGGGCGCTTCTACGGGGTGCCGCTTCCGGGCGGGAACGGGACGGTGTTCCCGACGCTGTCGAAGGGCGCCGCGAGCCCCTACGACACCGACAGCCGCGGGCGATTCATCCCGTCGGTATCGACCCTGCAGTACGCGAACACGCTCGCGGCCTGGTACGGGCTGCCGCAGGACGCCGACACCCTCGACCACGTCTTCCCGCTGCTGCGAACCAACTTCGCGACCACCAACCTGGGGTTTGTGTGAGAAGTGGGTGAAGAACCTCTCCCCCGCCACCGTGCCCCAACCCCCGAAAAGGATCCGCGCCATGAAGCGTTCCGGTCTGTTACTACTCGCCCTGTCGGTCGTCGGCTCCGGCCTGATTGCGGCCGACCTGCGCGCGCAGAAGGCACCACCCCCGCCGCCGTATGTGGTCGTGGATCCGAACGACCTCCGCCAGCCCGTTCCGGACCCCGAGCAGGGGCTCACCGAGAAGTATGACGGCAAGGTGGTGCGCTTCACCGGCGCAGCGCGCCGGTGGAGCCTGGACAAAATGGCGAAGACCTGCACCTACGAGCTGCACCACGACATCATCCGCATCGCCCCGGTCAAGGGCCGGAAGGTCGCGGTGCGCGAGGAAACGATCGTCGTGCCGGTCACGTTCCGACGGGATGAGCCGCGCCTGCGCGCCGGCAGGGCGGGGTTCACCTTGACGGTTGAGGGCAAGGGCGCGGTGACGGCCGACGGCGGCCTGATCATCACAGAGGCGGTCCTCGTCCCCACCGCCCCGACAAGTCGGGCCGTCTCGAAGAAGTGACGCACGCCTGCGGAATGGGAACGGGTCATGCCACGAACCGCTTTCGCTCCGGCGCGGCCGCCGCGCCGGGGTGCCATCCTTCTGGTCGTGATGGTGCTGCTGGCGCTCTTCACCGTCGTCGGCCTCGGGTTCGTCTACTACGCCGACAGCCAGGCGACGGCCGCCCGCGCCAGCCGCGAGGCCCAGTCTCTCGCCCGGCCGGACGTCGAGCCCGAGCTGCTGCTGGCGTACTTCCTCGCCCAGCTCCTTTACGACGTGCCGGACGATGAAACCGGCGTCTACTCCGCTCTGCGGGGCCACAGCCTCGGCCGCGGCATGTTCGGCCTGAACTACCAGTTCGCGGCCGACGGCAGTATCAAGCGCGGCGCCGGCGGCGAACTCGTGGACGGCGCGGGGAACGCCCTCAACGCGGTCCCGTTCAACGGTCCGGGGCGCCAGCACTTCGACCCGCGCCTGCCGTTTCCGGCGATCCCGGACGACACCCCCGCGAAGGACGACGCGAACCTGATCAATTACACCTATTTCCCTCGCGATCGTTTCCTGCGCGACCCGGAGCGGCGCGGCTGGCGCTCCGGCCTGCGCCCGCCCGGTGTGGCCGACAACCGGCGACCCCACACCGACGCGGCCAATGCGCCCTATACCTATCCCGATCTGAACAATATCTTCCTCGCGGCGGTGCAGGCGGACGGCACCGTCCTGCTGCCGTCGTACCACCGGCCGTGGGCCGGCTTCGGGGCCATCGACCCGGGCAACTGGCGCTGGACACGCGACGTCGATCCGACCCTTCGGCCGGGGGAGCCGCTGTACGGCAAACCGCAACCGTGGCTGAAATACCTCGTCCTCCGGCCGCGGCCGGCCGACATGGGGCCGGGATTCCCGCTGCCCGAGGACGCCAGCGGCGACGTGAAAAATCTCGTCGATGGTCCGGGCGGCAATGACAGCGTCTGGCTCGATCTGGGGTTTCCGGTCCTGACCGGACCGGACGGCCGCAAATTTCGCCCCCTGTTCGCTCCGCTGATTGTCGATCTCGATAGTCGGGTGAATCTCAACGTCCACGGCAACTTGCGCGGAGCGAACGGCACCCGCCATGCGTCGAATCAGGGGTGGGGACCGTGGGAGGTGAACCCGGAGCAGCTGGCGCCGCTGCCCAGCCGGTCTGACCGCGGCTACCCCGCCGCGCTGGCCCGCCGCCTCGACGCCGCCCACCTGCTGTCGGGGCGCATCGGGACGCCCGGGCGCTACGGCCTGGACAAGGTTCCGCACTCCACCCTGCCTGGAAACGCGGCGCCCGGTCCACGGGCACGCTTCTACGCCCCCGCCGACTTCGACGGGTCGCGCGAACTCGCCGGACCGCGCGGGCCGGCCGGCGCGCCGTCCGCGCCGCTGCCCCTCCCGGGTTCGCGTCCCGCCCTGCCGTTCCAGTGCTTCCCCGCCCCGGCGGCACGGGCCGGGTACGGCAACGGTTCGACCGAGGAGCGGACCGGCCACCCGCTCCTCTACAATCCGGTGAAACCCGCTGCGGGCGACCGCGCGTTCCCGCTGGCCGACCTGGAACTCTTCGTGCGCGTGGGCGACACCGGCGCGCCCGCGCTGACGTCCAACCTGGCGCGCCTCGCCCCGAAGTTCTTCGCGGATCCGGCCGACGCCGCCGGCAGCGCACGCCGCCGGCGCCTGGTCACCCTGGCCAGCTTCGACCCGGACCGGCCGGGCGTGACAATCCCGGTCGCGGACGCCCTCGGGCGGGGTGCGGTGCTCGAACGGCGGCTCGACCTGAACCGCTACCTGCCCGACTACCCCAACCCCGACCCGCGCACCGGCCGCATCACCGACCTGACCGGGTTCCTCGTCGCCCAGGCCGCCCGACAGCACATGGCGGCGGAGGTGTTCGAGGTGCTGTGGCGGGCAACCGGCAGCGGGGATCCGGCGATCACCCCGCCCCCGAGTTCCCCGAGCCACGACGCCGCGCGCTGGGACACGCTGCGCGACCTCGCCCAGTTCGCCGTCAACATCGTCGATTACATCGACAGCGACGACTGCATGACGCCGTTCGTCTGGTTCGCCGACGCGCGCACCGGCGGACACGAGCGGGTCTACGGGACCGAGTTGCCGCGCGTCGTGCTCAACGAGGTGTACGCGGAGTACGCCAACGATCCCACCGATGCCCCGCCCGACACGAAGGAGCCGGTCGCGACCCGGCTGAAGGGCAACGTCTGGGTCGAGCTGTACAACGCCTTCCAGGACGATCCGCCACTGACCGCGCCGCACCGGGCGGGAGCGGCCCAGCTAGAAATGCCGGCCGCGGGCGGGCTGCCCGGGTACGGGATTTACCGCCTCATCCTGGCGCGCCTGACGGGAGACATCCGCCAGCCGGACAACGCGCGCGGCGAGATCCCGCGCGGCGGCGGGCAGATCCTCGGCGTCCTGACGAGCTTCGGCCCCGCGCCGACCAGCCCGCCCCCGGCGGTCGATTCGCGCGTCATCCACCCGGCGGCGCCGGGGGCCGCCGGATACACTGGTCCGCCGGGTGGAAACCAGGGGTTCTACGTCCTCGGTCCGACACTGACGGACAGGGAAAAGTCGCCGTTCCCGCCGACGCCTGGGCGTCCGCTGGAGACGCTGCGCCGGCCGGAGCTGAGCTACCTCGTCCGGGCGACTCATCCGGGGCTGCTACTCCGGCCGTCCGTGCTGTGGCAGCGGCTCGCGTGCCCGCACCTGCCGCCGCAGCCCGACCCCCGCGCGCCGTACCACAACCCGTACATCACCGTGGACTACGTCCGCGACGTCGAGCCGAACTACGCCGCGGCCCTCGGCATCGACGGCCCCCTCGACCCGCTGCCGGTGCCGCCGGCCGAGCGTGCGTCGGTCGGGCGCAGGCAGCCTTACGCCGCCCACCCGTCGCAGCTGCGCCGCCAGCAGTCGGCGCCGGCTCTCGCGGACCAGCCGCAGCACACCTTCTTCCAGCACAACACCGACGCGACCACACCGGGGCCGAACCGTGGGGCGGCGCCGCGGAACTACCCGCCGTTTGAGTGGCTGGTCCACCTCGACCGGCACCTCGTCAGCCCGACGGAGCTGCTCCACGTTTCGGCCTTCGGGCCGCACGAGTTGACGCAGCAGTTCCGCACCGGCGACGCAGCCGCACAGCGCTTCAACCACCGGGCGGCGTGGTTCGACGAGGACCAGGCCGTCAGCGTGGCCCGGCCGCGCGGGCTGTACCGGGCGCTGGAGTTCCTCGGCACCCGCTGTCGGCTCCACGGCACGATGACCGCCGCCACGGCCTGCCCCGACGGGTTCGGACCGCCGAACGGCGCGACGCCCGTCCTCTACCCAAACCGGCAGGTCACGCCAGCGGCCATGTCGGGGACGACCGCGAGCGGCGGGAACTGGCGCATCGAGGCCGGGGACTGTCTGGTGATTGATCGGGGGACGGCGGCCGAGGAGGTCGTCCGCGTCAAGGTGGTCGGCCCGCGCCCGCGGCCGACGTGGTTCGTCGCCGACTTCCTGCGCCCGCACGCGGCGAACTTCACCATCGAGGCGGTGACGGTGGCGGAGCGCGTCCCCGGGCGGATCAACCTGAACACGGTCTGGGACGAGGAGACGTTTCTCGCCCTGTGCGACCCGAACCCATCGAGTCGGTTCAAGGACGGGGCGGTGCGGGCGATGTTCGAGAAGTTGCGGGATTCGCGCACGGTCGGCGGAAAGGCACCCGGGCCGGACGACCGGCCGTTCCTCAGCCTGGCGGCCGGCCCGCCGCCAGCCGAACCGGGCGAGGGCGGACTGCAGGGCTCCCTGCTGCGGTCGGACGATCCAGACGCTCCCACCCGCCTCCCGCTCCTGGCACTCCCCGGCCGTCCCCACCCGTACCAGACCTGCGAGCTGCTGACGAAGATCTGGAACAACGCGACCGTCCGCAGCAACGTCTTCGCCGTCTGGGTGACGGTCGGCCTGTTCGAGGTGACCGACGCGAACGCCCGGCCGGTAAAGCTCGGGCGCGAGATCGGCCGCGCTGAGAACCGCCACGTCCGGCACCGGATGTTCGCCCTCGTCGATCGATCGGTCCTCCTCGCCAACCCGGGACCGCCAGCGAACGGACGCCTCGACCTGCGCGCCATCCCCGGCCCCCAGGCGACCGGGCGTGTGGTGCCTTACTTCACCGTGATTCGCTGATCGCTCACCGGGCGGCTCCGACAGCAACCGGAACAGGTATCAGTGTCGGCGCGCGACCCCTTTCAGGTGCCGGTCGAAGAACGCGATGGCCGCCGCTTCCGCTCGCTCTGCGTGTACGCCGGTAAAGTCGTGGGACGCCCCTTCCAGCGTCAGCAGTCCGACCTCCACGCCCGCCTCGCGGAGTCGCTCCTCCAGTCGCCTGGACTGGTCGGTCGGGATGACCGCGTCCTTCGTCCCGCAGACCAACAGCGTCGGGGCGGCCTCCTTGCAGACGTAGGTGATCGGGCTGGCGCGGACGTAGCGCTCCTTGAGCCGCGCGGGCGGTCCGCCAACGAACTTCTCGACCGCCATCTTCGTCAGCGGGCCGTAGAACGGCAGTCGGCCCGACACGCAGCAGGCGTGCAGGTGTTCCAGGTCCGTCAGGGCCGAGCAGCAAACGACGCACTTGACGGCGCTCGACTCGCCCGGGAAGCCGCCGGCCCCCTCCAGTTCCTTGTGGCCGCACGTCAGGCCGAGCATGCAGGCGAGGTGAGCGCCGGCGGAGTGGCCGAACACGCCGATGCGATCCTTATCGACCCGGTACGGTCCCGCGTTCGCCCGCAACCACCGGACCGCGCACTTGACGTCGTGGATCTGGGCCGGGAAGCGGTCCACCGACGACAGCCGGTAGGTGATGGTGACGGCCACATACCCCTTCGCGGCCAGGCGCAGGCTAAACTTGACGTGGTCCCTGTGGCTGCCGTAGAGCCAGCCGCCGCCGTGGATAAGCACGACCGCCGGGAACGGTCCGGGGCCGCGCCGCGGGTGGGCGACGTTCAGCTTCAGGTCGCATCCGTTGACCGTGCAATAGGTCTGGTCCGGACAGAAGGCGACGCCCGCCGGGACGGTCACCCCGGCAACCCCGGGCAGGTCCGCTCGCGCCGACGGTACGAGGGCGACCAGGGCGAGCAGGCTGGACGGCAGAGGCAGCACTTTTCTCATCCGTGGATCTCCCGAAATCGAGGGGGGCGATGCCGGGTCTCCTTCCTGCTCCACGAAAACTCATCCTACTTTACCCGATCGGCAGGAATTCTGCCCCACGAGATTTTGTCGCGACCATTATCCTGAGCTATATTCCTTCAGGCGCGCTGTTGCGCACCCTCAATGCAGAGGAATGCTCAGAGGCGGCGGACGTGCCTCGGTGGAGACACAACACACCGGATTGACATCACGAGGACTCTCCCCATGACGAACGAAGAGGCCGGCTTCCCGGAAGTGCTGGTCACGGATCGGCGTGCCGGGGGCGACCGGCGCAAGCGTAACATCCCCGTGGCGGTCGAGCGCCGCAGCGGGAAGGACCGGCGACTGCAGGGCGAGCGGCGCCGCCAGATCGATCCGACCACATGCGAGCGCGACTACAGCGACGACGAGATCGCCTTCATGAAGGCGATGGACCAGTACAAGCGCGACAACCGCCGACCGTTCCCGACGTGGAGCGAGGTGCTGGAGGTACTCCGCGCCCTCGGTTATCGCAAGGTGGCCGAACCCGGACCGATGCCGGGACTCACGCCCGCCCGCCCGACGGAAGAGGAATGACCTTGCCAGGGTGCTGCAAATCAGCGAGATTGTTCCCACTGACAAGGGCAAGGCCAGGTCGTACTCAGTACGGAGTACTCCGTAACTGAGTACGCCGTTATCCTTCATTGGCCATCGCGGGGCAATACCTTTCTTTGGCGCCGTACCGGCAAGGATGCCGACCGATGCGGATTTTCGTGTGTGCTGGCGAGCCCAGCGGCGACCTTCACGGGGCCAATCTCGTCCGCGAATTGCAGCGCCGCCATCCCGCCGTCGAGTGCGTCGGGTTCGGCGGCGAACGCATGGAGACCGCCGGCTGCCGACTCCTGTACCCGCTGTGCCGGCTGGCGGTGATGTGGTTCCTGCGCGTCGTCGCCAACGCCCCGACTTTCCTGGACCTCCTGTCCCGCGCCGATCGCTATTTTCGCCACCACCGGCCCGACGCCGTCGTGCTGATCGACTATCCCGGGTTCAACTGGTGGCTGGCACGGCGAGCGCACTTTCACCGCATCCCCGTGTTCTACTTCGTCCCGCCGCAACTTTGGGCGTGGGCCGGGTGGCGCGTGCGCAAGATGCAGCGCTGGATCGATCACGTCCTCTGCACCCTGCCGTTCGAGGTCGATTGGTATCGGCAGCGCGGAGTCGAGGCGCGCTTCATCGGCCACCCTTACTTCGACGAACTCTCCGAGCAGCGACTCGATAACGCATTCCTGGCGGCCCAGGGTGGCGGCCGGCCAGTGGTGGGCCTGCTTCCCGGTTCGCGTACCCAGGAGGTGGGCCGGAACCTGCCCACGCTGGTCCGCGCAGCGGCCCTCGTCCACCAGGCGCGACCGGACACGCGGTTCCTGGTTGCGTGTTTCAAGGAAGCGCACCGCCGTACCGTGGATGCCTACCTGCGCGGGCGCGGCCTGCCGGCAGAGACGTTCGTCGGCCGCACCCCGGAGGTCATTCAGCTGGCGCGGGCCTGCATCGCGGTTTCCGGCTCGGTCGGGCTGGAGTTGCTGTACCGCGGCAAGCCGTCGGCGGTGGTGTACCGGGTCGGACGGCTCGACATGGCCGTTGCCCGGCGACTCATGACGACGCCCTACATCAGCCTGGTGAACCTGCTCGCCGGGCGTGAGCTGTACCCCGAGTTCCTGAGTGACCGCTGCGAGGCGCCCGCCGTTGCCGGTCAGGTGCTGACGTGGCTGAACGATCCGGCGGCCTACGCGGAGCGGTGCCGCGAACTGGCGGAGTTGCGCGAGCGGGTGGCGGAGCCGGGCGCCTGCGGGCGCGCGGCGCAGTTCGTTCTCGATACGCTGGCGGCCCGCGGCGAACCGCGCGCGGCCTGACGCCTGGTACGGGCTGGTGGCCTGTACCGCAGGGTAAAACCCACGGGTGACGTCCCGTGGACGAAGGGGCCAGCGCGCTACCCACGGGCCGCGGCCCGTGGGCTTTCCACAGTAACTCCGTTGTCCCGGCCTTAACGGATGAAGTCCAGCAGGCTCTGGTCGAACAGTCTCGCTGTCACCGCCAGGGTGGCCTGGAAGAGAGACTGCTGACTCTGCAGGTTCAGGACGAGGGCCGCGAAGTCGGCGCCGTTCAGCTCCGCCGCCTGCTTCTTGCCCTGAAGCTGAATGTCACCGAGCTGCGCTTGCAGTCCCTCCAGGTTCTGCAGGTTCGCCGACTGCTCCCCGATAATCCCCAAAACGTGATCGTGGATCCGCTCCAGCTCACCCAGGCGGCCGGCAATCGCCTCGACGTGTTCGGCCGCGCTCAGCCCGCGCTTGTTGTTCAGATCGTCGCGCAGGGCGGCCAGGATCTGAAAGGCGTCGTAGGTGCCCGGACGTTCGAGGTGCTCGTCGCCGGCGCCGCGCACGCCGGTCGTGTCCACGTGGGTGACCCCGCCGGTAACCCCGTCCGTCACGACCTGGCCGGCAGTGAAGTCGATCGGGACTGTCGTCGCGCCGCCGTCGGTCGAAAGGGTGCCGGCGGCGGTGAGGGCGACGCTGCCGTTGAAGCCGGGGGTGATCGCAGTCGTGTTCACGAAGACCGTCCGGCCGTCGTTGTCGGTCACCGGGAGGTTCGTGTCAGTGCTGGTGAAGGCGACCGGCGGGCCGCCGTTTAGCGACACCGTCCCACCGGCGCCGGTCCCGGTTGTGTCGATGACGGTGAGCTGGTGGGCGCCCGGCGGGCCGAGGACCGTGTCGCCGGCGGCCGATCCGGTCCCGGGCTGCACGCCGGAGCCGGCCGCGTAGCTGGTCGCCGTGTGCCGCACCTGCAGGGTGCCCTGGCCGACGGCGCTGTCGGTGCCCAGCCCGGCGGCGGCTCCGGTCGTGCCGCGGAACACCGTCGCCTGCCGATCCCGGGCCTGAAAGATCTCACGCCCGGTGTAGAAGACATCGACCGACTGGTTCGTGTTGATCGGCACCGCGCCGCGGTCGTCCGCGCCCTGGTATCGGACCGAGCCGGTGACGGGGTCGGCCACGAACGGCCGGGTGTTGCTCGCCGTCCCCGCGTACAGGTAGCGGCCCTCGAACTGGGTGTTGGCGAGATCCTGCAGGCGGGTCAGCAGGCTGTCCACCTCCGTCGCCAGCGCGCGGAACGCGCCCGGGTTGTACCCCGAGTTGCTTCCCTCGATGGCCAGCGACCGGGCCTGGGTCAGCACGTCTCCGACCTGCTGCAGCGACGTGACGCTCATGTCGAGGCGGTTCCGGGCGGCGCTGACGTTCGTCAGGTACGTCGTCAATCGCTCGTCGTGCGCCCGGTTGCTCAAGAGGGCGACCGCGGCGGCAGGGTCGTCGGACGGCTGCTGGATGCGGTTCCCGGTCTGGGCCTGCACGGACAGCGCGGCCAGCCGGTCGGTCTGCCGGCGCGCGTTGCTCAGGGCACGTTCCAGCATCGTGTTCATCGTTACGCGCATTGGCACGGCAGTCGCCTCGTGGAGGTTAGCGGAGGATGTTGGCCAGCTCGTCGAGCGTCTGGTTGACCACCGCGAGATACTGGGAGGACATCTGGAAGCCGCGCTGGAACTGCAGCAGGCGGAGCAGCTCCTCGTTTGTATCGACGCCGGAAACCGCCTGGCGCTGCGCGGCGAGGTTCTCCCCCAGCGACTGCCGCGCGTCCTGCTGATCGCCCAGGTTCTGAATCTGGGCGCCCAGGTCGCCGACCATCGCCGCGTAGAACTCGCGAAACGTCTGCGTACCATCGCCCAGATCCCGCCGGTCGCGCGCCGCCGCCATGCGGGCCAGGTTGCCGCCATCGCCCGCGCTGGCGGTCAGCCCGGCCGCGAACTCCTCCGGGTGCGCGAGCAAATCCGGGCGCACCGCCACGTTGGTGGCGTTGTCCCCCACGAACAACGTGTTCACTTCGAGGGCCACCAGGATTCCGGTCGGATCGGGATCGGCCACGACGGGCGTCGCGAACTGCTCGCCGGCATTGACGGTGCCCGCCGACAGTCGGACCGTCACCCCGTTGACCGACGGCAGGTCCGAACCGGGCTCGTAGCCCTGGCCGACCTGGAGGGTGGTCACCAGGGCGCCCGAACCATCGCGGACGTTGAGCGTCAGCCCGGACGTCTGACCCACCACGCCGGTGCCGGCCATCTCGAACGTGTACGTGTCGTTCGTGTCCCCGGTGTACCGGCCCCCGAACGAGGGGACGGCTGTTCCGGTCA
>JADLBT010000249.1 GCA_020847555.1 Gemmataceae bacterium
CAACACGAAGGACGATCGTCGTCGCGCTGCGCGGCGATCATGATGTCCGTTCCCTCGCCGGGGTGCCCCAGCAGCACGTCGGACACGCTGTCGACACCGAAGGGGAGAGGAAATGTTCCCGGCGGGAGGGGATCGCACGAACAGCGAGTTCCATCTAAGTGACTGATTTCAGACCGAAAAGCCCGCGCCGCGATGCTACGGTGCGGGGCGCTGCGCCCCGTTACATACGGCAGTGCGCGGCCCGTCAGCGCTCGTCCGCGCTCGGATGCGTTGGATTCGGTGCGGCATCTGCAACACCACGCGGCGCCGCCGGCGACTCATCGGAGGTGGCCCGGGGCACCACAATGGCCGGAGCCAAGGGGAGGGTCAGTTGTCCAGCGGGTGCGGCGGCAGCGGCCTGGCGCTGCCGCGTCGCCGTCGCCCGGGTGGTTGAAGCCTTTGGCCGGCGAGGGCGCCTACGATGGGCAGGCGGGATGTAGTCCGGCAGGACGTCCAGACGACGAAACGCCGAGGGAACTCCGAACGCGCGTCCACGCGGATGCATGTCGACGGTGCGCAGGATGGTCGGCAGCCACCGGAAGATGGCAATGGCCATCTCTTCGCGCTTCTGGTTGGCGAACTCCGGGCCGAAGATGACCACCGTTAGGCCGCCCTTGATCCATGCCCGCAGTTGACCGGTCTCCCGAAGCAGGGCGTCGTCTTTGGTGATGACCACGTGCGGAGGATGGTCGGGGAACCGCTGAAGCCATTCCCGATCCAGTGTCCCCCGGCGGTGAAGGTCTTGCATGGCCTTGAACGCGAGTTGCGGATGGTTCTCGTGGTAGCCAGCGAGCATCCGCGCGAGGCGGAAGCTCAGGCATTCGTCGAGAACCGCGACTATGCGCTGGCCAGCCAAGCTTCGAACGCGGCGGCGTCCTGCACCGCCTCTCTCTCAACGCCGAACCAGAATGCCACGGCCTCGGCGTCGTCGCCTTCAGCCCGATACGCCTGCGCCAGGGCTGACGTCGGCACGCCGCTAACAGGATCGATAGGCTCGCCGAATCGACGGCCCGGGTCGAGAACGACGCGGCGCCCGACGCCAAGCGGAAACCACTGCAGCGGCGCGCCATCATCGCCGCGAACGACGATCTCGGGGCGCAGCGACTGCTCAATAACCTCCTCCATCGCGTGCTGATAGCGCAGGACGTCGAGCACAACCTTAGGCTGGCGCCTGCGTGCTGCGCGCGAGGCGGCGCGACGCAGCACCATGAAGACCCGCCGGCCGTCCGTGCGGACGTTCGCGCTGGCCAGAGGGTGCCGCGTCTTCAGCAGTCGCCGGGCCTCAAACGCCGCGCGGCGGATCACCGTCATGGGCACGCCCTGACGACGCAACTGCGCGACAACCCACAGTTCCATTAGGCCTTGGAAGCTGACGATCTTTGCGTCGCCGCCCAGCGCGCTCTCAGTGAACACAACGGGCGAGAACCGCGGAGGCGCCGGTTCGCTGGGCTCGGGACCAACGATGTCTTCAACGGTGGCCAACCGGAGACGGACAAGCCTAGCGGCTTGCGGCAGCGTGTAGACGCCGACGCCGACAGCAGCCTCCCCGATGCGCTCCAGAAAGCTCACCCCGAGCATGTCTCCCGCTGGCCGAAGGGTAGGCGCCGCCGCTGTGCGCGTCCATCAGCAAGCGTGCCGTCCGATCTGGGTGGCGGCACCCGTCTGCGATGTCCCGCGGGACGCAACCTGGCGGAAGCGAGAGCAACGGGAACGTTGGGCCGCCGCGACATGCCGCTTGTAACGGGACTCCGTCAGGGGGACCCGAAGACCACCCGGGGTTCCGGCTCGCCAGCGCAGCCCCCCAGGGCCGGGACTTGTGGAGGGACCCGAAGATGGGGCCGGGGGTGGCGTCCTTCCCTGGGAAGACCCCGGGGGGCCTCAGCGACTACGACGCCGACAACCTTTAGCGGCACTTTGAAACGACATCGGAATTGGCCCCGGGGTGGGGGCCTTTGGCCGCTCTGACCTGCCAGTGCGAGCTTCGGTCTCCGCCGGCGATCCACCTCAACTCGACAGCCCTCGGGTCCTACTTCTTGCCGGGCTTCTGCGTGAGAGCCGAAGCGGCAGCGGTCTTCGCTGCGGCGGACGAGTTCTTGTCGGCGAGCACCTTACCGGCAGCGCTCGCAGCCTTCGGGGAGGTCACCTCCCCCTTCTTTCCAGCCATCGCGAATGGTCCCCATCGAAGATGCGGTAGCGCCTCGCGCTGCCGACCCACAGCATGTGGTAACGCGCAACCCTTCGGTTCAAGTCATCGCCGACGAAATTGTCTCGCTAGGGCAGGCCTGTGTGAGTCGTCTCGCTATGCGCCTGGAATGTCTCGCTGAAATAGTGCTTGAGCTTTTTGGACGATGCGGCCACCTTGTCTAAGACCCGTGCGGGACAGTCCGCCGGGACGGGATGGGAGCGGGACCATGATCGTCGGCTATGCGCGAACCAGCACCGTTGAGCAGGAAGCCGGCCTTGAGGCCCAGGACCGCGACCTAAGGGCCGCCGGGTGCGAGCGGGTGTTCGCCGAGCGGGTGTCATCCGTGGCGAAGCGGGCGCAGCTTGAAGCCGCCTTGGACTTCGTGCGGCAGGGTGACACGCTGGCCGTGACGAAGCTCGACAGGCTCGCCCGCTCTGTCGCGGACATGCTCGCCATCGTCGCCCGCCTGGAGGGCAAGGGCGTGGCGCTTCGGGTGTTGAGCATGGGCGGGCAGGCCGTGGACACGGGAACGGCCACGGGAAAGCTGATGCTGACGATGCTAGGCGCCGTCGCAGAGTTTGAGCGGGCGCTGATGCTGGAACGCCAACGCGAGGGCATCGCCAAGGCCAAGGCCGAAGGGAAGTATCAGGGCCGGGTGCCGACCGCGCAGCGGCAGGCCGATGACGTGCGGCGCATGAAGGCCGAGGGCGTGCGGCCGGCGGAGATTGCGCGACGTCTCGGGATCGGCCGAGCGAGCGTCTACCGCATCCTCGGCAACGCGGCAGATCATCCATAAGACAGTGCGCAGGAAGACTTCCGACGGTTACAGCATGACCCCCATTGAAAGACAGGCGACCATGGCAGACGTCATCCCCTTCCGGCCCGCCGCCGGCACCACCGCCCGGGACCTATCCGACACCCTCGCCGTCGTGCCCGAGGGCCCCGGCTGGTCCGCCGAGACTGTTGAAGACCCCGAGGCACCGCCCTGGATTGCCCTGAAGGCCCCTGACCGGTCCGCCTGGGCGATCCTGCGCGAGGCCGGGCGGTTCGTCGCGGTGGAAGACGACGGGCTCGGCGCGTCATTCCCTGACCTACCGACGGCTGCGGAAGCGGCGCGCCGGGTGGTGGGCGCCGTGATGGGAGCGGGAGGCCGGCCCGCCGCGTAGGTCGGAACGCGCGGCCGGCGGGCATCATCGGGGGGCTGGTGGGGGTCACCCGCCGGCCCCCTTTTCGTTGGCGCTAAGCCCCTGGCGGGGCGTGTTATCCATTTCGGCGACCCCTACGAGGAACCCCCCGCCAACACGCGGCCTGCCGCGGGTTACCGCGCGCATCGCAGGCAGCGTGCCGGGCGTCTGCTCCTCACCCCGCTCCAGCCTTGGCCGAGTCCCCCGCGCCTTCCGGCGCCACTCCTACGGCCGCCTTCCAGAGACCCCCATGCAGCACTCCCAGAGCCACGGCATGCCCGCGCGGCTGCCTGTTCCCACTGTCTCTATCTCCGACCCCGCCCCCGACAGCCGTCCTCAGGCCATCGCAGTGACCCTACACGGCAAGCACGCTGGGGGCCGGCCGATGCTGATCGACGCAAGCGCCTGGCAGCGCGTCTGCGCCGAGTGGGGCGAGCGGTGGACGTTGATCCCCAACGGCCAGGGCCGCTTCTACGTGGGCTCCAACAGGGCCGCACCGGGGCTGTCAACGCCGGTTGAATTCTGACCCGCTTTGCGTCGCGGCGCCGATTGAAACCTGACCCACATGATGCCCGGGGTGGGGCGAGCCCCACCCCGGGC
>JADLBT010000250.1 GCA_020847555.1 Gemmataceae bacterium
AGGCTAGGGTGCTCCTCGCGCACCTGGTCGATCCATTTCACCCAGTCCGTATGTGCCGTCTGCTTGACCTGCGCGCTCAGTCGCGGCAGCACATTCTTCACGTCGCCCACAATCGGCACCATCGTCGGGAAGTTCTTGCCGATCTCCGCCGGGTCGATGTCGATGTGGATGATCTTCGCCGTCGGGTTGAAATCCTTGAACCGCCCCATCGCGCGATCGTCGAAGCGCATGCCCACGCCGATGATGACGTCCGCCTGATCTGCTGCCATGTTCGCGTAGTACATGCCATGCATGCCCAGGAAGCCGTAGCTCAAGGAGTGCGACTCGGGAAAGCCGCCGATGCCCAGAAAGGTCGTGATCACCGGAATCTGCGCCCGCTCGGCGAATTCCACCAGCTCCCGCTGCGCGTCACCCCAGACCACCCCGTGCCCAGCGATGATGAGCGGCCGCCGCGCCTGGTCGATCAGGTCCGCCGCCCGGCGGATCATCCCGGCGTGCCCCTCCGTCGTCGGCTTGTAGCCCCGCAGGCTCACCTGCTCCGGCCATTCAAACTCCGCGTCTTCCTGGAAGACGTCCTTCGGTATGTCGACGAGGACGGGGCCCGGCCGCCCCGTACGCGCGATGTGCGCCGCCTCGCGCACTGACAGTGCGATCTCGCTTGCGTTCATCACCAGATAGTTGTGCTTGGTGATCGAATGCGTGATCCCGGTGATGTCGGCCTCCTGGAAGCCGTCCTTCCCGAGGAGCGCGCGCGCCACGTTGCCCGTCAGCGCAAACACGGGCGTCGAGTCCATCCACGCTGTGCAGATCCCGGTGACCAGGTTCGTCGCTCCCGGCCCACTCGTGCCCAGGCATACGCCCATGCGCCCGCTCGCGCGCGCGTAGCCGTCGGCCCTGTGCGCCGCACCCTGCTCGTGCCTCACGAGGATGTGTCGGATGCCCGGATACTGGGGCAGCGTGTCGTAGAGGGGGAGCACCACGCCTCCGGGGTAGCCGAAGATCGTGTTCACCCCCTCACGCTGGAGGGACTCCAGCGTGATCTGTGCGCCGGTCAAGCGCGCCATAGGTCTCGGTCCTTCACCACGGCCGGAGATTTGTGCCCGGCGGGGACCCCGGTTGGGGCCGCCGGTGCCCGCCACGCCCTGCGGTCGTGGCTGTCCGCCGCCGACCGTGGGCCGGACAGGCGGACTCCAGGCAAAGAGGGCACGGCCGGTAAGCCGCTCCCTCCGACGGAGCCGTAGTCCTTGCAGAATACGACCGATTTCGGCGTTACGTGAAGCCCGCCGGCGGAATCTTCGCCGGCAAAGTCGTCGCTTAACCCGCCAGTGCCGCCCGCAGTCGCTCGATCTGCGGGATCGGCGTTGGATCAACGCCGTTCGCGAGCGCCAGGTAGCATGAGACATAATCGCCCCAGGCGGTGCCCACGAGCAGCTGTTCCAGCGGCCGCGCCCCGCCGACGTCGACGCGGTGCACGGGAATGCCCGTCTCGGCGAACTCCTGCGCTATCGCCTCGAAGCGCCGTCGGATGCGCGCGTCGTACAACGCCGATTCGAGCGTCACCAGCGCAAGCCCCTTCGCCCCCTCCGCCGCCGTCCCCAGGCCAACGATCAGGTTGTGGCCAGCCTCGGGCAGGGCCTCGGCTGCGCCCAGCACCTTACCGTTCTCGGCCAGCTGGTTCTTGAAGCGTGCGGCCACGGGCGCCAGGCTCTCCGCGCCGAGCACCAGCGCGACCCGCCCCTGGAGCGCGGCGCCGACCTGCTTCGCCCTGTTCGCCGCCGCTGGCACGGCCGGCACCAGCCCCGCGGCGACCGCCGCATGGGCTGCCGCCGCGCCCTCCACCTCCTCGGTCGTGATCGAGCAGAGCCCCAGGCGCGCGCCCAACCGGAGGAGCGGCGCCAGGCTGTGAGCGATCGCTGCCCGCGGCGCCGACTCGTAGGCCAGCTGGTAGACTGCCACGCCGTCGGCGGCCGCCCGCTCGGCGAGCCTCCCCCCGGTGGTGACGGCGAGGATGGCCGCGTCGCGCCGCCACGCGTCGTCGTAGCAGGCGAGCGCCTCCTCCGTTGTCCCGCTGTACGAGGAGACGACTACCAGCGTCCGCGCCGAGACATAATTAGGCAGGCTGTGCCCGCGGACGACCGCCACTGGTACCTCCGCCGAAATCGTGCAGAGGGCGGCGAAGTAATCACCCGCCGTCGCGGAGCCGCCCATGCCCGCAACCACCACGCTCGTCGCCGCGCCCGCTCCGGCGGGCAGCTCCAACCCCTCGGACGCTTCCCAGGCCCGGACGATCTCCGGCCCCACGGCGCGGATATGGCCAAACATCCCCGACGCGTCGAGCGCCAGCCGCGCCGGGTCGTCCAGCACGTTCACTCGACGCCCGCCAGCGTCTTCCCTGCCGCCAGCACGGGCGTCACCAGTGCCCTGTCCGTCACCTCGGTGTAGATCCGCAGCAACGGCTCCGTCCCCGAGAGGCGCAGCAGCAGCCACCCCTCGGGGATGAACCAGCGCCAGCCGTCCGTGCGGTCCGCAGAGACGACCGGCCTCCCGGCGACTTCGCGCGGTGCTGCCGCGTCGAGCCTCGCCTTCACTTCGGCGTTCGTGCCGGGCGCGAGGTCGAAGTCGAGCCGCTCATAGAAATGCGGCCCGGTGATGGCGAACACCTCGGCCAGAAGCGCCGACGGCGGCCGGCCGGTGGCAGCCACGTAGTCGAGCAGGAAGAGCCCGGCGAGCAGTCCATCCCGCTCCGGGAGGTGCCCGCGAAAACCGTACCCGCCGCTCTCCTCGCCACCGATCAGCGCGTCTTCCTGCATCATCAGCGGGCCGATATGCTTGAAGCCGACGGGCGTTTCATGCACCGGCACCTCGTAATGTCGCGCCAGCAACGCGGCCATGTTCGTCGTCGTCACCGACTTCACGACCGGACCGCGCAGGCGGCGCTCACCGAGCAGATAGTTCACCAGCAGGGCGAACGTCCGCAGCTGATCGACGTACACGCCGCCTTCGTCGACGAGCCCCACGCGGTCGGCGTCCCCGTCGTTGGCGATGCCGAGGCTGAAACCGCCGCCCGCCACCAGTGCCAGAAACTCTCCCAGGTTCGCCTCGATCGGCTCCGGCGCCCGAATCCCGGGGAAGAGGGGGTTGCGCTCGGTGTGGATCTCCCGCACCCGCGTCGCCCCGCCGTCGAGGATCTGCGCCAGCAGGCCGGCTCCGGCGCCGTACATCGGGTCCAGCGCCACGTTCATCCCGGCCCCCCGGATGCGCCCCACGTCCACCTGTCGCTCAAGGCCCGCCAGATACCCCGGCACAGGGTCGAAGCGCGCGATCGCGTCGTCGTCGGCCGCTGCCACCCGCGGACCCCTGCCCGCAAGGATGGCCGGCACACGCCGTTCGATGTCCGCCACGATCTCCGGGCTGGCGCTGCCGCCGTAGTGCGGCTTGACCTTGATGCCGTTCCAGCGAAACGGATTGTGGCTGCTTGTCACCACCACGCCCCCGCACGCCCCCGTCTCGATGATCCGGTAGCTCAACGCGGGCGTTGGCGCCGGGCGGCTGGCAAGCTCCACGCGGAAGCCGTTCCCTCCGAGCACCCGTGCGACGGCGACTGCAAACTCGTCAGAAAGAAAGCGGGTGTCGTAGCCCACCACAACCGCGCGGTCGCGGCCGTACCTCTCGCGAAAATGGTCGGCCGTCGCCTGCGCACAGGCGCCAACGTTCTCGAACGTGAAATCCTCGGCGATGATGGCCCGCCAGCCGTCGGTTCCGAAGTGGACCGGGTTTCTGCTCATAGGGCAGCATCATAGCGCGCGCCCGCCTCCACCGACGTGCCGGGGCCGACCTCTGCTCCCGCCGCGATCGTAGCGCCACTGCCCACAACCGCGCCTTCTACCCGCGCCCTCGGCCCGACGACCACGCCGTCGGCCAGGATCGATCCGCGCACCAGCGCGCCCGCCCCCACCGTCACGTTTTCCCACAGGATCGACCGATCGACGCTTGCCCCCTCCGCGACGCGGCAATCCCGGCCGATCGCCGCAGCACGCGTCGTCGCCCGCTCGTCGATGGCCGCGCTCCCCTCGACGACGACGCCGCCTGCCCGCTCCGCCAGCGTGGCGTTGAGCGCCAGGTAGCGCGCTGGCGTGCCGATGTCCGCCCAGACGCCCGTGAACTGAAAGCCGAGCACCCGCCGCCGCCGCGCCACCAGCGACGGGAACAGCGTCTCTTCCACCCGCACAGCGCCCGGCGGGATCTCGCCCACGAGGTGTGGCTCGAAGATCCAGACTCCGGCGTTGACCAGAGCGCTCGGCGCCGTTCCCTTCGGTGGCTTCTCCACGAAACCGGTGACCATGTCGTCGCTCCCCACCACCGCCACGCCGAAGGCCGAAGGGTCGTCCACCGCGTAGAGCGCAAGGGTCAGGTCCGCCGCGCACCGTTCGTGCGCGGCCAGCGCCGCCGCAAAGTCGAAGTCGACGAAGACGTCCCCGTTCAACACCGCGAACCGACCCTCGATCCCCGCCGCTGCGACCGCGTTCCGGATCGCCCCGCCGGACTCGAGCCGTTCCCTCTCGATCACCGTCACGATCTCCAGCGCCCCGTAACGACCCGGCGGGTAGGCAGCCGCCAGGTCGTCGTTGTACTGCCCCAGCGCCAGCACCGCTCGCCTGAACCCGCTCCGCCCGAGCCAGTCGAACAGGTACGCGATCGCCGGCCGGTTGCAGACGGGCACGAGGCTCTTGTGGCGCGTCGTTGTCAGCGGCCGCAGCCGCGTCCCCTGTCCTCCCACCAGCACGATCGCGTCCATCGTCGGCTCGACGGCTCTGCCGCTACTTCCCGAGGCCCGCGCTCAGGCGCAGGTCGGCCGCCCGGCTCGTGTCCTCCCATGGCACGTTCAGGTCGTTCCTTCCAAAGTGCCCGTAGGCGGCCGTCGCCCGGTAGATTGGCCGGCGGAGGTCCAGGTCGCGGATGATCGCCCCCGGGCGCAGGTCGAAGTGCTCCCGCACCGCCGCCAGGATCGTCGAATCCGGCACGCGTCCCGTCCCGAAAGTCTCCACGCCGATGGAGGTGGGGTGCGCCACGCCGATCGCGTACGAGAGCATGAACTCGCAGCGCGTCGCCAGCCCGGCCGCCACTATGTTCTTCGCCACCCAGCGCGCCGCGTACGCCCCCGAGCGGTCCACCTTCGTCGGGTCCTTGCCGCTGAAGGCGCCGCCGCCATGGCGCGCTATCCCTCCATAGGAATCAACGATGATCTTCCTGCCGGTCAGCCCGGCGTCTCCTCGTGGCCCGCCGATCACAAACCGCCCCGACGGATTCACGTAGACCTTCGTGCCTTCGTCTACCAGCCGCCGGTCCACGATCGTGTCGATGATGTGAGCGCGCACGTCCGTCGTGATCGTCTCTGTGTCCACGTCGGGCGCGTGCTGGGTCGACACGACCACTGCTTCGGCACGCACGGGCCGCCAGTCGCCGTCGTACTCGATCGTCACCTGCGACTTGCCGTCCGGCCGCAACCACGGAAGCTCGCCGCTCTTGCGCGCCTCCGCCAGGCGGCGGGTAAGCCGGTGCGCCAGCGAGAGGGTGAGCGGCATCAGCTCCGGTGTCTCCGTGCAGGCGAACCCGATCATCATGCCCTGGTCGCCCGCACCTGTGTCCAGCTCCGTGCTCTCGATCTGCCCGTGGCGCGCCTCGTACGAGCGGTTCACGCCGCCCGCGATGTCCGTGGACTGCTCGCTGATCGACGTGATCACCCCGCAGGTCGAACCGTCGAAGCCGATCTCCGACGAGGTGTAGCCGATGCCCAGGATCGTATTCCGCACGATGCGCGGGATGTCGACGTAGGCGTTCGTCGTGATCTCGCCCGTGATTAGGACGAGGCCGTTTGTAATCGCCGTCTCGCAGGCGACCCGCGCCAGAGGATCCTTCTCCAGGATGGCGTCCAGCACGCCGTCCGAGATCTGATCGCAGATCTTGTCCGGGTGCCCCTCGGTCACCGACTCGGACGTGAGCAGCTTACGTTCAGACATCGTTCTCCCCGTGCAGTAATCGGCGGGGCTCGCCCGCGCGTGCAGGTAGGCGGGGCACGGAAAAGCCCCTCAGAGGCGCGAGGGGCTGGCTGCAGGCTCTCACGGGCTCCCCCTCCCCGGAGGGGCGGGCCGGGGCCCGCCTTTTGTTGCACGCCTGCGCGTGCCGCGTCGTCTTGGCACCTTGGAGGCTTAACCAGGTTGCCGGGCGCTCTAGGCTCGCCCTCGGGACGCCGTTTGCATCGTAGCACCTGCCCTCCCGCCGGGAAACAGCGGGTGCCCTTGCCGGCCGCGGCGCGTGCCGGCCTCAATCGATCCGCGCCGCCACATAGCAGCCGCTCGCCAGTGCCGCCACGAGCGCGCCGCCGTCGCCGATCTCCCCCTCAAAGCGCGTCGCCGCCCGTCCAACCTCCGCCGTCGTATGCGCGTCCGAGCCGCCGACCCCTGGCAGCCGGAACCCGCGCGCCAGCCCGGTCGCCGCCACGTTCTGCAGCCGCGAATCAGACCCGTTCACCGCCTCGACCGAAGCCAGGGCCTCGACCATGCGCCGGTCCACGCGGAGCAGCCCGTCGCGCGCCGGGTGGGCGAGGTAGAGCAGTCCCCCTGCCTGCGAGGCCACCGCGAACGCAGCCTCGAGCGTCACCAGCGCCCTTGTCCCGCCCGGCACGCCGAATGCGAGCAGGTGGCCCACGTCCGTCGTCAGCTCCACGCCCGCGCAGACGAAGAAGCCAGTACGCCGGCCGAGGGCCGCCATCTCCTCCTCCGGCCACCACCGGTCGTGTTCCGTGAAGCAGACGCCGTCCAGGCCGCGCTCCCGGGCGAGGTCGACCACCTCTTCCGCGCGCAGGCTGCTGCACTGGGAACGCGGAAAGCTGTGGCAATGCAGATCTATCAGCACCCCGCGCGGCCCGACGCCGGGGGCTGCCTCACCGCGGCAGGCGCGTCCCGTAGATCTCGCCGAGGAGGTCGAGGAACGCCGCCATCGGCCCCGACTGCGGCTTGTTCCGCCGGTACATCACGGCGATGTCCCGCTCGACCGGTTCGGCCGACTCGATGTGCACCTTGTGCAGCGTCCCCAGCCGGATCTCCCGATCGACCGAGAGTTCCGGCAGGAGCGCCAGCCCCAGGGTCGCCTCGACCATCTTCTTCGTCGCTTCGATGCTGTCCAGCTGCATCTGCTGCTGAGGGACCACCCCCAGGTCGCGGAACAACCCCAGGATCATGCCGTAGTAGCCCGAATCCCGGTCGAAAAGGATCAGCGACTCCTCCGCCAGGTCGTCGACCTTGACCGTCCCCCGCTTCGCGTACCGGTGGTCCGACGAGACGACGAGCACCAGCTCGTCCTGATACAGCACAATCGTGCGCACGTCAGGATGGTTTATCGGGCGCCCGAAGCCGACCTGCACGTCGTCGTCGAGGACCATCTGCAGCACTTCGTCCGAATGGCCCGTGCGCACGAGTACGTCCACACCGTCACGGTTGTCGCAGAAGATCTTCAGCAGCCGGGGGAGCACATACGTCCCGACGGCCGGCGCTGTGCCGATTGTCAGCCTCCCCGCGGTGCCGTCCCGCGTCCCCTCGAGCACCATCAGACCGTCATTCAGCGTCCGCAGCACCCGCTGTGCGTAGGGCAAGAACGCCCGACCAGCGTCCGTCAGCTTCACGCCGCGCCCCATGCGCTCGAAAAGCGCCTGGCCGACTTCCCGTTCGAGCGACTGGATGCGGTTGCTCAACGATGGCTGGGCAACGCTCAGCAGCTCCGCCGCCCGACTGAAGCTGCCGCAGTCGGCTGCTGCGAGGAATGCGTCGAGTTGCGCGAGTTCCACCGTGTCATGTCCCTCGAGCCATAGTGGCCGACTATGGCTTGCACTCTACGCCATCTAACAACCATAGGCCAGATCTTGGTATCTATCGGCGTTCCCCGCCCGCCTCCTCGTCGAAATAGCGCCCCATCACCCACTGGAGCAGCTCCCGGCCCGTCACCATGCCCACAAGCTCACCCTTGCGCAGCAGCGGAATATGGCGGAAGCCGCCGGAGCCCATCTTGTTCAGCGCCGCGGCCACCGTGTCGTCGTCGCGCAGGACGACCGGGTCGGGCGTCATCCATCTGGCCAGCGGATCGTCGAAGCGCTCCGGCCGCCCCGCGATGCGCTTCAGCACGTCTCGTTCGGTGAAGATCCCGACGATGCGCTCACCGTCCATCACCACGCAAGCGCCGCTCGGCTCCCCGACGAGGAGCGCGACCCCCTCGCGCACGCTTGCGCCGATCGCCACCGTCGCCGGCCGCGCATGCCGTACGCGGCCCACCGGCGTCAGCAGCTGGGACTCGCTGATTGCCTGCGAAGTCTCCGGTACGTCGGTCGTGCGAAGGTCCATTGCGCAGTTCTGGCAGGTGTCCTCGCCCTCGATGTTCTCCGCTCCGCAGAACGGACAGACGACGATGTTGCTGCGATCGACCTGCATGTCTCATCCCCTCGGAAAGAGGTGCGGGGCCGCAGAGCGACTGGCTCCGCGGCCCCGCACCGTTGCCTGTCTCGAGTGCCTTAGAGCACTTCCCAGGTTTCGCCGCTGCGAAGCAGCTCCTCGAAGTCGCCCGGGTCCTTCGCCCGCGCCTGGTCGACCTGCTCCTGCAGCAGGTCCTCGAACGTCGGTGCGTCCACACTGCGAAAGACGCCAACTGGCACCGGGAAGTCCGGGTAGTCCATGCGCACGAGGATGTTCGCCAGCGTCGGGTCCGGCGTCTTCGCGTCGTGCACGAGCAGGTCCGCGCCGCTTCCGGCGTCGATCACGACTTCCGGCCGGAAGCCGTTCAGGCGAATGCCATGCTCCATCTCCTTGCCGAAGCGCAGCGGCTTGCCGTCCTCCAGGTACACCATCCGCTCCTGCCGCACCTCCTTGTCGGCAAAAGCCGCGTAAGCCCCGTCGTTGAAGATGTTGCAGTTCTGGTAGACCTCCACGAAGGAGATGCCCCGGTGCATGGCCGCCTTGTAGAGCGTCTCCTCCAAGTGCTTGGTGTCCCGGTCGATGGACCGCGCCACGAAGGTCGCCCCCGCTGCCAGGGCCACCCGGATTGGGTTCAGCGGCTGCTCCGTCGTCCCATAAGGAGACGACTTGGTCACCTTCCCGAACTCCGAGGTCGGCGAATACTGTCCCTTCGTCAGCCCGTAGATCCGGTTGTTGAACAGCACGACCGTCAGGTCCACGTTCCGCCGCATCGCGTGCAGCAGGTGGTTCCCGCCGATGCTCAGGCCGTCGCCGTCGCCCGTGATCACGAAGACCGTCAGCTCCGGCCGCGAGGCCTTCAGGCCGGTCGCCAGGGTCAGCGCTCGCCCGTGGATGCTGTGGAACCCGTAGGTCTCCACGTAGTAAGGAAACCGGCTCGAACAGCCGATGCCGCTGATGAACACCAGGTTCTCCCGCGGCACATGCAGCTCGGGCAGCATCCGCTGCATCTGCGCCAGGATGGCGTAGTCCCCGCACCCCGGGCACCAGCGCACTTCCTGATCCGAAACGAAGTCCTTGCGCGTGAGGACCGGCACGTCCTCCGTGCGCTGCTCTTCTTTGGTTGGTGCGCTCATCTCCTAGCCTCCTCCCAGCGTCGAAGCGGGCCCGAACTGCAGCTCGTATGGCCCACGCAGGCCCAGCATCTCGTCGATCTTCCCTTCGACTTCGGCGATCTTGAACGGCTGCCCCGCCACCTTCGTGAAGGGCACCGCGTCGATCAGAAACTTCCCCCGGACCAGCAGGCTGAGCTGGCCCGTGTTCAGCTCCGGCACGAGCACCCTCTTGTAGCTTCGCAGCACCGTGCCCAGGTTCGCCGGAAACGGGTTGAGGTAGCGGAGATGAGCCGAGGCGACGCTCTTGCCCGCCCGGCGCGCCCGCTCCGCCGCCGTCGTCACCGCGCCATAGGTCCCTCCCCAGCTGAGCACCAGCAGGTCGCCGTCCGCCGGGCCCTGCACCTCGAGCGCCGGAATGTCGTCCGCCACCCGCGCGACTTTCTCGGTGCGCAGCAGCGTCATCGTGTGGTGGTTGCCCGGGTCGTAGCTGATGTTCCCCGTCTGCCCGGACTTCTCAATACCGCCGACGCGGTGCTCCAGTCCCTTCTGCCCGGGCACCGCCCAGGGCCGCGCCAGCGTTCGCGGGTCGCGCGCATACGGCGTGAACTCCTCGCTGTAGGCCGCGTAGCTCCATTCGATCGCCGGCAGCTCCGACCGCGACGGGATGCGCCATGGCTCCGAGCCGTTGCCCAGGTACCCATCGCTCAGATAGATGACCGGCACCATGTGCTTGACCGCGATGCGGAACGCCTCGATCGCCATCCAGAAACAGTCCGCCGGCGTCGCCGGCGCCAGGACCACTACCGGCGAGTCGCCGTTGCGGCCGAACATCGCCTGCAGCAGGTCCGACTGCTCCGTTTTCGTCGGCATGCCCGTGCTCGGGCCCGCGCGCTGCACGTCGACCACCACGAGCGGCAGCTCCGTCATCACGGCCAGGTTCAGCGCCTCGCTCTTGAGCGCGAGCCCCGGCCCGCTCGTGCCGGTAAGCGCCAGCTGGCCGCCGTACGCCGCGCCGATCGCCGCGCCAATGGCCGCGATCTCGTCTTCGCACTGCACCGTCTTGACGCCGAAGTTCCGCAGCTTTGAGAGCTCATGGAGGATGTCCGAGGCCGGCGTGATCGGGTAGCTCGCATAGAAGAGCGGCAGGTCGGCCTGAATCGACGCCGCCAGAAAGCCCAGCGCCGTCGCCTCATTGCCACTGATATGACGGTACGTCCCGGCCGGTACGCGCGCCGGTGGCACGTCATACCTTACGCGGAACAGCTCCGTCGTCTCGCCGAAGTTATACCCCGCCCGCAACGCCCGCAGGTTCGCCTCAAGCTGGTCCGGCATCCGCTTGAAGCGCTCGTTCGCCCACTTTACCGTCGTCTCCATCGACCGGCCGTACAGCCAGAGGATGAGCCCGAGCGCGTAGAAGTTGCGCGACTTGAACTTCTGCTGTGCGTTCAGCGGCAGCCCCTCGAGCGCAAGCTCGTTCTGCCGCGTCACCGCGATCCGAACCACCTGATACGCCTTCAGGCTGCCGTCTTCCAGCGGATTGGTCGCATAGGCGGCCTTCTTCAGGTTCGCCGCGTTGAACTCGTCCTCGTCCACGATCAGCAGTCCGCCCGTGCGCAGGTCGCCGATGTTCGTCTTCAGCGCCGCCGGGTTCATCGCCACCAACACGTCCGGTTGGTCGCCCGGCGTGCGGATGTCGGAGCTCGCAAACGAGATCTGGAACCCGGACACGCCCGGCAGCGAGCCGGTGGGCGCCCGGATCTCCGCCGGATAGTCGGGGAGCGTCGCCAGATCGTTCCCAAAGACCGCCGTCGTCTTCGTGAACTGCGTCCCGGTTAGTTGCATCCCGTCGCCCGAATCGCCGGCGAAGCGGATCGTAACCCGGTCGAGCTCCTCGACGTCGTGCTGCGGTCGAACAGGCGTCTCAGTCGTCATCAGCTTCTGCTAACCACCCTCTGGTTTGTCCATCACCTGGTGGGGGCGTGGCGGGAGATTCAGGACGTCTTCCGGGAACGTCTCTGCAAGGTGCCTCAGGATGTCACCCACCCGGATGAGACCAACCACGCGCTCCCCGTCTACCACGGGCAGCGTCCGGTACTGATGCTGGCGCATCGCCGCTATCGCCTCGGCTACCGTCCCGCTCGCCGCAATCGTCTGCGGCGAACGAGTGAGCACCGCGCGCGCCAGTGGCTGCTCCCAGTCGAACCCGCTTGCCATGCACTTCGACAAAACGTCCCGCTCCGTGAAGATGCCGGCCAGCCGCCCGCCCTCCATCGCAAGCACGCACGACCGCGACCCATCCTGCATCAACGCCACCGCTTCGCGGACCGTCTCGGAAGGATTGACCACGACCGGCGCCTCGAGCGTGAGCTCGTCCAGACGCTGGTTCAAGAAGCGGATCAGCCGCGCACGATCCATGTCGGCCTGTCACCCAATCGGCGTCGGGCAGGCTCGAACCCGCCATCGTGCCGCTCGGCGGTCGCCTTACCCCAGTCAGTGTACCGCGTTCCTCCCCTCCGTGCAGGCGGCTCCCGCCCCATCCCACAATGCCCTTCACGACTCTTCCTCATGTTTCCCCCCGTTCACCCAATCCTCTCTGCGTCCCCGTCCTTGCGCCTCCGATATTTCCCCTACCGGCCACTGGTGGGGTGCACATGTCCATGACTTCCAAAGCGCAGATCCAGACGGTCAAAGCCGACTTCCTGGACCCCTCGCTCTACGACGAAACCGGACTCTCGGGCGTGCCGCGCCTCAGCCGCGGCACCCTCCTCGCCGCCCTCAGCCGTGCCTTCGACCTCGCCGAGGGCCGCCGTCCCGGCCATGCCCAGCGCGTCGCCTACATTGGCGTCTCCCTCGCCGACGAGCTCGCGTTCGACGCCCACCGCATCGAAGAGGTCTTCTTCGGCTGCCTCCTCCACGACGTCGGCATGGCGGCCAGCCCCCACGGTCCACGCCTCGACGGGATGGACAGCGCCCGCTTCATGATCGGCGCACCCGGCACGGAGGATCTCCTCGACGCCGTCCCGCCGGGCGGCTGGGCCGCTGTTATCGAGGCCCTCCAGCTCCACTGCGACCAGGGCGCCCGCATCGCCCGTCGCCTCGGCCTCGGGGAGAACGTCGCGCGTGCGGTCGCTGCCCACCACGACTGCTGGGACGGCTCCGGCCTG
The DNA here is from genome assembly GCA_020847555.1 of Gemmataceae bacterium. The sequence goes on from JADLBT010000250.1 coordinate 12,736, forward strand.
CCCGGCGCGGCCCCGGGCGACCGCGCCCCCCTCGTCGCTCGCGTCGTCGCCGTCGCCGACCGCGTCGAGTCCATGATCGACGCCGAGGCGTCGCCCCTCATGGTCCGCAAGCGCGGCCCTCAGCTCGTCCGCGACATGGCCGGCAGCGAACTTGACCCCGAGATCGCCGTGCGCATGGCGCACCTCGCCGCCCGCGACGACTTCTGGCTCGGCTTCTACGACAACGACCTGCCCGCCAGCCTCATGTCCCTCAACTATGGCGGCACCATGGCCGGCGACGAGCTCTTCTCCTTCCTCGGCGTCATCAGCGAGGTGATCGACGTCCGCAACGGCCGTGAGCCCGGCCGCGGTCGCCGCGTCGCCGACCTCGCCCGCAACCTTGCCCTCGCCACCGACATGACCGAACGCCGCGCCGACCTCGTCAAGGTCGCGGCCCTCCTCCAGGATGTCGGCACCCTCGGCGTTCCCGCCGCCGTCCTCGTCAAGCCCGACATCCTCACGATCGACGAGATGGCCGTCGTCCAGATGCATCCTGCCCACGCCCGCGACATCCTCAGCGAAGTCCCGGGCCTCGGCGCCGCCGCTTGGTGGGTTGGCTGTCACCACGAACGCGTCGACGGCAAGGGCTACCCCGGCATGCTCGAAGGCGAAGAAGTACCCGTCGAAGCGCAGATCATCGGCATGTGCGAAGCCTTCGACGCCCTCACCACCAACCGCCCCTATCGCCGGGCCATGGCCCCCGCCGACGCTCTGGAAGTCATGCGCGGCCTCGCCGGCACCCGCTTCGATCCCTACCTCCTGGAGCGCTTCGAAGCCGCGGCCGGTCCCTTCGCCGCCTGAGTCCGCCACCACCTCGGCCAAACCGCGCCCCCGCGTAGAATGGCGACATCCGCCGCCTCCGGAGGGCGCCATGAACACTCGCGTCGTCTCCATCTCCCGCCAGGTCGGCACCGCCGGCGACGAGGTCGCGTCCGCCGTGGCCGCTCACCTCGGCTTCCGCGTCATCGACTACCAGGTGATCCAGGCGGCCGCCCAGGAGGCGGGCGTCTCCCCCGAGACGGTCAGCGAGGCCGAGCACACCCCCTCTCTCATGACCCGCATCCTTGAAGCGCTGGCACGCAACCCCAGCATGCCCGTCGCCGCCTGGGCCGATCCCCTGCCCCTCACCGCCAGCCCCCTGGTCACTTCCAGCGACTATCGCCGCTTCGTCGAAGACGTCATCCGCGACGTCGCCGACCAGGGCCAGTGCGTCATCGTCGGGCATGCCGCCCAGGTCATTCTCGCCGGCCGCCTCGACGCCCTGCGCGTCCTCATTACCGGCTCGCGGCAATTCCGCTGCCGCCGCATCATGGCCGGCATGGGCGTCGACGAGAAAACCGCCTTCAAGACCGTCGAACGCACCGACCACGAGCGCCTCGACTACTTCAACCGTTTCTACGACACAGGATGGCTCAGCCCTTGCACCTACGACCTCTGTCTCAGCACCGACCACCTCAACCCCGCCCAGGCAGCCGACGTCATCGCCCACGCCGCTTCCTTACGCTGACGGGCGCCCTCCTCGGCCTCGTCGCGATCCCCTTCGGCGCTGGCTGCGGCGACGCCGCCGCCCCCGCCCCGAGCGCCACCCCCACGCGCGCGGCTTCGCCCGCCGCGAACGCCGAGGGCATGCTCCCCCAGATAGGCGACCTGGGCTACGTCCTCGACCAGCAGGCGCGCGACACCGCCGTCCCCGCTGCCATCGACAGCGCCCTCGCAATTTACCGCAAGCAGGCGTTCCCGGGCCGCACTCTCCAGATCCGCGTCTACCTCTATCCCGACGTCAACGGTGCCAGACAGCAGTTCAAGACCCTCGCCGAGGCCTTCCGCAATCCTCCGCCCGAGGTCTTCGGCGCCGCCACGCGCAACCTCGACTACGGTGCCGTCCCCGTCGGCGACGAGCAGAAAGCCTACATAACCGAGCAGACGGACCGCCTCGGCAACAAGGGCTGGACGGACATCGTCCGCCAGGGACGAGCCGTCATCATCACCCAGCTTCTCGGACCCGCCGCCGAGGACCAGCGTGCCGTCCGCCAGGCCGTCGCCACCCGCGTCGCCCAGAAAGCCCCCTGACGACACACCGTCCCGTTCGGCCGCCCAGAAGGACCCGTGCCAACCGGCGCCGACTGTGCTTCGATATGAGCATGCAACCGGCGCCCGAAAAGACCTCGCTCACCGACCGCCTCCGCCACCTCTGGTCCGAGGGCCTCACCCGGCATGTCGTCGTCGCCCAGGGCGACCACCGCGTCCTGGACCTTCCCCTGACGATCGTCGTCGTCGCCACCGTCCTCGCGCCCTGGCTGGTGGGCGTCGGCGCCCTGCTCGCCCTGCTCACCGCCCACCATATCGGCCTGGAACGCCGCGGCAACGACGCCCCGGCACCAGCCTCGCCGGACGCGGGAGCCCCCATCGACGGCGCTCAGGACTGATCCGGCCTGCCTCGCCCGGGCGCCATCACTGTCGGCTGCCCCGCCGGCACGGCATCATGTCGCCGGGGATTCCTCCCCCGGAGCACGACCTATGCCCGGCAGCCTCCACGTTCGTGACCACGGCCACGTCCGTACCCTGACGCTCGACCGGCCTGACAGGAAGAACGCCCTCAACGACGAGCTCGCCTGGGCGATCGTCGCCGCCGTCGAGGCCGCCGCCGCGAACGACGACGTCTGGGTGCTCACCATCACAGGCGCCGGCGACGCCTTCTGCTCCGGACTCGACCTCGCTGGCTTCGGCGAGGGGCACTCGCCGCTCTCCCCGCAGACGCGCCAGCTCGACGACCTCGCCTGGATCTCTCACTTCCTGCTGGGCCTTCGCCAACGCTGCGACAAGCCCGTCGTCGCCGGCGTCAACGGCGTCGCCGTTGGCGGTGGCCTCGCACTCGCCCTCGCGGCCGACATCCGCATCATGAAACGCTCCGCCCGGCTGATGGCCGGCTACCCGCGTATCGGGGGCTCCCCCGATGGCGGCCTCACCTTCACCCTCCCGCAGGCGATCGGCTACGAACAGGCAATGCGCTTCCTCCTCGAAAACCGGACCGTCGAGGGCGACGAGGCCCTCCGCCTCGGCCTCGTCGGCGAAGTCGTCGACGACGACCGCTTCGACGCGCGGCTGGCCGAGTACTGCCAGTTCCTCTGCGAGCGCTCGCCCATCACCATGCGCCTGACCAAGCGCGGACTGCAGAAAGCCACCACCGCCATCGACCTCGAACAGCAGCTGCGCTATGAAGTGGCGAACATCACCATGGCTTTTCGCAGCGACGACGGCCGCGAAGCACGCCAGGCCTTCCTCGAAAAACGTCCGCCGCGCTTCATCGGGCGGTGAAAGGAGCGCCCCCGTTCCTCAGGCCGTCATGCCGCCGTCGACCGGCAACCACGTCCCCGTGATGAACGACGCCTCGTCGGAGACCAGGAAGGTGACGGCGTTCGCGATCTCGTCCGGCGTCCCCATCCGCCCGAGTGCCGTCACCGACCCCTGCGGCAGCGCCCCGCTGTCGCTGCGTTCCCGGATGTCCGCCATCTCCCGCGCTGCCTGATGCAGCATCGGCGTGTCGATCGGTCCGGGGCAGATGGCGTTCACGCGCACGTTCTGCGGCCCGTACTGCTTTGCCAGGCTGCGCGTCAGCATCAAGACACCCGCCTTCGTCGCGCCGTACACCCCCTGGAGCGGAACCCCGTGCAGCCCGCTCGTCGAACTCGTGTTGACGATCGCCCCGCCGCCAGCGGCGATCATGTGCGGAATCGCCGCCCGGCAGCCGAGGAAGACCCCCTTCAGATTGATCGCCATCATCCGGTCCCATAGCGCGATCGGGTCCTTCAGCGGGTCGATCCAGAGGTGGATGCCCGCGTTGTTGTGGAGGATATGCAGCCCACCGAACTCGCTCAGCGCGCGGCCCGTGATCGTCGCCCAGTCGGCCTCGCTCGAGACGTCGGCGTGCACGAAGACCGCCCGGCCGCCAGACTCCTTGATCGCCGCCACCGTCCTGTCCCCGGCTTCGTCGTTCACGTCTGCGACCACCACCGCCGCCCCTTCGCGCGCCCAGCGCCGTGCCACGGCTTCCCCCATCCCCATGCCCGCACCCGTCACAATCCCGACTTTCCCGTCCAGTCTCATCGTTGATCCTTCCCCTCATGTTCGTGCGAAGAGCACCGCCGGATTCTACGTGCGTGCGTTGATATCGGCCGAAGAACCACCCGTCCCGGTCGATCGCCGCAGGCACTCTGGTTCTGTGCGCCTTGGCGTCAGCGCCTTTCCGGCCCCTTCCGGCGTCGCGGCCGACCGCCCCTCGGTAAAGCCGTGCCGGCCCGGGGGCGTACCGCGCCGTTAACCACCTCCCCGCGCACGGCGTTCCCCTCTGTGCGGGCGCCCGGCCTCGTCGCTCCAGGTCCGCAGCCGGGTGCCCGCAACCGCCGTCACCCCGCCACCCGCCGAATCCGGGTCAGGAATGCCAAGGCCTCCTGCGCAGCCGCGCCTTCGACCGGCTCGAGCCAGCGCCGTCCCGGCGCACGTCCGTCTGCTATGCTCCCGCCATGCCGGACTACCAGGTCAAGATCGTCGACGCCTTTACCAGCAGGCGCTATGCCGGCAACCCCTGCGGCGTCGTTTCCCGTGCAGACGGCCTCGATGACGCGCAGATGCAGGCGATTGCCCGCGAGCTCAACCTCAGCGAGACCGCCTTCGTCTTCCCTTCGCAGCGCGCCAGCTTCCGGGTGCGCTTCTTCACACCCGCCAAAGAGATCCCGCTCGCCGGCCACCCTACTGTCGCCACCATGCACACCCTCGTCGAAGAGGGGCGGATCGACCTCTCCGGTGGGCCCCGGCGCGTCCTTCAGGAGCTCAACATCGGTGTCCTTCCCGTCGACATCGCCCTCGACGAAGCCCGCAACGTCCGCGTGACCATGACCCAGGCGCCCCCCGAATTCCTGCGGCGCCTCGATCGCAGCATGTTCGCCCAGGCGCTCGGCATCCGCGTCGCCGACATGCTCGCGGACGTCCCCGTCCAGGTCGTTAGCACCGGCACGCCCCAGGCGATGGTCCCCGTGCGCTCGCTCGACGTTCTCCGGCGTCTCAGAATCGACTTCCAGCACCTCAGCGACCTGGAGCAGATCGGCCACTTCTTCAGCAGCCACGTCTTCACCCTTGAAACACTCGAGCCCGGCCATCGCGCCCATGCCCGCCATTTCCTGGCCAGCGCCGGCGTCCTCGAAGACCCGGTGACCGGAAGCGCCACCGGCGGCATGGCCGCCTATCTTTGGAAGTATGGCCTCGTCCGCGAAAAGCAGTACGCCGTCGAGCAGGGCCACCTGGTCGGGCGGCCCGGCGTCGTCGACGTCGAAGTCGATCCCGACGCCAGCGGTGAAGAGCCGGCCGCCGTTCGCGTCGCCGGCACGGCCGTTACCGTCCTCCGCGGCACCATCTTCGTCTGAGCCCCGGGGTCCGCTGGCACCCTTCCCGGCAACGAACAGGCCCGCCGGTGGGCGGGCCCGAGACAGCAATCGTGGAGCGGAAGACGAGGCTCGAACTCGCGACCTCCTCCTTGGCAAGGAGGCGCTCTACCACTGAGCTACTTCCGCCCGCGCCCCGAGTATATCATCGCCGCCGCTCCGGCCAACCGGTTCAGTCGCCGAGCAGCGTCGTGTACCCCAGACCGATGACCTCCTCGGCGTACTGGCTCCGCCAGCCGGGATCGGGAATCGCCCGCCGGTGCTCCCGGAACCAGCGATGCAGCTGCAGGTACTCCTCTTCCAACCG
>JADLBT010000251.1 GCA_020847555.1 Gemmataceae bacterium
ACGAGGTACGTCTTCCCGGCGAGGGTCACCTTGCCGGGGCCGGGGGAAACGGGTTGCTTCGTATCGCTCATGACCCCTCGCTCACGCCGGGTACGTCACGGCGCCGTTCGCCTTGAAAGAAATCGACTGGCGGACGACGTCGTTGACGGCGTTGTTTTGCCGCTTGTTGCTGCTGACGATGATCGACACCTGGAGGAACGATCCGCTCGACCCGTGGTAAAACTTGGCCGTCCCGGTGTCGCCCGGCTTGAGGGCGACGTCGGTGCCCAGGTCCTGGGTCGAGTCCCACGGGGTGTTGAACGTCCCCTCCCCGTCCGTCACGACGAGGGCGTACTTGGCCGCCCCGCTGCTTCCGGAGTTGGTGACCTCCGCCAACCGGCCGTTGTCGGTGAATTCCCAGTCGGCGACGTGGACGTCCGTCGCGCCAAACGTCACCTTGCCGCCCTGGCCGCTGTAGAACGTTGGCGAACTGCTGGCTATCGGGCCTCCGCGCGGTCAGGGGTTAGACGGTGCCGACGACGAACAACCGGTACGTCACCGACCCGGCGCCGGGGTTGTAGATGCGCAGCAGGTCGGCGGTGCTCGCCGTCACGGCGTACCCGTACGGGTTGCTGATCCAGATCTTGTCGAAGATCGTCAGGTAATCGCTGTTGTCCGCGAACGGCAGGTTCATCGCGTTCGTGACCCCCTGCGGCCCGACGCGGAGGCTCTTGGTCCCGTCCGGGGCGTCGATCTCGATGTACAGTTCCTTGATCTTCGTGAACGTGATCGTGGCGCCGAGGGGGCTGGTCAGCCCGCCGGCCAGGTCGAGCGATTCGCCCGTGGTCGCGGACAGGGTGCGCTCCCCGCTGTACCACTCCTTGGCGTTGTTGTCCCCGGTCCCGAACGTGTACGTCTCGGAGATCGCGTCGAACCCGTTGCTTCCGGTTTGGACGCGGCCGGTGGCGCCGCTGATCTCGCCGCTCGGGGCGGCCGTCAGGGTGCCGGTGATGGTCAGGTCGAACGTCAGCGACAAGTCGGTGGCGGCGGGTATCAGCTACCTCACTTGGTCGATTGGGCCAGGATGTCGAACGCACACGCCGTCACCAGCACGTCGCGGGCGTCCTTGGGCGCCGGGTCGGTGTCGAGGGCGCCGGGCGCCGGCAGGCAGTGCAGGAGCGTCCCGTGCTGGAGGGCCAGGCCGGCGCGGATGACCGTGTCGAGCTGCCGCCGGATCGTCCCGGCGTCCACCGCCCCGGCCGTGCTCCAGACGGTGATGGTCAGCCCAAAGCGCTGGATCACCCCGGCGCCGGTGTTGAACTCGTGCGGCTGCTCCTCCACCTTCGCGACGGCGTAGGGGGTGCCGGCGGCCTGGTTCGGGCGCCCCTGCCACACCCCGCCGGGGACGGCCACGGCCAGCGGCCCGCCCCACAGGGCCTTGACCGCCCGGTAAACGTCGTCGGCCTGGATCACGCCCCGCCCCCCTGGAGGGCCGCCAGCTGCGGCCTCAGCTCGTTCACGAGGTCGATCAGCCCCTTGCGCGACTTCCGCACGTCGCCCCACAGGGCCATGTAGAAGCTGCTCCAGGTCCACCCGAGCCGGACCGCGCCGGCCGCCGCGATGGCCGCGGGCGTCGTCGGCTCGTACACCAGCCCGCCGATGCCGTGCCCGGTGCCGCGCCGCAGCCACTCGCCGGGCTTGCTCGGGGCCGCCCCGCCCTGGTTGCTGACGGACATTTTCCGCTGCCCGGCGGCCTGGACGGCCAGGGCGATGCGGAGCAACTCGCGGCCCACCGCGGCCTGCAGTTCCTGCCTCACCTCGTCGCCCCGGAAGGTCACGGCCATGCTGGCACCCTACCCCGGCGGTTGCCCCGCGGGCAACTACGCCGAGTCCCCGAACCGCTCGCACGTCACCTCGCTGAGGCTGTCAATCGTCTGCCGCCCGGCGTAGCTCACCACCTGATACACGTTGCTGCTGCTATCCCGGATTTGCCACTCCCCGGTGAGGTCCACCTCCTCCGCGAGGTAAACCTTGTACTCGCACCTGTGCAGCCGCTTGCCCCTGCCCTCCACGGGGGATTCGCCCACCAGCTGGAACCGGCAATCGACGGTGCCGCTGGCCCCGACCGTCGTATCCTGGGTGAAGCTGGGAACCCGGCTCCCGGCCGCGTCCTGCTGGGTGGCGGCGCTGTTGTGTTTCCAGAACGTGCAGGTATCCTTCAGCTGGTAGTGGAGGCTGAGGGCGACGGTGTAGCACTGCCACACGTCGTCGAGCTGGTCGTGCTGCGGGTTGAGGACGGTGTAGGTGGTCTGCGCAGTGCCGGGGAGCTGGTCCTTGATCGTGTCGCCCGGCTTGGGGCGCTTGCCGGCGAGCAGGGCGCCGGGCAGGAGCCACGTCAGGTCCGAGCCGGTGTAGACGCCGTTGGATGGGGCGCGCTCCTTGAAGCTGGGCTGGCCGCGCAGGGCCTTGGCGACGGTCAGGCTCTGCTGGGGCGGCGCGTTGCTGCCGGTGGTGATGCTGGTAAAGACGACCTTCTCGGTGGCGTCCCAGTATTGCCAGTCATTTTCGTACGACAGGTTTAGCGGCATTGCGGGCTCGCTCGTGGGGGCACTGCCCGTAGTAAGAACGGGCCTGGTTGCAGTTGTGGCAAAGCACCCGAAAGCCGCTCGG
>JADLBT010000252.1 GCA_020847555.1 Gemmataceae bacterium
CACGGGCCTGCTCCGGCTCAGCGGCAGGCGCAAGCCCGGCAAGGACCGCGCTGACGAGAAGAAGAATCAAGGATCGCATGATCGCTCCGTGGTGACGCTGGGTTCGCGGGTGTACCAGTGAGTCTTCTGCGGTGCATGGTGATCGACGGCCGGCACGGAGAGCCTTGTGCTGAACGGCCGAGACTCTCTCTCCGCGCTCACTGTTCGACATAGCCCCTGTCGCGAAGATCGGCAGCGATCTGGCCCGGCAAGCCGTCTCGGTTCGCCGGATCGACCGCGACCAGCCGCACGTCCGGCCTGGCCTTGACCTCGGCGATGAAACCGCCGCCCTTCAGAGCGACCGTCGCCAGCACGAGGGCGGAGCCGTCGAGCAGGCGACGGACGGCCTCGACAAACACTGTGGACAGGCACTCCATCTTGCCGATCTCGTCGATGACGTAGACATCAACCTCCCGCGGCGATTTCGCCAACTCGGCCTCGATGATCGACCCCAGGCGCTCTGGCTCCACGCCGTAGCGGCCGACGCGATGGCGCGAGTGCCAGTCCACATGGGCGAGCAGGCACCGCTGGCCGCCGAGGCCGACGATCTCGAAGCCGACGCGCTGTCCGCCCTCGCGGACCTCCTGGGTGTAGAAGCCCGCGCAGCGCAGATCGCCGAGCGCCTCGACCACGAGGCGGATCACGGTCGTCTTGCCGCAGCCGGGCGCTCCTGTCAGCAGCACGTTCTTCGGCGTCGGTGGTTGCATCCGGTCTTCTCCTGCCGTTCAAGCGGAGCGGCGCAGGAAGTGAACAGGCAGGCCCCCGTCATCAACCGCGTTGCGGCGGGACAATGTGACCCAGCCGCCGCAGGCCGCGCCGCACGGCCGCCTCGTCCTCGATCCGGAACACCAGCCAGCGCTCGTCGGCAATGTGGACCTTGTTGCGCAACTGGGGGTCGCTGGCCAGCAGCAGTGCCAAGGCGGCGTCGGCGCACTCGATCAGCCGTGCGGTCCCCAGGTCGCGCAGCCGGCCGGCGCGCTCGCGCTGGTCCCTGAGGAACACCTCCACCGTGTGCGGCAGCGCGGCCGTGCTGTGGGTCTTGAGGAACTCCTCCAGCTCGTCGAGCGTGCCGCCCTCCTCCAGCACCGCCAGCAGCTTCGCCGCGGTCAGCTTCCACACCCCCTCCGACTGCGCCTCCGCGAAGCGATCCAGGACCAGCCGATCCGAGGCCGTCAGCGGCGGCTGCTTGACGACGATCTCCAGGTTGGGCAGCACCTGCAGGACATTGACCACCGCGGGAGTCGGCGTCTCGTAGCGCTCGGCCAGTCCCAGGCACCAGGCCCCCAGCGGGTTGATGCGCAGGTACACGAGGCCATCGTAGCGGCTCAGGCAGGACAGGTCGTCGGCGCCCCAGCGGTCGCGGAAGTCGTTGCGCACTCCCTGAGGGGGCAGGTAGGCCACGTCGATCAACCCCAGCGTGGCGACGTACTCGAACAGTACCGCCAGGATGTAGCGGCCCTGCAGTTGCTCCCAGGCGTGCTCGCTTTCGTAGCCCAGGTTGCCGTAGTAGTGCTCGGCGATGTACAACTCGTCCGGCCGGTGCGCCAGCACGAAGTCGCGGTCGGTCGCCCGCAGCAGGCGGAAGAAGTCGTCCACCGCGAACCACGCGCCGGCCGGGCAGGCGGCCAGCCCGTCGAGGACTGCCCTGCGCCGCGTGGACAAGGCGCTGAGCCCGCCTCGGCCCTGACCCTTGATCGTCTCGACGCGGCCGAACTCGTCAAGCAGTGTGCTCGTCCGCCATTTGCGGAACACGGCCCGGATCACCTCCGCGGCCAGGCTACCCAGGGCCTTCCGCCCGGCGGGCGTGAGGGCCAGGTCGTCGCCGGACTTCTGCGCCAGCCCGGCCGCCTGCAGCAGCATCGGCCACGCGAACGCCTTGATCGTCAGGTCGAAGGCCGGGTCGTACTTCGACTCGTCCTGGTCCTCGGCGGTATAGAAGTCGCCGCCGGCCAGCACCTCGGCGACGACCTTCTGGCTGGCGGCGGTCGGCTGCCGCTTCTTGTCGCTGACGCGCACTCGGCCCGCCTCGACCAGGCGCAGCACGGCGCGCAGGTCGTGCTCGGCCTCGCGGGCCGTCACACGCACGCGCACCGGCACGTCGGCGCTCTCCTCGACCGGGCGGTTGCCCTTCCAGGTGGTCCAGGTCTGACGGACCGTCGCGGGCGGATTTGCCACGGTCGGCAGCGTGAAGGCCAGCGGGCTGGGGACGAAGGTGAAGAGGATCTTCCGCAGGTCGGTGGGTAGCCAGTCGTCCTTCGGGAAGAACAGGGCCAGATGGGTCGGACGGGTGTGCCGGTCGTGGTCGTAGAAGCTCGTTCGCTCCTGCTTGGAGGCGTGGTGAAAGTCGGGCATCTGCCCGTGGCGAGCGATGAACTTCGCGCGGTGCAGCAGCCCCCTGGGGTCGTGGGTCGCCTCCTGCACGGCCTTCTGGGCCAGCGGGTCCAGTTGCTCGTACAGCGCTCGCACCTCGGCGGGGTCGGTCATGTATCGGGTGAGGAGGGCAACCAGTTCGGGCTTGCGCTTCGGCAGGTCGCTGGTCAGCAGCGCCGCCAGCGGTCGCAGATGGTCGAGCGTGAGCTTGCCGAACGCCTCCTCGGCGGGCACGGGCTCGGGTTCGTCACGTCGCCAGGACATGCCAGGGTCCTCTCCCGTGGGGTTCATCGTCCGGGAAGAGTTGCCGGCTCACGTCACTGTCTACAGGGGTACTCACGCACGCCCATTCCGCCGCCAACCTTCCGGACTGCCTCGTTGATCATCTTATTCACCAGCAGGCCCGGCTTCTCCCTACTGAGCAGAGCGCAGAGCGTGGGAGCAACTGCCCTGTCTGGCTACCTGCGCTATCCTTGGATATGATTACCTGATGGAGACGCGGCACCGGGCCGCACCACTTGAAGCATTGGCCTGCAAGGAGAACGACCGAGACCGAACCGTGGCCCAGAGCGGCCACGCGACAACCTGAAATGACGCGTTGCGTCAAGTAACTGCTTCCTTCCAGAACCGCCAACCTGGGCCGGACAACCGGCCCTTGAGAGTAGAACAGCACCTGGCTCGACGCTCCCGAACGGGAGCGTCGAGCCAGGTGCTGTTCTACTCTGCGCCTTGGCGGGCGCTGGAAGGAGCGGCCTTGGTTTCGGCGCTCCTTCTTATTTCGGAGGCGGGGTTGCTCATGTCCACGACCCGCCAGACCTGTCCCTCCTGTAGCGAGAAATTCGAGGCAACTTGCCTTTCACGAGATGGAACGGCTAACTGTCCATCCTGCGGTCGGATTTTCAATATCGCGGGCAGCCCGTCCCAACCGCTGTGGTACTACGCCCAGAGCAAGAAGCGTTGCGGCCCCGCCCCGCTTGCGGAACTGCAGCGACTGGCAGTAGCGGGGCAGCTACGGCCCGACGACATGCTTCTGCAGGCTGGCACGACGAAGTGGGTGCCGGCCAGTTCGATAAGGGGGGTCTTTCCCGCCGCTATTGATGGCGCCCGTGCTGTCGAAGGATCCGGCCCGCGCGTATTGCCGCCGCCAGTCGAGCCAGGTCATGCGGCACCTGGTCGTCTCCGCCTTGCTGGCGGCTGGCTTCTTCGGCAGCTACGCGAGGTATGTGCAGCGACCGCCTCGCGCACCGCAAGTCTCTTCCGCTTCGGGCGGGCGCGTTGGCGTGCTTCTTCCCTGAGAAGGCGCGCCGCGGAGGCGCGCCTCGCTCTGGGCCAGAAGCTCTACCAAGCAGGGCTTGGTGATCGACAAGTCCGAGCGGAAATTGCGGCGCTTAGCACGCATCCTGTTGCGGTCGGGCAGAATGGTTCGCCCGGTGGCAAGCCCGGGCGAGACCGACTGCTGCATAAGCTCGCTGACCTTGCACTCACCGCGGCCGCGATCCCTGGCGGCGCCGAAGATGAGTACAAGGCCGCCGTCGCCACGCAGGCGCAGTTACGCGATCACGAGGAGGCACTCGGGCGAAGCCGGGCGGACCTGGCCGCCGGTGGCCTGGCCGTATGGCTCCGCGCAGGGGTAGGCTACGCGGCCGTCGGCTGCGTGCTCTTCCTGGCGTTCTCCCTGTTCGCCGGCGGCCTCCTGCTACAAGGCCGCTCCTCGCAGCAGTCCGTTGCAGGCCAGCCGACTGACCCAGGCACTCAAGCGGCGGGAACGGGTGGTGACACCACTTCGCCTGGCGGCGTCTCACCTGTCGGCGGGGCGAAGAAGGGGGCGCCGGTGATCGACCTGACGCAGGCGATGGGTGAGTCGGCTCCCTTGCATCCAGAGGCGGTTCACGGCTACGTGCGTTACGGCTCTACGGCGCTGGTCGAGAAGGCCATGCTGGGCGACCAATTCGCGAAGCTCCAGGCCGAGAAGGAAGGGGCTGCACACCGCGCCGACGTCGCAACCAAGGTCTTCTGCCTGAGGGGTCTCCCCGTTGTCGTCCCCGAACGGGATGACTTCGCCACCAAGGGCCTGTTCCTCGTCTGCGAGGTCCCGCTTCGCCTGCACGTCCGCAACAAGCAGGTCGGCGACGAGTGGTCCAGTACCATCCGGCAGTTGCACCCGTGCTGGGCCAACACGGCCGACCTGTGGTTCCTCACGAAGACGAACACACTCATGGCGTGTCGCGACCTCGCCGAGGCTGACTCCGTGCTTGCCAAGGGTGGGATTCTGTATTTCCCGGACGCCGGTGACGCACACCTGATCCTCAACCTTGGTGTGCCGCTCGACCTCGCGACCAAGATCGGTCAACAATCGGAGAAGTACGCCGTCGATGTGGTCTTCGACAACGTCAAGCCGTTGCCGACCGTGGGCTGGGGTTACTACCGCAAGGACGCCCTGGAGAAGAACGACTGGAACGCCCCCAAGCTGTTCAACTGGAATCTAGCTGGAGGCGCCAACCCCGGCAACGTGGCCGCGGTGCCCTTCTTCCGGCCGGTCAACAAGCCGGCGCCGACCCACATTCACGCCGACCTGGTCGCCCTCACCTTCCGCGAGCGTGCCGGCAAGGCGATTGCCAGTTACAGCCGCAAGTCGGCCTATGGGGAGCTGCAGATGCCGCCGGACCCCGCGGCGGCGCCACCGGAAGTTCGGCCCCGGCCGGACATCGCGGCGCCGAAGCTCCCCGGCGCCCGGAAGTTCCCTCTCATCCGGCCGAAGCCCAGGTCTCGACTGAAGGAGATGAGGGAGAAGAGTGGCTCTCGGTGAAGGTCATCAAGGTGCTGCAAGATTCGACCCTGCTGCCCGCACGAGTCCTCGGCGGGACGTGGCGGGATTGACCGTCGTGACGACGGTGGTCTTGCCCTGCAACCTGGGGTCATGACCTCACGTCGGGACGATAGCTAAGAGAGGATCTCGCGAGAGATTGATCCTGGCCCCCGGCCCGCAACGTGGCGGACCGGGGGCCAGTTCGATTCGATACTGCGGGTCGGGCACGGAGCGCCCTTCTGATGTCCTGGGTGGTGGCCGCGACGGCTTGCAGCGACGGCGTCGAGGTCTGCACGGGCTTACCCGCACCGGGCCGACCGCGTCCCGCGCGGCCACAACCCGGTACAGTTGACCGGCCAGTCTTGTCTGTCATGCGCTACCGCCCATCGCGGCGGGAACTCAGGTGGTCGCTTCGGCGAGGCCCGCCTTCGCGAGCATCCGGTTGAACCACAGGCGCGCCTGCACGGTCAGGGTCGAGGCGAACGCCAGCAGGCCGCTGAACACGCTCGCGACCCAGGGGGCGCAGAAGTAGACGGCCACCGCGGCGGCGGTGCCGACGCCCAGCGCGACCAGCAACTGCTTGCGGAACTGCCACAGCGGCGCCAGTCGGCCGGCCAGCCCGCCAAGGCCGCGACGGGCGGCGCGCACCTTCTGACCGGCCCAGGCGCCAACGGCGCCG
>JADLBT010000253.1 GCA_020847555.1 Gemmataceae bacterium
GGACGAGCGGGAGAGGGAAGCCATCGATCGCCGGCTGGCCGACATGACTGCCTCCGGCATCGACCGCTTCTGCCTCTCCATCCTGCCGCCGCTCATGGGCTATCTCACCACTCCCGAGCAGGGCGCCCTGATCTCCCGCGTCCAGAACGACGGCCTGGCCCGCCTCGGACGGCTGCACGCGGACCGCGTCATCCCCATGGGCACCGTTCCCCTCCAGAGCGTCGAGCTGGCTATCAAAGAACTGGACCGCGCCGTGAACGAGCTGGGCTTCCGCTCCTTCCAGCTCGGCACCCACGTCGGCGAAAAGAACCTCGGCGACCCGGAATTCATACCGTTCTGGGAGCGTGCTGAGGCCAGCGGCTGCGTCTTCTTCTTCCACCCCACCCCGAATGACGTGGCTGGCAAGGAGCGCCTGGGCGGTTACCACCTCCGCAACCTGATTGGGAACCCGCTCGAAACGACGATCTGCGTCGCCAGCCTCGCCTTCGGCGGAGTGCTCGAGCGCTACCCCGGCCTGAAGCTCGTCCTGGCCCACGCCGGCGGCTACGTGCCCTGGATCCGGGGCCGCTGGCGCCACGGTCAGCTCGTCCGCGACGAGGCGCAGATCCACATCACCCGCCCAGTCGAGGACTACCTCAGCATGCTCTACTACGACTCGCTGATCCACAGCCAGAAGGGCCTGGAGTTCCTTGTCGAGACGGTCGGCGCGGACCACGTCGTGATCGGCACGGACTACCCGGCCGACATGGGCGACTGGCACGTCATTCCCGCCATTCGCGCCCTTCCCGGCCTCACCCCGGAGGAGAGGGACCAGATCCTCGAGGGCAACCTGGAGCATCTTCTCGCCATCTGAGCGCCCTCGCCTCCCCCCGGCGGGGGAGGTCGGGTGGGGGGTGAACCCCTCGTTAGAGTGTTCCGTCTCGGCGGGGCGCAGCCCGGGAAGACGTAGGGTGCGCGCCCCGGACCCCGGCGATCGACCACGAGTTTGTCGACCGCTGGCTCAACGACCCTGGCGATCGACAGCCGGGGTCGCCGCGGGCGATGGAGTCCCCAGGAGATACCGTTGGCGAATTCCAGACCAGCGCCCCCCGGACTCCTGATCGGCCTGGAGAGGCCGAGCCACGGAGCCATCGTCGGGCACCGAGACCGAATTCGCCAGCAGTATCTTGCCGGGACTCTATCCTACTTCCTCAACCAGAGCCGCGGCGGGACCCACAAGATTGTGCGACCAGCGTCCGCGGGTATCAACATAGCTTCGGTTCAGGCGCACACCCCCGCGGCGTTGCAGGTCAGCACCGGGTCCGCGCACGTGCCGCCGGGGCAGCAGGGCTGATTCGCAAGACCGCAGGGCTGGCAGGTGAGGTTTGGGTTCGTGGCGGAGGGAGCGCAGGCCTGGCCGGAGGGGCAGGGGCAGAGACCGCCGCAGCCGTCCGGGGTGCAGGGGCCGTTCTGGCAGTTCGGGGTGCAGGTCTGTGGCACGCAGGTGCCATCCTTGCACACGGAGCCTGCCGGGCAGCAGACCCGATTGCCCGCTGTGTCCTGACAGATCTGGGCGGTGCGACAGCAGGTGTTGCCGATGCACGCGGTGCCCGGGGGGCAGCAGACGAGGGTGCCCGTAGCAGCCGTTCCGCAGACCTGCGCGGTGCGACAGCACCGGTCGCCAACGCACGTCCCTTCCTTGCAGCAGGTGCCGTCGGCGCAAACGCTCGCGGGGGGCGGACAGCAGCCTTGCCGACTGCACGGCACGCCTGGTGGGCAGCAGGTTGGGCCGTTAGGCCCCCGACAGATCTTTCCGCGGCAGCACTCGCCGTTCACGCACGTCCCGTCCCTGCAGCAGGTGCCGTCGGCGCAGAGCTTGCCGGGGGGGCAGCAGCCACCACGCGGGTCGCAGGCCGAGTGACGCGGGCAGCAGATCGGCCCGCCAGTGCCGTTGGTGAAGAACGGGGGCGGACAGACCTTGCCACGACAACAGACGCCGCCGATACATTTCCCACGGCGGCAGCACGTCCTGGTGACGTTGCCAGCGGCATCGGTGCCGGTACAGATCTGAGTTGGCGGACAGCACTTCTTCTCGTCCGTGCACTGAAGGCCGGGCGGGCAGCAGTCGTCGCCGCACGGTTGACCATTGCAAGGGCGTCTGCTGCCAGGCTCGGCGCGAGCCGGTCGCTCGCCGGCCCCGAGGGCGGCAAGCACCGCCGCGGCTATCCCAGCTCCGATTTTTCGCACCGCGTCCCGGCGGGAAGTCCCCGCGGCGACGCTTCGTGCGACGTCATCCAACCACTCGCCCATATCCGCCTCCTGGACCACACGGTCGCGCCGGGTCAATCAGGCGTCGTCGAACCATCCACCGCCGTTATGCTGACAACCACTCCTTGCTGTTAGTGCAATGGCTGAAAGCCGCCTCCAGCGTACTACACTCTTTAGAGGATGTCAAGCTGCTATTACAAAATCACTCCGGAGCAGCTCTCTGACTTCAATGATGTGTAACAGAAATATCAAGCATTGATGATCTAGTCGTCCCAACACGCGTCACCGCACTGAAGACATAAATAGTCGTAAATCTCGCGTCGAAGTATGGAAGAGTCGTGAAGTAGTGTTGATCGAGCGGCTCGCTCGGAGGGAGGTGCGCGGTGGACGAATGCTCAGTCGCTCGTGATCAGCCGGCTGACGTAGGCGTTCCAGCCGTACTGGCGGCGCCAGTCGTAGGGCGTCTTACCGAAGTCCGGGGCGGCGGGGTCCAGGGCGAGGTACTCGTGGAGCGACCAATCGCGGCGCACCTCGGCGCGGCAGCGCTGCTCCAGCAGGGGCCGCGATCCGGAGACGGCGTGCCGGGCGGCCACGTCCAGGGCGATGGCGTCGTAGAGGAGCCAGCTTCCGCCGTTGTGGTAGTGGCCGGGGAAGTTGTCCGGGGCGGGCGCGAACCACTCGAGCGGCATGAAGGAGCCGTCCGCCTGGCTGGCGACTCTGAAGCCGAGGAACTGGCCGGTCTGCTCCGCTTCGCTGTGGAAGCTGTCCAGCGTCGCCCGCACGCGCTCGTCGGAGAGCAGCGGACGACCGAAGTAGCGCAGCGACAGGTGCTCGCCGACCAGGCAGGAAACGTCTACCAGCGTCGTGCCCGCGGAGAGCGGCAGGCGGCCGCTCGTGCCGCCGAGCTGGCGATAGGCGCGCTCGGCAGCGTCCGCCGTCCTAACCGGGACGCTCGCGCCCAGCTCCTGCGCGGCGCGCAGGGCGACCGCCACGACGCCCTGGTTGTAGGCCACCACGTCCCGCCGCGCCAGCGAGAGGGTATCCAGCCACCAGCTTTCCGGGCCTGGGCCGGTGGCGTACTGACCGTCCTGGAGGCGGGCCACCAGAAAGCCGGCCGCGCGCTCGACGGCGCCTCGATCGACCTCCCGACCGGCGCGTTGCAGGTCGAGCGCGAGCAGCAGGAAGAGGGCGGTCGTCTCGTCGTCGCGCACGCGAGAGACGGCGCCGGTCAGGAAGAGGCTGGTCGGGACGCGGCCGTCAGGGCCCTGCCTGGCCGCGAAGCGGCGCAAGGTCAGGGCGGCGAGGTCGAGGTTCTGGAGGCTGCCGAGGATCCAGTAAGCGTCCCGCAGGTAGCATTCATCAGCGTAGGCCTGGCTGGGGATGACCCAGTTGTCGGGCTGGACGCAGGCGTGGGCAGTGGCCTGGCAGAGCTGCCGGAAGCGCGGGAAGAGGTCGTCTTCCGCCCGCAGCGGGGCAGGAAGAAGGGCGGCCTGGCTGAGGCCGCCCATGAGCGTGATGCCCGAGAGCGCGAGGAAGGTCCGGCGGGGGAGGGAAGCCGTCCCTCGCCGCCTACAGGATCTTGCGGATGGCGGCGACGATCTCTTCCTTGCCCGGCAGGGCCGCCCGCTCCAGGGCGCCGTTGTAGGGGATCGGCACGTTCTTGCCGCAGACGCGCTGGATCGGCGCGTCCAGGTAGTCGAACACTTCGTCCTGGACCCGCGCGATGATCTCCGCGCCAACGCCGGCCTGCTCGTACGCCTGGTGCGTCACGATCAGGCGGCCGGTCTTCTTCACCGAGTTCGCGATCGTCTCGACGTCGAGCGGCGAGACGGTGCGCGGGTCGATGACCTCGACGCTGATCCCCTCAGCCTCGAGCTCCTTCGCCGCGTCGAGCGCGTTGTTGACCATGACTTGCAGGCCGACCACCGTCACGTCAGAGCCCTCGCGCCGCACGTCCGCCACGCCGAAGGGAACGGTGTACTCCTCCTCCGGCACCGGGCCCTTGGTGAAGTAGAGCACCTTGTGCTCCAGGAAGATGACCGGGTTGTCGTCGCGAATGGCGGTCTTGAGCAGGCCCTTCGCGTCGCGCGGGGTCGTCGGAACGGCGACCTTCAGGCCCGGGATGTGGGTGAACCAGGCCTCCAGGCTCTGGGAGTGCTGGGCCGCGTTGCCACGCCCACCGCCCTGCTGGGCGCGGATGACCATTGGCAGTTTGATCTTGCCGCCGAACATGTAGCGCATCTTGGCGGCCTGGTTGACGATCGGCTCCAGCGCGAGGCCGATGAAGTCCACGTACATGATCTCGCCGACCGGGCGTGTGCCGGTCGCCGCCGCGCCGACGGTGACCGCGCCGATGGCCAGCTCGGAGATCGGCGTGTCGCGGACGCGGGCCTCGCCGAACTCCTCGACCAGGCCCTTGGTGACGCCGAAGATGCCCCCGCCACCCCAGACGGCGACGTCCTCACCCAGGACGAACACCATCGGATCGCGGCGCATCTCCTCGCGGAGCGCCTCGTTCAGGGCCTCGGCGTAGGTGATCTCCCGGAGGCCGGTTTTCGTGGGTGCTGGTGCAGGAACGGCCATGGGCTCTCCTCAGGCGAAGATGTCTTCCATCAGGGTGCTGACGTCCGGCTCCGGGCTCTGCTTGGCGAACTCGATCGCCGCTTCGATCTCGCCGTTGACCTGCTCTTCGAGCTGCTGGAGGCGCGTCTCATCCATGACGTGCATGTCCAGCAGGCGGTTCTTGAAGCGTTCGATGGCGTCGCCCTTGCGCGCCTCGGCCACTTCGTCCTGGCTACGGTAGTTCAGCGGGTCGCCCACATGGTGGCCGAAGTAGCGGTAGGTGCTCGCAACGATCATCGACGGGCCGTCGCCGGCGCGCGCACGGGCCACCGCCTCACGCACCGTCTCGTACACGGCGATGACGTCCATGCCGTCGATGCGAACGCCGGGGAAGCCGTAGGCTCCAGCACGGACGCTCGGGTCGGGCACGGAGGTGAAGCGGTCCGCCCGCGAGGACATGGCGTACTGGTTGTTCTCGCACATGAAGATGACCGGCAGCTTCCAGATGGCCGCCAGGTTGGAGCACTCGTGCAGCGCGCCCTGGTTCAGCGCGCCGTCGCCGAAGAAGCAGATCGTGACCTGGTCCGTTCCCTTGATCTTCGCGCTCAGGGCGGAGCCGGTCGCGATGCCCATGCCGCCGCCGACGATGCCGTTGGCGCCCAGGATCCCCTTGTCCACGTCGGCGATGTGCATGCTGCCGCCCTTGCCGTGGCAGTAGCCGGTCGCCTTGCCGAGCAGCTCGGCCATCATCAGGTTGACGTCGCCGCCCTTGGCGATGCAGTGCCCGTGGCCGCGGTGGGTGCTGGTGATGAAGTCGTCCTCGCGCAGCGCCGCGCAGGCCCCGACGGCGATCGCCTCCTCGCCAATGTAGGGGTGCGTGGTGCCGCGGATGTAGCCCTCGCGGTAGATCTCGAGCACGCGCGAGTCAAATCGTCGAATGGTCAGCATCTGGCGGAGCATGCTCACCAGCTTCTCCGCCGAGAGCGGCTGTGCCGCGGTTGCCACTGCCATAGTCTCTGCCTCCGGGCCGTTGCGTCTGGCATCTATTGTAGCCAGTGGCTCAACTCCGGTCAGGAGGCGGGGTGCGTCCGGGTGCGACCGAACGCTGTGGCAGGGCTGGCTGCCTGGTCGGGGCGCTGCTTGCGGCGCCCGTGCACCATCGCAGACCAGCGCGTCGGGGCCATCAGGCGCAGCAAGCAGCGCCCCTACAACGGCCGTGTCAATACCAGCCGTTCGGCTGGACCATCACTCGCAACGCGCCTCCGCGCCGCTCGACGAAGGTGTCCCAGGCTTCGGCGAACGCCGTCAGCGGGAAGCGGTGCGTGACCAGCGGGCCGACCTGGATCGCCCCGCGCGCCAGGAGCGCCAGGGCGCGACCGGAGACGCCGCGCGGGTTCGCCACCGAGCCCAGGATGTCCAGGTGGCCGCGGACGATCGTCGAGAGGTCGAGGCCGCGCAGCTCCCGGCCGGGGCCCGTCGAGCCGGCCAGCACCACCCGTCCGCCGCGGCGCGCCATCTCGATCGCCTGGCGCGCACCGCTCTCGCTGCCGGCGAACTCCACCACCAGGTCCGCCCCCCGGCCGTCGAAGAGCTGGCGCACCCGGGCGACCGGGTCCTCCGCGCTGCCGTCGATCAGGACCGTTGGGTGGGGGAGCTGGTCGATCAGCGCCATACGCTCGGCACGCGTGCCGATCAGGACGACCTGGCTGGCCCCGAGCGCCCAGGCGAACTGGACGGCCAGCGCCCCAAACGCGCCGGAGCCGACTACCACCACCTTCTCGCCGCCCCGCGGCGCCGCCCGCTCGAACGCCCACAGGGTCAGTCCCAGGCCGTCCGTGAACATCCCCTCCTCCCAGCTCACGCCTTCCGGCAGGCGGTGGAGCGCCGCGACAGGCACCGCGCAGTACTGCGCGAGGCCGCCTGGCACAGTGAAGCCGAGATGGGCGTGGCCGCGATCGGTCCGGCCGTAGTTCTCACACAGGTTGTAGAGCCCCTCCAGGCAGCGTGGGCAGCGCCCGCAGCCGACGTGGATCTCCACGCCGACGCGATCGCCGACGCCCCAGGCGTCCACGCCCGGACCCACGGTCGCGACCTCGCCGGCGAACTCGTGGCCGGGAATGTGCGGGAAGCGCGTGCCTGGGAACTGGCCTGCCAGGATCTTGCGGTCCGTCCCGCACATCGTGGAGGCCATGACTCGCAGCAGCACCTGGCCCGGGCCCGGGGCTGGGATCGGCACCCGGCGCAGCTCGAAGCGGTCCGGCTCCGGGACCACGACCGCCAGCATCGTCTCGGTCATCGGCTCACTCGTTCGGCTTGACGAGGACCTTCAGGGCGCCGTCCTTCCGCTTCATGAAGGTCTCCAGCGCCTCGGCGTACTGCGAGTGCGGGAAGCGGTGGGTGACGATCGCCTTCGCCCGGATGCGGCCGGCCTCGATGAGCGCGATCGCCTCCTCCATCGCGCCGGCGTTGGCCCGCACGCCG
Source organism: Gemmataceae bacterium (assembly GCA_020847555.1). Next base: position 7,291 of record JADLBT010000253.1, read on the forward strand.
AAGAGGTCCAGCTCCTCGAGGACGATCTTCTGCATCGGCAGCGCCACCGGCCCCATCGGGACGCCGGTGAAGGAGACGCGCCCGCCCTTGCGGGTCATCGCCACCGCCTGAGTGATCGAGTCGACCGTGCCGGCGCTGTCCACGCAGACGTTGACGCCCTTGCCGCCGGTCAGCGCCCGCACCTGCTCCACCACGTCGCCGGCGCGGTAGTCGACCACCTCGAAGCCCATGCCGCGGGCCTTCTCCAGCCGCTCGCCGGAGCCGGTGACGATCACTCGCGAGGCGCCCATGGCGGCGGCGCAGTCGCCACAGAGCAGGCCCAGCGGGCCGGGGCCGATCACCGCCGCCACGTCGGCCGGCCGCACACCGGGCCGCTTCAGCGAGTGGAGGGCGATGCTGGCGGTGTCCACCAGGGCGCCCTCTTCCAGGCTGATCGAGTCTGGCAGCCTGAAGACGCTCCTGATCGAGGCGACCATGAGCTGAGCGTCCGCGCCCTGGCTGTAGTGGCCGTACTGGCGGTGGACCCGCTCGTCGCCGTAGTTATCGCAGAGAGTGTAGCGGCCGCTGGTGCACATCCGGCAGAAACCACAGCCGGCGTGGGACGTCCCGGCCACCCGGTCACCCGCCTTCCAGCCGAAGACATCGGCACCCTCGCCCAGCTCGACGACCGTGCCGGACCACTCGTGGCCCGGGGTGTAGGGGTAGCTACGCGGCCAGCGACCCTTCATCTTGCCTTCGATGATGTGGACGTCCGTGCCGCAGATGGCGACCGAGTCCACCTTGCAGAGCACCTCGTTGCGCCCCGGCGAAGGCTTCGGAATGGCGCCGATCTCAAACTTGCTGACGTCCGTCAGGATGAGCGCTTGCATGGTCGCTGTTGCAACAGCCATTCGTTCATTCCTATTCGGTATTCTTCAATCGTCCAGAAACGCCACGACGCGGCAGACGCAGCCCTCGCCACCGACCCAGCGCCAGGGGAAGGCGCCGACGTTCACTCGCCGGCCGGCGACATCCGCCAGCTCGCCGCCGAGGTTTTCCAGCATGCTGATGTCGTTCCGCGCCGTGCCGTAGTGAATGTACTCAAACCACTTCATCGGCAGCGTCTCTTCAATCGGCTGGCCGGTCATCGCCTCGTACTCCTCCACCAGGTCCGGCCGCATCCAGCGCACGCGGGTGTAGAGCGAGTGGTCGATCGAGGCGATGTCGCCGCCGATCCACTTGATCTTCTTCTCGATCAGGTCGTCGAGCACCTCCGGGTGCGGGCCGGGATGACGGTCGAAGTAGGTGACGTCGTCCCGTAGCTCCTTCGTCCAGTTGTACTGGTCCCAGCCGGTGTAGAGGATGACGATGTCGCCCTCGCGGATCGGCTCGGGCGCGGCCTCGAGCACCTCGTCCAGGGTGTAGAACTTCCACTTGTGGGTGATTGGGCGCTGGTCGATCACCAGCCCGGTGCCGTACAGCTCGTTGATATCGATCTGACCCAGGTGACGGCCGGTCTCACAGTAGTGGCTGGGCGCGTCGATGTGCGTCCCGGTGTGCATGTTCGTCTTCACCAGCACCGTGCTCTTGCGGTCGCGGTGGTGCGTCGTGATGTCGGTCACCTCGATCGACTGGAACTGCGGCCAGGTCGGCATGCGGTCGCCCCAGGGCTGGGTGAGATCGACGAGTCGCATGAGTCTTCCCTCCTCACGAATGAGTGACGCCGCGGGCCACCGGGACTCCCGCGGTCGGGTGTGTCGGTCGGGTGCGACGGTCGGGCCGGCGCGGCAGCCCCGCCGTCGCCTGCTGTTCGCCAGCGCCGGATCGCTGGGTGGTGAACGGCGGTTGGTGGTTGGTGCTCATGGCTTGTGCCGCCCGTCAACGGCGCGTGGCGGGCTGTCCGCTCCGAGCTGAAGCGGTGGACCCGCGGACGATCAGCTCGACGGGGAACATCTGCCGGGGCGCCAGTTGGCCGCTGAGCAGGTCGATCAGCGGTTTCCCGGCGGCGAAGCTCCTGTCGTAGAGCGCCACTCGCACCGTCGTCAGCGGGGGCGGCGTAAGCGCGGCCAGCGGAATGTCGTCGAAGCGAACGGACTCGTCGCCGTTCAGGACGCGCGCTGTCGTCGAGGGAGGCACCCCCGCCTGCCTCGCAAGCTTCTGGATGGTCAGCGACGCCATCTCACCCTTGCGCAATCGATCGCCGCGAATGTTCGTCGGCTCGAAGCATAGTGTCGTCACGGGAGGCTGTCAAGCGATCCACGGGGTCGGGGGTGCGCCTGAGACGTGCCGCGATGGCGACGCCGTCCGATCACGGTCGGCTGGAGACGCGGGTCATGCCCGCGCCCCACCGTCGGACGCGCCCCCCGCTCTCGCGCGGGACCCTGCGAGCCATCGGTCGTCGAGACGAGACCGGGGGCTGGCCGGTGATGCCGGGGTGGTTCGACGCCGAGACGACGCGTGTCTGTGAGGACTGGACCTGCGCCAGCCGGGTGGTGGCCCCGCGGCAGCGGCGGCTGAGGCTTCCGA
>JADLBT010000254.1 GCA_020847555.1 Gemmataceae bacterium
GGCTTGCTCTCCAGGAGCCGGAGCCGCTGCGCCAGCGATGGCTGCATGGTCATGGCTTTCTGACTTATCTGCAAAGCTCACGGGCTGCGTCCCGTGGGTAAGGTGCTCTTCGCCGCCCCCCGACCCTTGTTATCTTACACAACCTCTCCCGTTCCGGGGCGGCGCCGCCGGCGCCGATTTTTGCTCTCCCCAGGGGCCGGGCGTGTCGGTATAAGATCGCCCGCCTGTGCTGCCGTATGCAACGGATTCTTCCATAAAGGAGGGAGTGCGGATGACAGGAAGCAAGGGAATTTGGCGGGGTCTGGCGGGTGTGGTGGCGCTGGCCGTGCTGGCAGGCCGTGTTCCGGCTCAGGCGCCCGCGCAGGCGGCGCCGCAGGCCCAACCGCCGGCCCAGCCGATCCAGGCGCCGAAGTCCAGCGGACCGCAGGTCGCGGCCGTCGTTAACGGCGAGAGCATCCCGATGAGCGAGGTGCTGGCGGTTCTCAACCAGCAGCCGCCGCCCCCGCAGCCGCTGACCGAGGCGCAGAAGCGCGAGCTGCAAACCTCCGCCGTGCAGATGCTCATCGAGGATCTGCTGATGCGGCAGTTCCTCCGCAAGAACGCCCCGCCGGCCCCGCCCGCCGAGGTCGAGAAGGAGGTGGCCGAGCTGCGGGCCGAGTTGACCAAGGCCAAGCACACTCTGGAAGAATTCCTCAAGGATTCCAGCCAGACGCTCGACCAGCTCCGGGCCGACATCGCGGCCCGCATTCAGTGGAAGGCAATCATCACCCCGCGTCTGACGGACCCGGTCATGAAGGCCTACTACGACCAGAACAAGCTGTTCTTCGACAAGACACTCGTCCGCGCCAGCCACATCCTCGTGCGCGTCTCGCCGAACGCGACCCCGCAGGAAAAGCAGGCGGCCCAGCAGAAGCTGCAAGCCATCCGCCAGGAGATCGTGGCGAGCAAGCTCGACTTCGCCGAGGCCGCGAAGCAGCACTCGGACTGCCCGAGCAAGACGAACGGCGGCGACATCGGACCGTTCCCGTTCAAGTTCGCGGTGGCCGAGCCGTTCGCCCGCGCTGCCTTCAGCATGAAGGTCGGGGACGTGAGCGACCTCGTCGCGACCGAGTTCGGGCTGCACCTGATCAAGGTGACGAACCGCGATAACGGCCAGCCGTCGGACTATGAGAAGATGAAGGAGCAGGTGAAGGAAGTCTACTCGCGCGAGATGTACCAGGCCGTCATCACCGAGCAGCGGCGAACGGCCCAGGTTCAGGTTCATTTCCCGCCGCAGCGCTAACAGACTGGCGGACAAAGCCTGACGAGCCGGAAGCGTCATGGCGTTGGGTCCGGCAGCGCTAAAAGCGACCCCCGAAATCTGTGAGGGGCGCGATCCCGACCGGGATCGCGCCCCTCTTTTTTTCCCAACCTCGCCCGCCGAATTTCCAGCGCAGCTGATTGACCTATCCCCCGCCGCCCGACTCAATTGGTGAGAGGTGCGACTCGCTCCTACCCTTATCCACCTTCCGTCAGGAGAGTATCGATGTTTTCACTCAGTCGGCGTGAGTTCCTCAAAGGAACCGCCCTCCTCGCCGCCGCGGCGGCCAGCACGGATCTGCTCGCCCCCGCAACCGAGGCCGTCCAGGCCCAGCCCGCCGCTGGTGGGGACCGCCTGAACGTGGCCGTCGTCGGCATCCGCGGCCGCGGCGCCGACCACATTCGCGGCTTTGCCGGCCGGAACAACTGCGTCGTGACGCACGTTTGCGATGTCGATACCTCCACTGCCCAGCGCGCCATCGACGCGGTCGCCCGCGGCCAGAACGGGCAGCGGCCGACGTTTGAGCGCGACCTGCGCCGGCTGATGGAAAACCGCGATATCCACATCATCAGCATCGCCACCCCGAACCACTGGCACAGCCTGGCGGCCATCTGGGCGATGCAGGCGGGCAAGGACGTTTACGTCGAGAAGCCGGTCAGCCACAACGTCAGCGAGGGCCGCCGCTGCGTCGAGGTCGCCCGCCGGACGAACCGGATTTGCCAGACCGGCACGCAGATCCGCAGTGCCCCCGGCATCCGCCAGGCGATCGAGTTCCTCCGCGCCGGCCGCCTCGGCCAGGTCCGGGTCGCCCGCGGCCTGTGCTACAAGACGCGCAACAGCATCGGCCGCACCGAGGGGCCGCAGCAGGTGCCCGCGACCGTCGATTACAACCTCTGGTGCGGCCCCGCCCCCCAGAACCCCCTCCGCCGGCAGCGGCTGCATTATGACTGGCACTGGACGTGGGACTACGGCAACGGCGATCTCGGCAACCAGGGCATCCACCAGATGGACGTCGCCCGCTGGGGTCTGGGTAAGAACCAGTTGGCCCAGGCGGTCCTCAGCGTCGGCGGCCGGTTCGGGTACGTCGATGACGGCGAGACGGCCAACACGCAGATCTGCGTCTTCGACTACGACAACGCCAAGCTGATCTTCGAGGTGCGCGGCCTGCGAACGCCGCAGCAACGCGGCGTCGGCGTCGGCAACATCTTCCACTGCGCCGACGGCATCCTCGTCATGCCGAACTACAACACCGCCGTCGCCTACGATAACAGCGGCAACGTAATCCGGCGCTTCACCGGCGGCGAGGACCACTACGGCAACTTCGTCCGTGCCGTGCGCAGCCGGCGCCAGGCGGACCTCAACGCCGACATCCTGGAGGGCCACCTGTCCAGCGCCCTGTGCCACCTGGGCAACATCAGCTACCGCCTCGGCCGCGAGCAGCCGTTCAACGGCCGCACCGAGGTATTCGGCAACGACCGTGACGCCAACGAGACCTACGCCTCGATGGTCGAGCACCTGCGAACGAACAACGTGGACGTGACGCGCGGTAATTGCCGCCTCGGCCGCCGGCTGACGGTCAACCCGAGCACCGAGCAGTTCGTCAACGACGAGGAGGCGAACCGCCACCTGACCCGCGCGTACCGCCAGGGCTTCGTGGTGCCCGCACGCGCGTAACCTTTTGAAAGAACCAGGGCCCGCTGCGCGGACCCTGGTTCTTCCCGCACAGCAGGCCGACTTTCCTTCAAGCGCATTTCCGGCACAACCGATCACTAGGGTAGAAGCCGCCAACTCGTCGAGGGCGCACGCCCCCGCGGCGGCCGCCCGTCTTCACGACTTATCCAGGCTGTTTATCCATCTTCCGGGGGGGAAGCCGGGTGCCGCTCCTCTGCGCGCCTGCGCCCCCGGGATGAGCCCGTGGGAGTAGCGATCCATGAACTTCTTCCCGTTCCGTCGGTCCCGACGTCCCGCCGCCCGCCCGGACCGCAGGCCCGCCCCCGCCGGGACGGCCGCCAGAGCCCAACTTCAGGTCGAGGCGCTCGAGGATCGCTCCGTGCCCAGCTGCAACGTTATCAGCGGCTACGTCTACCACGACGCCAACAATAACGGACTCTACGACATGGGCGCCGAGACGCCCATCGCCAACAGCCCCATCGAGCTGCGCAACGCTGCGAACGTCGTTGTCGCCACCGCTGTCTCCGACGCCAATGGGTACTACGAGTTCGAGACCGACAGCACCATCGACACCACGCCGAAGGATTTGACGTACACCGCCGAATTCCCCAGCACGATGACCAACTTCGACCTGCAGCGGACCGTCAAGCAGTTCGACCCGAGCCTCGGCCAGCTCCTGTCGGTCAAGATCGTCCACACCGGCAACATCACCACCGACCTGCGCGCCGAAAACACCAGCGACGTCTCGTCCACCGTCATCACCGGCAACATCTCGGGGACGATCCACCTGACCGGGCCGAACATCGATCTAATCAACGCCCCGTCACGCAACGCCGGCACGTTCCGCGCCGACGTGTTCGACGGCGATCTCGACTTCGGCGGCCCCAGCGGCAGATCCTTCGGGGCAAAGACCGCCTCCAGCACCCGCTCGGCGGAGCTGACCGGGTCCGACATGGAACCGTTCGTCGGCACCGGCAACGTCTCCCTGCGCGAGCAGGCTGTCGCCACGTCGAACGCCAGCGGCGGCGGCAACCTCGTTGTCGCCGTCAACAGCCGGGCCAGCGGGACGGTTCAGGTGATCTACCGCTACATCCCCAGCAACTGCCTCCGCGGCGGAAACTACACCATCATCCAGACGCAGCAGCCACCCGGCTACATCGATAGTCAGGAGTCACGCAACGGGACCGTCCTGAACAACCCCGAGGGCACCAGCGTCATTCCGGTGACGCTCGTCGATCGGGATCTGCCGCACAACGACTTTGGCGAACTGTTGCCGGCGAGCCTGTCCGGGTACGTCTACGTGGACACCAGCCCTGGGGGGCTGGACAACGGCATCCGGGAACCGGGCGAGGCCAGCATCCCCGGCACGACGATCACCCTCACCGGGACCGACAACCTGGGGGCCGTCAACCAGACGACGACCACGGACGGCAACGGGTACTATCAGTTCCTCAATCTTCGGCCAGGGAACTACACGCTCACCGAGACGCAGCCGTCGAACTACCTCGACGGCCGGGACACAATCGGCAGTCAGGGCGGCCAGGCGGGTAACGACGTGCTGACCGCCATCGCGCTGGGTGCGGGAGTCCACGGTGTCGAGAACAACTTCGGCGAGCTGACGCCGGTGGTGTCGCCCCCGCCGCCGCCGCCCGGCGCGCCGCCGCAAACGGACCTGGCGATCGTCAAGGCCGCCAGTGCCTCGGTTGTGCCGGTCGGCAGCCCGGTGACGTACACGCTCACCATCAGCAACCTCGGCCCGGACGACGCCGTCGGGGTGACGGTCCGCGACACCCTGCCGGCGGGGGTGCAGTTCCTCAGCGCCTCCGGCGACGGGTGGGCTGTCAGCCAGGCGCAGGGGATCATCACCGCCACGCGCGACGGGCTGGCGGTCGGCGCGACGTCCGTCATCGCGGTCGGCATCACCGCGCCGAACA
>JADLBT010000255.1 GCA_020847555.1 Gemmataceae bacterium
CGAGTGGACCGGGGAGACGGACTGCCTTGAGGCCATCGCCTACCGGCCGGGCGGGGCAGCGACCGTGGCGCCGACCCGGGCGGCCTGACACCAGGCTGTCCTCCGTGGGCTTGGCAGCCTCGACCCGCAGCCTCACTCCTTGCTCAGTCTCCGCTCCACGAGCCTCAGTCCGGAGTGCTGGGCGATGAACTCGAACATCGCCTGCGTGGTCGGGTCCGTCTCGCTCGCCATCATCACGATGATGGAGATGTGATCCCGGTTCGGAATCTTGAGGCTGGCCGCCTCGCAGCTGCACCCCTTCAGCTTCTTGCAGAACTGCTCGGCCATCGAGTCGAGCATGAAGTAGTCCTTCTCGGCGTAGATGATCAGCGCCGGCGGCGTGCGGCCGTTGACGTGATTCGACGGCGAGGCGTCCTTGCACACCTTCGCGTCCTTGCCGAACGCCGGCTCGAAGATACTCAACGGTAGGATCGTGTAGACGCCGCTAAGCGGGAGCACGCCCTTGATGTCCTTGAGCGACAGCTTGTGCGCCTTCAGGTGGCTCTCGTCGGTCGCGAGCAGAGCAACCAGGTGGCCGCCCGCGGAGTGGCCGCAGGCGAAGATCTGGTCCGCGCGGCCGCCGTACTTGCCGATGTTCCCGTGCGTCCAGGCGAACGCGCGGGCCACGTCCTCGACGTGGGCCGGGTGCTTGACCTTCGGCGAGAGCCGGTAGTTGATGACCACCATGCCGATGCCGTTCTTGGCAAACGTGCGTCCGAGCGGAGCGTACAGGTTCTTGCTCCCCATCCGCCACGCCCCGCCGTGGACGAAGAACAGCACCGGGTAGCCCTTCTGCCCCTTCGGCAGGTACAGGTCGAGCAGGTGGCGCTCGGCGTCGGCGTCCTTGCCCTGGTGGTAGGCGACCCCGGTCACCGTTTCGACCGCGAACGGGCCGCCGGTCCGGACCGCCTTCGGTTGTTGCGCCTGGGCGGAAGCGGTTGGCACCAGGAAGACCGCCAGCAGGCAGGGGGCGAGCAGAAGGTTCTTCATGTCGAGAGCCCTTGTCCGGGTCAGGGAAACCAGGTCGATTGTCCGCGCGGAAGGCCGTGGAATCAAGTCGTGCTCTGGCTATACCTCGAAACGCCCGCTCGGTTTCGCTCAGCGATCAACGTCCGTCCCGGTCGCTCAGTGGAGGCGCGGGGCCGCCACCCGCCGCAACGCCTCCTCGTGCAGTCGGCCGTTGGTCGCGAGCAGGCCGTGCTGCTGTTTCGCTCCGGGCAAACCGTAGCGCAGCTCCTCCCCGGCCAGCCCGGTCACGCGCCCGCCCGCCTCCGCGACGAGGATCTGGCCGGCGCACGAATCCCAGTCGTGGAACTCGGGGTAGGTGTTCAGGTACACGTCGGCCTCGCCGCGCGCCACCAGCGCCAGCTTGATCCCCGCCGAGTACGTCTCGACGACCCGCGCCGGGGCGAGCATCTCGACGCGACGCGACGGCTTGCCCGGCGTCGAGTGACTCTGCGTCAGCGTCGCCCGCGCCAGGTCGGCGACCTCGGTCACCCGGCACCGGACCGGAGCCGCCGCGCCGTTTCGCTTCCAGCAACCCTCGCCCAGCCGGGCGTATGTCACCCGCCCCGCGGCCGGCTCCAGTACAACGCCAACCACGATCCGGCCAGCTGCGACGAACCCGACCATGACGGAAAACTCGCCGTTCTTGCGGGCGAACCCGCGCGTGCCGTCGATCGGGTCGATCACCCACAGCCGGTCGCCGGTCCGGGCGGCCGCGGCCAGGGTCGGCGTCTGCTCCTCGGCGCAGAGGGCGTCGCCGGGGAAGTCGCGCCGCACGCGGGCCAGGACGATCTCCTGCGATTCGCGGTCCGCGTCGGTGCTGATGGTGGCCGGGGCGTCCGGGATCGCCTGGAAGCGCGCGTACACCTCCACCAGCCGCTCGCCGTCCAGGCGGGCAGCGTCGAGGGCCACTTCCAGCTCGCGTTCGTACATTGTGGTCATCGGTTCTCGCTCCTCGAGCTGTAAACGGGTAACTTAGCAACCGCCCCGGCGCGGAACCAGCGCGGCCCCGCCTCTTCCGGTTGCCACCCGCCCCGCGCCGGGCGATAATGCAGTTTTCCGCCGCCGGGACCAATCCAAACGGCTGGCTTTCTCGTCTTTTCGAGTGGTAGCATGGCCAAACTCGACCAGCACGTGTCTGCCCGGCCGGACGGGACCGAGAGCCGGTCTGCCGTCCCAGCCGAATCACGCTCACCCGAGTTGTGCCCGACCGAGCCGCGCCTGGAAGCCGTCGGGGATCTGTTGATTCGTACCTTCAACGCCCTGCGCGACGAGCTGGTCAGCACTCTGCTGTTCGTGCTCGGCAACCGGGACGACGCCCAGGACGCGGCCCAGGATGTGTTCGTCAAATGCTGGGGCGCCCGCGACCAGCTGCACCAGGTCCACAACCTCCGGGCCTGGATCTTCCGGGTCGGCTTCAACACGGCCAAGGACATGCAACGCTCCGCCTGGAACCGCCGTTCCAGAAACCTGCGGGGGGAGGAGTTCCTGATGCTCGATCACGAACCTGCCCCGGTGCAAACGCTCGAATTCAAGGAGTCCCTCGAGCGCCTGCGCAAGGCCATCCTCGGCCTGCGCGAGGAGGAGAAGGAAGTCTTCCTCCTGCGCCAGAACGGCGACCTGACCTACGAGCAGATCGCCGAGATCCGCCGCTGCCCGGTCGGCACCGTCAAGACCCAGATGCGCAGCGCCCTGGAGAAGCTGCGCCGGGTACTCGTGGTCTGAAAGCCGACCGCGACCCGTTTCCCACTTGCTCCCGAGAGAACCACCCACTCGCCAGGCTGCGGCGCGAACGGGTTCCCTGCCCCGCGCCGGCCGTGCGTCGCGTGAGGACGCCATGAACACTTGCCAGACTTACCAAACACAACTTCTCGACCACCTGTACGGCCTGCTGGACGAACCGGACCAGGCAGCCCTGACCGTCCACCTGGAGGGGTGCGCGGTTTGCCGCGCCGCCCTCGACACGGCCCACGCCCAGCAGCAGGCGATTGTCCTCGCCGCCAGGGGCTCCTTCCCCAGCGTGCGGTTTGAGCCACCGGCCGACGTCCAGCCGATCCGGACCGGCAAGGAGCCGACGCCGGCCGGGGCGACGGCCGCGCGGCCGTCGCCCCGGCGGTGGGTCCGGTGGGGCGTGGCGGCCGGACTGCTCCTCGGCCTCGCCGGGCTCGGGACCGTGGCCGGCACGCACTGGGCCGAATACGCCAGCGCGGTCGCCGAGTCCCGCGCCGCCGAGGAACGCGCCAGCCAGGCGCGCGTGCAGCTGGCCCGGCAGCGCGAGCGCGAGCGCCAGCAGGAGCGGATCGAGATCGCCGATATCCAGAAACAGATCCTCCTCCTGGAGGCGAAGTGGAATGGCGCCTCGCAGGAGATCGAGCGCGCGTACCGAGACCGAGACGTGCAGGTCACCGTCACCGGGCCGAAGACGGTCCAGGCCGGGGCACCCAATACCTACCGCATCAACGTCCAGCGCCAGCGCCCGGCTGTCCGAGGTAAGGCGACGAAGTTGACCGCCCGGCTGCTCGATCCGCAGACCGGGACCGAGCTGGCGCGGCTGCCTGTCGGCGAGGGTTCGACCCCGTGGAACCTCCCGCAGGATCTGCCCGTCAAGCCGGGCGCCCAGCTGACCCTGGTCGTGAGCGAGGAGTCCGACAGCGCTGCGGTGCGGGCCGTCGCCTCTGCCCTCGACCCGCTCGGCCTCACCCCGTTCCAGGCCGTGGCCGCGCATGTCGCCGGCGCGGTGGACCGCACCCACGTCAAGGAGTCGCTGCCGCTCGTCAGCGCCCTGTTCGCCACCCACCTGACGACCGACCGGCCGATGTACCGCCCCGGCGAGACGGTGCGGTTCCGCTCCCTGACTCTGCAGCGGTTCAGCCTGGAGCCCGCGCAGGAAGACTTCCAGCTGATCTTCCAGATCATCGACCCGCGCGGCGGGGAGATGTTCAAGCTCCAGGGCGCGGCCCGCGTCAAGGACGCTGACGGCAAACGGATCGCCGGCCCGGACGGCAAGCCAATCTGTGGCGTCGGGGCCGGCGAGTTCCGCATCCCGCCCGACGCGCCCGGCGGCGAGTACACCCTGCGAGTGAGCGAGGCGTCCAAACGCTTCCCGGAGCAACAGCGCAAGTTCCTCGTCAACAAGTACCAGGCGCCGCGCCTCAACAAGGAGGTCGAGTTCACCCGCAAGTCCTACGGCCCCGGCGACGCGGTCGAGGCCCGCTGCAAGGTGGCCCGCGTCGAGGGTGGCGGGATCATCGACAACGAGCCGGTGTCGGTGACCGCCCATGTGGACGGCCAGCCGTGCGCGGTGCTCGACGCCGGCGCGCTGCAGGTCCGCAAGGGAGAGGTCACCGTCCGCGTTCAGCTCCCCAACCAGATCCACCGTGGCGAGGCGATCCTGGCGGTCCAGTTCTTCGACGGCGGCACGACCGAGACGATCGTTCGGCCGATCCCGGTCGCCCTCAGGAAGCTGAACGTCGAATTCTTCCCCGAGGGCGGGGAGATGATCGCCGGGCTGCCGTGCCGGGTCTACTTCACCGCGCGCACCACGCTCGGCAAGCCGGCCGAGCTGCGCGGACGCCTCGTCGATAAGGCCGGCAAGGTGGTCGCCACGGTCCAGACGCTCAACGACGACACCGAGGCCGGCGTCAACCAGGGCATGGGGGTGTTCGCGTTCGCGCCGCAGGCCGGGAACCACTACCAGGTCAAGATCGACGCCCCCGTCGGGATCGAGGGTGAGTACCGGCTGCCGCAGGTGAAGCCGGCCGGCGTGGTGCTGACCATCCCGGCGGGCGTCTTCACGGATCAAATCGAGGCGGTCGTGAGCAGCACGGCGGCCCGCCGACTCCTCGTCGGTGCCTACTGCCGCGGCCGGCTGCTCGACCACCTGGCCGTCGAGGTCAAGGCGAACCAGCCGACGCCGGTCAAGCTGGCGCCCGCCCACGGGGCCAGCGGCGTCTACCGGGTGACGGTGTTCGAGGAGCGCGCCGGGCAGCAGCTCGTCCCGCTCGCCGAGCGGCTCGTCTACCGCCGGCCGGTCGAGCAGCTGCGGCTGGAAGTCCAGGCAGACAGAGACAGCTACGCTCCGGGCGACAAGGTCACCCTGACCCTGCGCGGCACCGATGAGAAGCGTCGGGCGGCGCCGGCGGTCGTGCTGCTGTCGGCGGTGGACCTGGGCATCATCAAGCTGGCGGACGAGAAGACGGCTCGCAGCATGCCGACCCACTTCTACCTGACGACCGAGGTGCGCCGGCCGGAGGAGTTGGAGTACGCGGACTTCCTCGTCACTCCGAGGCCGGAAATCCCGTCCGGCCTGCTGTCGGCGGTCGGGGCGGTTTGCGCCGACCCGGCGCACGGGCTGCTGTCGGCGCTGGACCTGCGGGTCAGGGTGGCGCACGACCGGGCGGCGAAGGCGGCGGCCGCGCTGGATCTGCTGCTGGGCACCCAGGGCTGGCGACGGTTCGCCGAGCAGAAGCCGGGAGAGTTCCGCCAGCGCCACCTCCAGGAGGCAGACCGGCTGCTGCTCGCGTCCGGACAGGCCGGGCAGGAGCAGAAGAACTTCAAGGAGCTGCGCCAGCTGGCCATCGACCGCGAGTTCGCCCCGCAGCACGTCGTCCTGCAGAAACGGCTCGCCGCCCGCGAGGTCGGCAGCGAGCAGCTGGAGAAGCAGCGCGGTGAGAACCTGGGCCGGTTGCAGCAGGAGGTCGTCCAGGCGCAGGCCGCCACCGCGACGCGGACGGAGCGGCTGGAGGAGTATCGCGGCTGGGTGGTGCAGTGGGTGCTGATCGGCGCGGCTCTCGGCCTGGTGGCGCTGACGGTGCTCGGGTTCGCGGTCGGGATGACCCGGCTGGCGCGCGGCCTGCCGCGAGCGGTGCCGTACTACGCGACGGGCATCTGCTCGCTGCTGCTGCTCATGCTCGGCGGCCTGGTGACCGTGGTCGCCCTCCTCGGCGCTCGCGCCGAGCGGGGATTCGACCCGGTGGCCGCGGCCCGCGAGGACGGGGTGGTGATGCAGGACAAGGCGGCGCCTGACATGGCCAAGGCGGAAATGGCGCCCGGCATGGAGAAGCTTGACTGGGGGCGGCCGGTGCCCAAGGGGGTGGGAAAGGACGTCGAGGTGCCCGGGGACATGGCCAAGAAGGAGATGCCGCCGGTTGCGGCGTTCCAACCGCCTCCCGCCAAGGAGAAGCAGCTGCCTGGCTTCGCGCCCGACGGGAAGCGGCTGGCCGGTGGCGATGACAAGGGAGTCCGCGTGTGGGACGCGGAGAAGAAGAAGGAGGCGGTGGCGCCGGCCGCTCCCGGAGGGCCGATGGGCCGCCCGGTGGCGGACAACGGTCGGGCGCCCATGCCGATCCCCGCGCCGCAGCCGCCGTTCCCGGGCATGGGGGGAGGTATGCCGGGCGAAGGACGTTTTGGGCGGCAACGGCAAGCGGACGAGCCAGTGGCGGGGCCCGGCGAACCCGGTTTCTTCGATCATCAGCGCCAGCTGCGCCGGGAAGGGAAGTTCGTCCAGATTATCAGGGAGCGCATGAACCTCGATCGCCAGCAATTCCGCGCCAGGGCGCTGCCGGCGCTGCTCGAGCCGCTCCTCGTCCGCGAGTACGCCCACCAGCACCAGCCGGCCGCCGACGGCCTCCGCCGCGACTTCGCCGAGACGGTGTACTGGCACCCGGTCCTGGTGGTGCCCGGCGGCAAGGAGGCGGTCGTCCGCTTCGACCTGCCCGACTCGGTGACACGCTTCCAGGTCGTCGCCTGGGGCCACACGCTCAACGGCCGCCTCGGCGCCACGACGACCGAGATCGCCTCGCGCCTGCCGTTCAGCGTCGAGCCGAAGGTGCCGATCGAGGTCACCCGCAGCGACAAGATCACGATCCCGGTCATCGTCGCCAACGACACCGCCAAGACCCGCTCGGTCGATCTGGAGGCGCAGGCGACTGGCCTCACCGTGGTCGGCGACGCGAAGAAGCAACTCGCCGTCGATGCCGGCAAGCGCGTGCGGCAGCTGTTCCAGTTCCGGCCGTCGCTGCTCGAAGGCGATGCGACCCTGCGGTTCCTCGCCCGGTCGGACCTGGGCGGGGACCGGGTCGAGCGCGGCTTCAAGGTCGTGCCCGAGGGGTTCCCGATCGTCGGCTCGCATAGCGACGTGCTGGAGAAGGTGCTCACGCACGAGATCGTCCTGCCCGAGCGCTGGGTGCCGGGGACGCTCAAGGTGCAGGCCGAGGTCTTCCCCTCGACCCTCGCCGACCTGCAGAAGGGGCTGGAGGCGATGCTCAACGAGCCGTGCGGCTGCTTCGAGCAGTCGAGCAGCAGCAACTACCCGAACGTGATGATCCTGAGCTACCTCAAGGAGACCGAGCAGGCGAACCCGCAGGTCGAGCAGCGCGCCCGCGCCTTGCTCAGGAGCGGCTATCAGAAGCTCACGGCGTTCGAGTGTATCCCGCCGCAGCAGCGCGGCACGCGGCGCGGGTACGAGTGGTTCGGCCAGACGGCGCCGCCGCACGAGGCGCTGACCGCCTACGGCCTGCTCCAGTTCATGGACATGAAGCGGGTCGGCCACCCGGTCGATGAGGCGATGCTGGAGCGGACGAAGCAGTACCTGCTCGGCCAGCGCGACGGCCGCGGCGGATTCAGGCGCAACCCGCAAGCCCTCGACAGCTTCGCCCGGGCGCCCGACCACATCACCACCGCCTACATTGTCTGGGCGCTGACCGAGGCCGGCGTGCCCGAGAACCTCGACGTCGAGCTGAAGGCGCTGCACGCGCAGGCGAAGGGGACGAAGGATCCGTACTTCGCGTCGCTCGTCGCCATCAGCCACCTGAACCGCGGCAAGACCGATGAGGCGCTGGAACTGCTCCGGGCGGTGCGGACGACGCAGCAGAAGGACGGCCGGGTGACCGGCGCCACGACGAGCATCACCGGCTCGAGCGGGCAGTGTCTGGAGATCGAGTCAACCGCCCTGGCGATGCTGGGGTGGCTGAAGGCGAATCGGCCGGGCGACTTCAACGCGAACGTCCAGAACGCGGCGAAGTGGCTCGGGACGCAGCGCGGCGGGTTCGGCGGGTACGGCTCGACGCAATCGACCATCCTCGCGCTGAAGGCGCTGATCGCCTTCACGAACGAGAACAAGAAGATTGCCGAGGCGGCCGATCTGGTGCTGTTCGTCAACGGCAAGGAGGCGGGCCGCAAACACCTGGCCGCCGGCGCCCGCGAGGGGCTGCTGGTGAGCCTGGCGGACGCATCGGTGCTGCAGCCCGGCAAGAACACGGTTCGCGTGGAGATGACGCGCAACACCTTCCCCTGCACGCTGACGTGGTCCTACCGCACCCTCAAGCCGGCCAACCCCGATGGCTGCCCGGTGCAGCTGAGCACGAAGCTGAACGTCGTCAAGGCGGCCGAGGGTGAGACGGTCACCCTGACCGCGCGGGTAAAGAACACGACCGCCAAGGGCCAGGGGATGACCGTGGCCATCATCGGGCTGCCGAGCGGGCTGACGGTGCCGGAGGACTTCAGGCAGCTCAAGGACATGGCGAAGGTGCCGGAGGACGGCAGTCGGCCGAAGATCGGCGCGTTCGAGCTGCGCGGCCGCGAGCTGGTGCTCTACTGGCGCGATCTGGCGCCACACCAGGAGATCGCGGTGAACCTGGATCTGATCTGCCGCATCCCGGGCGAGTACCGCGGGCCGGCGAGCCGGTCGTACCTGTACTACAACACCGACCGCAAGTTCTGGGTGGAGCCGCTCACGGTGAGCATCGCCCCGCAGGCGCAGTAGCTGGCGTCTGGAGGACGTGACGCGGGCGGGCGCCGGGACCATCTCCGGCGCCCGCCCGCGTCCGCCTTTTCCGGCCGGCGAAATCAGGCCGAAAAAAGTTGTCAACGTACTGTCACCGGGCCAGAATAGCAGGAGAGCCCAGCGGCCCCGATCGTGGGCCGGTTGCCGCCTCGCGAAACCCGAACCCGGAGGAGATGCCCCATGACTCGGACCTGCACTCTCTTCACGCTGGCGCTGGCGGGGATGCTCGGGGTGACGTCGCAGGCCCACGCCTTCCGCATCCGGCTCGGCTGCCTCCGTCCCGTCGTGTGCCGGCCGGTCCTCCCGTGCGGGATCGGGCTGTTCGGCTGTCGTCTCCCCGCCCTCCTCGACTGCTGCCGCTCGGTGATCGCCGCGCCGCCGATAAGCGTCAATCCGCTCCCGCCGCCGGTGGTCGTGCCGCCCATGCCGCCGGCCGCCCCGACGGCGCTGCCCGCGCCGGCGCCGATCGTGTCGGTGCCCAGCCAGTTCGGCCCGGTGCCCGTTGCTCCTGTGCCCCAGCCGCCGGTGATCGTCGCGCCGGCCCCGGTCGTTGCTGCTCCGGCGATCATGACGCACGAGGAGTTCGCCCGCGTCTTCAGGCCGTTGCCCGGACGCTACGAGGTGACGCTGATCCATCCGGGCAGCAGGCGGCCGGTGCCGGTGTGCTTCACGCTCCCCGACGGGTGTCCGCGAGTGCGGGTCCACCGGCGCGAGCTGGTGTTCGACTACGGCCGCCATGAGGTGGAGATCCGCTTCCAGCTCGGCGGGCGCGTGCGCGTGACCTCGCGCTAACCAACCCGGGGGCGGTTGCCGGTGGCGCCGCCTGGACGTATCACAGTCAGAGGGAAAGGAGCAAGGAAACGGTAAAAGGGCTGCCTTTTCCCCGTACCTTGTGCCGGGTTCCTCTGTCCTGGGATGCGTTGCCTGTATGCCGCCTCTGAGGTCGCGGGCTTTGCCAAGACGGGCGGGTTAGCCGACGTCGCCGGCTCGCTCCCCCGTGCCCTCGCCCAGCGCGGGCACGACGTGGCCGTCATCCTGCCGCTGTACCGCGGCATCCGCACGGCCGGCCTTCCCCTCGAACCGACCGGCCTGACCTTCAGCGTCCCGTTCCCCGGACGCATCTCCATCGGCTCCCTCTGGCGCTCGAATCTGCCGGGTTCGACCGTCCCGGTCTACCTCGTCGAGCAGCCGCACTACTTCGAGCGCGACGACCCGGCTACCGGCGGCGGGCTGTACCAGTTCGTGGACGCCGACCGACGCAAGCGTGACTACCCGGACAACTGCGAGCGCTTTCTCTTCTTCCAGCAGGCCGTGCTGGAAGTGCCGCGGCTGCTCGACTGGTGGCCGGATGTGCTGCACGCTAACGACTGGCAGTGCGGCCTCATCCCGGTCTACCTGCGCGAGCTGTACCCGCGCCACCCGATCCTCGAGTTGCGGGAGCGCTACGCCCAGATCCGCACGCTGTTTACCATCCACAACATGGCCTACCAGGGTGTGTTCTGGCACCTCGACATGCCGCTGACGGGCCTGCCGTGGCGGCTGTTCGACCCGGAATACCTGGAGTTCCACGGCCACATCAACTTCCTCAAGGGCGGCATCGTCGCGTCCGACCTGCTCAACACCGTCAGTCCGACCTACGCCCGCGAGATCCAGACGACGTACTTCGGGTGCGGCCTGCACGGCGTCCTCGCTCAGCGCACCCGGCGGCTGTACGGCATCGTCAACGGGGTCGATTACCGCGTTTGGAGCCCGGCCGCCGACCCTCACCTGGCGGCCACATACGACAGCGAAACGGTCACCGCCGGCAAGCCGGTCTGCAAGTGCGACCTGCAGCGCCACTACGGGCTGGCCGAGGAGCCGCGGGCGCCGCTCCTCGGCATGGTGTCGCGCCTGGTCGATCAGAAGGGCGTCGATCTGGTCGTGAGGGTGGCGCCGGCCCTGATCGAGCAGGGCGCCCAGCTGGTGGTCCTCGGTGAGGGCGACCCGCACTACCACCAACTCCTCCTCGATCTGCGCGCCCGCCATCCGCGCCACGTCGGTATCACGCTCAGGCAGGACGAGGGGCTGGCGCACCGGATCGAGGCGGGCGCGGACGTGTTCCTGATGCCGAGCCTGTTCGAGCCGTGCGGCCTAAGTCAGCTGTACAGCCTGAAGTACGGGACGGTGCCGGTGGTGCGGGCGACAGGCGGGCTGTGCGACACCGTGGCGGACGCGACGCCGGAGCGCGTGGCGGCCGGAACGGCGACCGGCTTCGCGTTCATCCCCGACGCGCCGGTCGCGTTCCTGAACGCGGTCGAGCGGGCGCTGCGCCTGTACCGGCACGACCCGCCGCGCTGGCTGGCGCTGCTGCGGACCGGGATGGCCCAGGACTGGTCGTGGGACCGCAGCGCCGCGGACTACGAGAAGCTGTACACCATGATGGTAGGGCAACCGTGACATGGATGCCAAAGTCCACGGGCTGCGCCCCGTGGGTCCAGTCCACAAGGGCTCGACCCACGAGGCGCGGCCCGTGGACTTTGGGAAGCCTGTCCGGTTACTCCCTCACGTATCCAGGGACCAGACATGGCAGACCTTGCGGTGGCATTCCTCTGGCACCAGCACCAGCCGTACTACCCCGACGACGTCAGCGGCGAGAACCCGATGCCGTGGGTGCGCCTGCACGGCGTCAAGGACTACTACGGCATGGCCCTGCACCTGCTCGAAGTCCCCGAGATGGCGTGTACCATCAATCTGGTGCCGAGCCTGCTCCTGCAGCTTCAGGGGTACACCGATCGCGGCGCGACCGACCGCCCGCTGCAGGCGGCCCGCCTCCCGGCCGACGGGCTGACCGAGGCCGACTGCCTGTACCTGCTCGACAACTCGTTCATGGCGAATCCCGAGCAGATGATCAAGCCGTATCCGCGCTACCTGGAGCTGTACCACCGGCGAGCGCTGGGGCGCAACACCGCCCACGAGGCGCTGCGGCGCTTCGCCGAGCGGGACTTCCGCGACCTGCAGGTGTGGTTCAACCTGACGTGGGTCCACCCGCTGGCGTTCGAGCGCGGCGACGAGTTGGGGCAGGGGCTGCGCGCCCTGCGCGACAAGGGCCGGCACTTCACCGAGGCGGAGAAGCACTGGCTGCTCGACCGGCACCTCGACATCCTCCGGCAGATCATCCCGCTGCACCGGGAACTGGCCGACCGCGGGCAGGTCGAGCTGACGACGACGCCTTACTACCACCCGATCCTGCCCCTGCTGCTCGACAAGAAGCTGGCGCGCGAGGCGATGCCGAACGTGCGCCTGCCGCGCTACACCGGCGGTTACCCGGAGGACGCCGAGGTCCACGTCCGCCGGGCGGTCGAGGCGCACGAGCGCACGTTCGGTCGGCGGCCGCAGGGCATGTGGCCGGCCGAGGGGAGCGTCTGCCAGCCGATGCTGCCGCTGCTCGCCCGGCACGGGATCCGGTGGCTCGCGACCGATGAGGGAGTGCTGAGCCAGGCGACGCAGGAGTTCATCAGCCGGGACCACCACGGCCACGTTCGCAATCCGGACCACATGTACCGCCCGTACCGGGTGCGCGACGGCGACAGCGAACTGGGCATCGTGTTTCGCGACCACGCCCTGAGCGACATGATCGGGTTCCACTACCAGCGCAGCGAGCCGGCGGCGGCGGCCGACGACTTCCTCAAGCACCTGCACGACATCCGGGCCGCCATCGCCGACCACGAGCCGGCGCTGGTCAGCGTCATCCTCGACGGCGAGAACTGCTGGGAGCACTATCCCGGCGGCGGCGTCCCGTTCCTGCGCGCCCTGTACCAGCGCTGCACCCAGACGGACGGCATCCGCCCGGTACAGATCGGCAAGTACCTGGAACAGAACCCGCCGCGCGACACCCTTCCGCACCTGTTCGCCGGAAGCTGGATCAACCACAACTTCGCCATCTGGATCGGCCACGAGGAGGACAACGCCGGCTGGGACGCGCTGCACCAGGCACGCGAGTATTTGCGGCAACGGACGGAGGAGGCGGCAGCAGGCAGCAGGCAGCAGGCAGCAGGCAGTCAGGAGGCCGACGGCGCTCCTCCCGCGGACGCCCTGCTGCCGACTGCCCTCTGCCGACTGCCTGCTGCCGTGCAGCGGGCCTGGGAGGAGATCTACATCGCCGAGGGAAGTGACTGGTTCTGGTGGTACGGAGACGACCACTCCAGCGCCCAGGACGCCCTGTTCGACCACCTGTTCCGCAAGCACCTGCAGAACGTCTACCTGCTCCTGGGCGACCAGCCGCCGGCCGGGCTGGCCCACCCGATCAGCCGGCGCAGCCGGCGCGCCATCCACACCCTGCCGCGCAGCCTGCTGGAGGTGAAGATCGACGGCCGCGAAACGTTCTTCGAGTGGCTCGCCGCGGGCCACTACACCTGCCAGAACGAACGCGGTACGATGGCGATGGTGACGCGCGGCCCGATCCGCGATGTGTACTTCGGCTTCGACCTGGAGCGGTTGCTGGTCCGCATCGACTTCGACGGTCCGGCCAGCGCCGCCCTGGCTGACTACGACGCGCTGCGGCTCGGCTTCGTGGAACCGGCGGGCTGGGAAGTGATCCTGACGCAACCCTTCACTCCCAGCCCGCACGCCGTTCTGAGGCAGCAGGCCGGCGGTCCGAGTCCGGCCGCGCATGTGGTCGAGGTGGACGCCGGGGTCGATCGGATCGTGGAGCTGGCGGTGCCGTTTGACGCCCTGGGGGTGGCGGTGGAGCAGCCGGTGCAGTTCTTCGTCGAGGTGCTGGAAGGCGGCCAGAGCCGCGACCGGGCGCCGCGCGAGGGCGCCATCCAGCTGCAGCGGCCGTCGCCCGACTTCGAGCGGATCATGTGGGACGTATGATGTGTCCGCGCTCGCAGCGTCAGCGCGGGACGAGACAGGAACTCGCGCTGACGCTGCGGACTCGGACAGCCCCCCTGACCCCTGGGACGTGATGGACGCCTCGCTGCGTGGCTTTGAAGGGTATCTCCGGAGTTTGCCGATGCCGGAACTGCGCAAGGATCCGATCGTGGGCCGCTGGGTGATCATCGCCACCGACCGGGCCAAGCGGCCGGTTGCGCCGAAGGGGGAGGTTCTCGCCTCGCCCGGCGGGTTCTGCCCGTTCTGCGCCGGCCACGAGGACAAGACGCCGCACGAGATCCTGGCGTACCGCGATCGCGCGACCCGGCCCAACGAGAAGGGGTGGCGCGTCCGGGTCGTGCCCAACAAGTTCCCGGCCCTGCAGATCGAGGGCGGGCTGAGCAAGCGCGGCGAGGGCATCTACGACAAGATGAACGGCGTCGGCGCCCACGAGGTCATCATCGAGTGCCCGGAGCACGAATTGAGCCTGGCCAACCTGAGCGAGGACAACATCCGCGAGGTGCTGTGGGTGTACCGTGACCGGCTCGTCGATCTGAAGAAGGATCCGCGGCTGGTCTACGGGATGCTATTCAAGAACGTCGGCGCGCTGGCCGGAGCGTCGCTCGAACACTCCCACTCGCAGCTGATCGTCACGCCGATCGTGCCGATCAACGTGTGGGAGGAGATGACCGGGTCGCTGGAGTTCTACAACTACCGCGGACGCTGCATCTACTGCGACATGATCCATCAGGAGCTGACGTCGGAGAAGCGAGTCGTGCTCGACACCGCCAGCTTCATCGCCCTGGCCCCGTTCGCCAGCCGGTTCCCCTTCGAGACGTGGATCCTGCCGAAGAACCACAACAGCCACTACGAGAACATCCAGAAGACGGAGGTGGACGAGCTGGGCACGGTCCTCAAGACCATCCTCCTCAAGCTGGAGGTGGCGCTCGACAAACCGGCGTACAACTACATCATCCACACCTCGCCGTTCGACACGCAGTCGCTGCCGCACTATCACTGGCACCTCGAGATCATCCCGCGGCTGACGCGCGTCGCCGGGTTCGAGTGGGGCACCGGGTTTTACATCAACCCCGTCCCGCCGGAGCAGGCGGCCGCGTACCTGCGCGAAACCGAGGTGGACCTTCAGAGGTCAGACGACCGGCGGCAGTAGGCAGCAGGCAGAGTGCCTACTGCCTACTGCTTACAGCAGGGAACCGAGCCATGCGCATTGGCGTTTTCGGCGGCACGTTCGATCCGGTCCACCTGGGTCATCTAATCCTCGCCGAGCAGTGTCGGGAGCAGGGCCGGCTCGATCAGGTGTGGTTCGTCCCGGCCGCGAGCCCGCCGCACAAGCAGGGGGTGGAGATCGCGCCGTTCGCCCAGCGCGTCGAGATGCTCGCGCTGGCCCTGGCCGGCCAGCCCGCCTTCGCCATCAACGAGCTGGAGCGCGACCGGCCCGGCCCGAGCTACACCGTCCACACGCTGGAGGAGATCCGGCGCCGCCACCCGGACGCCGAGCTGTTCCTCCCCATCGGGTCCGACACGCTCCTCGACCTGCCGACGTGGTATCAGCCGGCCCGCATCGTCGGCATGGCGACTCTCCTGGTGACCCACCGGCCGGGCTGGCCGCCGGTGCCCGCCGAGTGGCTGCGTGAGGAGCTGCGCCTGCCGCCGGAGGCACCCTTGCGGTTGCAGCTGGTCGAGTCGCCGCTGATCGACATCGCCAGCCGCGACCTGCGCCGCCGCGTCGCTACCGGCCGCACCATCCGCTACCAGGTGCCGCGCGCGGTCGAGGCGTACATCCGCGACAGACGCCTCTATCCGGCGGAAGCGTAGGGGTTGCGCCTCCAGTTGCTGATCTCGTTCTTTTTTGTCGAGATCTGGAGTTGCCTTCCCGAACTCGCCTGCTACAATTCTTATTGTCCCGTGTGAACGTGACTTCGGTGACTGGGCGACGCCGCAAGGAACTTCCACGGGACATTTTTTTTTCTAGAACGGCAAACTTTAGAGCTACCAGACAAAACCCCATAACGCCGACGAGCCGGAAACGTAAGCGACGGATTTATCAACGCTTCCGTCGCTTACGTTTCCGGCTCGTCGTGTTTGGTCCGCCCGTTCTTACCCTTGCACCAGGAGCTAGCTGAGCTGGTTGAAAGCGTGCTGGGGTGGGCGAGTGGTCGAAGTAATCCAGGAGTTGCGCGTCTGGGAAAGGCGGCTGCAAGAACGGCTGGGCGAACCGCCCGAGGGGATCGCGTTGGAAGCCAGGGAGCCAGGCCGCCTGAACGGCGCGGCGAGACAGCAATTCCTTACAAAGCCGGTCCTGGCCTCCCGAAAACGCCAAACGGGCGGGGCCGCCCCCCGAGGGTGGGGGCCCCGCCCGTTTGTCCGCCACACCGTCCGAACCGGCGCTCACCCCTCCCGTGCGAAGGCGATCCGGCTCACGCCATCGTCCAGGGTGAAGCGGCCGTTGCCGTTTCGCATCACCGTCCCGAGGCGCTGCCATCGCCCGTCCCGCAGCGCGGCCAGGGCTCCGTTCTCCAACCGCACGTCCACCGTGACGACCTGGGCACCGGCGAACGTCATCTCCCCGGTGCCGTTCGCCCGCATCCGCAGCGTGCAGCGGATGTCGCCCCGGAGGTCGCTGTGAATCCCGGTCCACGTCCCGGTCAGCCCGGACTGGTCGCTGCCGAACTGCCGGCGGATGAGGCTCGCCTCCTTGCATGTCGCCTCGATCGCCGACCGCAGGTCCGGCCCACTTGCCCGGGCGACAACCCAGGTGCTGAACGTCACCCGGTACTGCCCCTGCGTCTGCTGCACCTCCCACCCGCCGAGGATCCGCGTCCCATTGCGCCGCAGCAGTTCGGTGGCCAGGTGGGCCGAGGGGGGCGAGTTCAGCGTCAGGGTCACCGCCCACACGCGCCGCACCTCCATGCCGGCGAACCGCTCCGTCTTGCCGTCCACCAGCACGTCCTGCGTCGCTCCGTTCGGCAGGCTGAACGGCACCCGGTACAGGCCGCCGGGCAGCGTCTCGAACTTCAGCCCCGCCTGCCGCATGGCCTCATCGACCCGGATGGCGACGGCGACCGGGGGGGCCGCCGCACCACCCTTGCGAGCCTGGTCGAGGACGGACCGGATCTCGCGGATGTCGATGCATTCGCTGTTCTGCTGGCCGGGGGCACTGCACGAGACGACCGCCACCAGTTCGCCCTTGTCGTTGACGACCGGCCCGCCGCTGTCGCCCGGGTTGATCGGCGACTGGGTCAGCACCACCCGGGCGGCGAAGTCGAACACGCGCCCGGCGCCGCCCGCCTTCCACGTATGCTCGAACACCTGGCGGACGCTGCCGGACGTGTACACCCACAGGACGTCCTCCTTGCCCGGGTTGCCGATCGAGTGGACGCGCTCGGCCGGGCTGGGGCTGTCGGCCGCCAGGGTAACCGCCCTGGCGGCTGCCGGCAGCCGGTCCAGTTCGATCACCGCCAGGTCGCGGCGGGCGTCGCGGGCGATCACGCGGCCGGGGATCCCCACCGTCGCGCGGTTCTCCAGGTAGTAGGTGCGCCGGCTCTCGACCCGCCCATTCACCCGGACCGGAAAGAAGACGGTGACGTTCGACTGCTCCTCGACCACGTGATAGTTCGTGACGAGCCACCGTTTGGCGTGGTCCACCAGGACGCCGCTGCCGTAGCTCGTCTGGTCGAACCCGCGCGGCGACATCACCCACGCCGTCCCGGGTAGCACCTGCTGATACACCTCGACGTTCGCCCGGACCGCCCCGGGCAGGGCCAGCCCCACGCCGGCCGCCACCATCGCCACCATCGCCAGGGATTTCAGAGAACGCTTCATCGCGTGATTCCTCAAGGAGGGATAATCAAGGAAGGACGCCGGGCTTTTGCGCCGCGGCGGGTTGTGTTCAAAGGCCCGGCGGCGTCGGCCGCCGGGTGGAGGGGCCGGCCTGCCGGCTGCCCCTCTCGCCGTCACCTCTTGTACGGGGCCGGGCGGCAATCGTTACGGGCATCCATGTATTTTCCCGAAACTGGCCGGCCGCCGAGGTTCTCACGGCTCTGCGACCAGCTTTCTCGGTTTCCCCGTACACTTTTCGCTACCCTTCCTCGCGCACGCGCGGTTACCATGTGCCCGGCGGCAACGGCGCCGCCGAACCGACACACCGCGATTCACCGCAGAAGGAGCGTGTCGCATGCGCTATGTGGTACTGGTGCTGTTCCTGCCGGCCTTCGCGGCCGCGCAGGGGAACGAGGCGGAGAAGCTCTACCGTCAGGTCGAGAAGAAGGTGACCGACGCCAGGGCGCTCGAGGTCGCTGGCGAGGTGGACGTAACGGCCAAGGAGAACCCGATGAAGGCGATGAAGGGAGTGCTGACCCTCGCCGGCAACAAGCTTCGGCTGAACGTGGATATGGAGCAGGGGGGCAAGAAGATGAAGGTGGAGGTCGTCTCCGACGGCAAGTCCGTCAAGACGTTGGTCCCCACCATGAAGTCCGAGGAGAAGCCGGCCAAAAAGAATCAGGGGGAGATTCTGCGCAAGCTGGTCGCCCGCGTGGGGCTGGTCGGCATCCTGATGATCGGTCGCATGCAGGAGGGCGAGGCGAAAGAGGTCAACGTCGATGACCTGCTCCCCGTCAGCGACTTCAAGATGGAAGCGGCGGAGAAAATCGGCGGGCGCGACGCGAAGGTCATCAGCTACAAGGTGACGCCGAAGGGCGACAAGACGGCGGCCACGGTCACGCTCTGGGTGGACGCGAAGACCCTCGTGCCGCTCAAGCACCTGATTGCTCCGCAGCAGGAGGGCATCCGGCTCACCGCAACCTACGCGACGTTTGACCTCAATCCGAAGATCGACCCGAAGAGCTTCGAGCTGCCGAGGTGACGGCACCACGAACGAGAAGGGCCGGCCCCAACGTCGGGGCCGGCCCTTCCTGTTGCGCCTTCAGGCCGGGGAATCAACGGACTTTAGCGCTCCTGAACTCGCAGCGTGAACGGCCCGCCACCAGGCCCCAGGGTGGTGGCGACGAGACGGTAGGCTCCGGCGCGCGGGGCGGTGTAGACGATTCGCGAATGTGGAAACCCGCCGCCGTCGTCGTTGCCGACGAGATGGTTGCCGTCCGGATCTTCGAGCCGCAGGTAGACGTCCGCTATCAAGCCCTTGCCAAATTCCGCCTGTCCGCTGAGGAGGTCGATCTGGTATCGGCGTCCGGCCGCGAACGGGACCGTGTAGACCCTGGAAGGGGAGAAGTTGTTGCGGCGGTCCTTCGGGTCCGCGCCGGTCAGTTGCCCCTGCACCTCCCCCCGGCCGCCCTGGATCACCAGGTTCCCCACGACCGGGCCGGGCTTGCCGCCGACCTGGCCCGGAGGGTCGAGCGGCGTGTCCTGGAGCGGAACGTTCTGGCCGAAGTCCTTGCCGAAATTCGGCGGCGGCCAGTTCTTGGCGTTCTTGACGAACTGATTCAGGTCATCGGCCGCCCGGTTCCACGCAGCCACCACCACGAAGTACCAGTACAGCGAGACGCACAGGGCGACGGCGCTGACCGACGTGCCGGCGATGGGGAAGGCGAACCCGGCCTTCTTCGCGATGGCGACAATGAGCCCCGCAATTCCGGTGACCAGGCCGACGGCACAGATCGGCCAGCCGAACATGCCGATGCACGGAATCAACGCGAAGATCAGGCCGACCGCCCCGACGGACAGCGAGGCGATGCCGAGCCCCAGCTGCACGCCGATGGACGGCCCTTCGGAACCCTCCCACTGGTCCCTGCGCCGCCGCGCCGGGTATGGCTCCTCGTCATAATAATCCTGCTCGTCCGCGGGCAGAGCGCGCCGGGCGGCGGGCACCGGAGGGTCGGCCCGGAGTTCGGCCTTGGGCGGCGGGCCGTTCGCCGGTATGGTGAATGGGGCCGTACACTTTGGACACTTGACCTTACGGCCCGCGGCAGTGTCCGGGGCTCGCAGCTCGCTGCCGCAGCTGGGACAACTCACGGGAATCGGCATGGGTGCGACCTCAAAGCAGGGGGGACGTTCCCTTGTCGGGCAGGTGTCTCGCGGCCCGAACGAGCATGGGATGATGGGCAAGATGCTATTGTCGTCCCGGGGTGGGGTCGGAGCAAGCGGATTTCCCCAGCCGGTGCCAGAGCGAGGGAGAGGGGGGAGAGGGGGGCCGGTTCAAAGCCCACGGGCCGCCACCCGTGGGCTTGAACCGGAGGTGATGTTACGCGCGTCCTGATTCACGGCCTTTACGCGGCCTGGCGCTCGACCCGCGCTGGAGCACCCCGGAGGTGGCGGACAAAGTCCGCCAACCGGGTCAGCCCTTCGCGCAAGCGGCCGTCATCA
>JADLBT010000256.1 GCA_020847555.1 Gemmataceae bacterium
CCTTCTCGGCACGCTCCTGCTCGACCTCGTGTTGGGCGCGCTCCTTCTCGGCACGCTCCTGCTCGACCTCGTGTTGGGCGCGCTCCTTCTCGGCACGCTCCTGCTCGGCGCGCTCCATCAGCTCGACGTAGGTGGCGAACTTGCGGCCGTCCGGGTGGTACAGTTCCAGTTCCTTGCCGTTCAGCTGGAGTCTGACCCCGAGTCGCGGGCTGACCCACCCATCCATGCCGAAGATGAGCACGAGGTCATCCCCCTCCCGCAACCAGCCGAGCAACGTTCCCCGGTCCGGGTCGTACACGTAGTATTCTTCTACCCCGTACCGCTGGTAGAACTTCCACTTCGCATGCATCTCGGCGCGCCGGTTCCCCGGCGAGAGGATCTCGAAGACGACCTGCGGAGCGACTCCGCCCTCGTCCCACTGGCGGTACGACCCGCGGTCCCCCTTCGGCCGGCCGAATGCAACGAGTGCGTCCGGAGCCTGGCGGGTGGTGTTGTCCCCCTCCACCGGATACCACAGCAGGTCGCCAGCGACGAATACGTTCGGGTCGTCCCGATACTGGGCCTGAAGCCCGCCCACAATGGTTTGGATGTACCGGAACTGCAGGGTGTTGTCGGCCATCGGCTGTCCGTCGCTGTCCGGATAAACGACCGCGTCCGGCGTCGGCAGCTGGGTCAAGACGTTCATGGCGGATATCTCCTCGTATGCCGACTTCCTCTCGCCCCTCAGCATACCCTCCTCCCGGACCGCGGTAAAGCGGAGCAGCGGCCGTCCAGGTAGCAGGGTCGGTCGGCGAGAGGCGAACGTGGGGAGGTCGGACGTGGCGTGCCGCGCTCACCGGCAGCGGTCGAGGCGCCCGGTCAGGACGCGCCGTCGGCGGGCCAGCGGAAGCCGCCCTCGGTGTTGAAGGCGGCTGTCTTGATTTCGCCCATGCCCTCGGAAAGAATGGCGGCCAGGTCCGCCAACTCGATCTGTCCCTCGCGGATGCCGCCGGGGAACAGCCCGTGCGGATCGTCCACGGACGGCCGACCGACGATCAGGCAACTGACCGTGTACACCCGCTGCCAGCGGTCGCCGTCGGCCGGCGGCTGGATGTCGAGGATGTCGGTCGGCAGGACGGGCAGGACGAGCCGGGGGAGTCCGGTCGGGTAGCCGGACAGCGTCCAGATCTCCCCGCGGCGGGCCAGCAGCGGACACTCCCCCCGCGGACAGATCGCCTCGACGAGTACCGTGGCCTGGATGTCGGCCCGGGTCAGGTCGAAGCGGCCGTCGAATGTGGAAACCTCGACGCGGGCCGTGCGGACACGCACCCGGCGCTGGCCGTTGACCAACTCCGTCCGCTCCGTCAGGATGACCGCTGGCATGATCGCTCCGTTCGCTGTTCGCGCCGCTCGACTTCGCCCCGAATCGATTGTACGGGTTGTGCCAACTGCACCCCCAGGATAGTCAACGACAGGAGGATCGGCCGCAGCAACCCAGCCGCCGCGAATGACTTCGTGACCTCCTTGGTACTACAGCGCCTCCTTTTTGGACCTTCTGCGCCGCGCGGAACTCGCGCGGCGCAGAAGGTCCAAAAAGGAGGCGCTGTAGTACTAACCGAGGAAGGGACCAAAAACGAGGTGCGCGGCATCGACTTACGCTTCGGGCTCGGACAGCGCCGGCCGCGGGAGGCACGCCTTCTCGGTCTGCTGCGCCAGCCGCACGCCCTCGGTGGTGACGTGGTACTTCGCCAGCATGTTCGCCTTCTCCCACGCCGGTATGCTGGCCGGATTGTCGAGGTAGCGCAGGAACTGTCGCGCCACCTCGCCGAAGTGCGCCTCGTGCCCGACACGGTACGTGTCCGGGATCGTCACCCAGAAGCGCTCCGGCTGCGCCTGCACGCCGAGCCCGGGGTAGTCCTTCTGCAGTGCCGCCACCTTCCGCCCGAGCGCGGCCTCGACGGCACCGCGCTCTGCGGGCGTGTTGGGGACGACGAACAGTTCCGGCCGGTAGTTCTCGTCCTTGCCCTGCCGGACCTCGACGCGCGAGCGCGTGCCGCGAACGACGGCCAGGTGCGTGTCACCGGCGCCCGCGGCCGCCTCGAAGTCCCACAGTACGTTCAGCTTTACGTGGACGCCGCGCATCGTGTAGGACACCAGTGTGTTGCAGTAGTAGTCGAGCCGCCCCTCGCGCACCGCGTCCGTCAGGTAGTCGGGGAACCCGGGTTCGCCCGTCACGCGCTGGAAGTTGGCCGGGGTCAGCCGCGTCGGCCACCGCCGCGCGGCCACCATCCGCAAATCCCGGTGCCGGTCGATCGCCCGCTCCGGGAACAAAATCCACATCACCAGATCGACCAGGTGGGTGCCGACGTCCGTCAGCCCCTCGCCCTGCTGCGTCGTGTCGAAGAACCACGCCGGGCGCCGCAGCGGCACGCCCGCCACCGTCTTCATCAGGAAGTGGACGCTCTCCATGAATACGCCCGGTTCCTCCTCGGTGCCGGGCACCAGGGCGCCGAACGTCGCGGCGTCGTTGACCAGCTCGCGCTGCAGGATCGAGGTGATCTCGAAGCGCTCGGTCATGATGTCGTAGGCGACCAGCCCGCCGGCCTCGGCGGTGTTGAGCGCGTCCTCCAGTCGGGGCAGGTCTTCGGCGCGGATCACCCACGGCTTGTCGGCCAGAACGTTCAGCCCGGCGCGGACGGCGGCCAGTACGTAGGCGATCTTGTCGCGGTTGCGGCCGGACAGGACGACAACGTTCCCGGGCCGCTCGGCCAGCGCCCGCTCGGCGAAATCGGGGCCAGCGTGGACCTCCAGTTCCCAGTCCGTCGGCCGCTCGCGGCGAGTGTTGAAGCCGGCGACGCGCCCCAGGTGGGCGAGCAGGTCCGGGCCGAACGGGCCATAGACGTGCGCCCGGCGCGCCACGCCGGGGTACATCTCCTTCTGGACCAGGGCGGCGTGGAAGTGGCCTGGATCCAGGGTAATCAACCTGACCTCGCTCATGCTCGCTCCCCCCTTCGTGACCGCGCCGCCCCGTTGGGGGAGCGCTTCCGGATCATCCTATGGGCGGTCCCGTCAACCGGGGACCGGGAGCGCGTTCTGGTTCGGAGCGAAACGTGGGGCGGGCCTGCGGTTTATTTCTGGCGCAGCATCGCCTCGATGTAGGCGCGGATCCTGAGAAACCCGCGCACGCACTCGGGGTCGAAGTGCGTCCCGGCCTTGTCGTGCACCTCGGTGAACGCGCGCTCGGCCGGCATCGAGGTGCGGTATGGACGGTTCGAGGTCATCGCGTCGAAGGCGTCGGCGACGGCGACGATGCGCGCCGTCGGGTCGATCCGGTCGCGCGCCAGCCGGTCCGGGTAGCCGGACCCGTCCCAGCGCTCGTGGTGGTGGCGGACGATGGCGAGCATCGGCCCCAGGCTCGTGACCGACTCCAGGATGGCCGCCCCGAGGGCCGGGTGCTGCCGCATCTGCTCGAACTCGCTGTCGCTCAGCCGCCCCGGCTTGCGCAGCACCGCGTCCTCGACGCCGATCTTGCCGATGTCGTGCAGCGGGCCGCCGACCTGGATCTGGTGCCGCTCGGCCGTGCCGACGTGCAGCTCCTCGGCGAGCAAGAGGGCATAGTCCGTGACGCGGCGGGCGTGGCCGTATGTGTACGGATCGCGCACCTCGACCGTCCGGGCGAGCGACGTTACCGTCTGGATGAACTGCTCGCGCTGCTGCTCGACCAGCTGAGCGCTCTCGATGCCGACTGCCACTGTCGCGCCGATGGCGTCGGCGAGGTGGAAGTCGTGCTGGTCGAACGGATCCTGCCCCGGGCCGCGGTCAATCTGCAGCACCCCGATGCGCTTGCGCGGGGACCGCAGCAGGGCACAGATGAGGGTGGCCATCGCCCCCCGGCGGACACTGCCGGCGAGGGCGAGGTCGGCCTCGGCGCTGGCGTCGCGGCATAGCAGCGACTCACCCTGCCGGAAGCAGCGTTCGGCGAGGGTGCGGCTGTAGCAGCGCTGCACCGGCAGTTCCGGGGCAAGCACCTGGCGGAGGCGTAGCTCGCCGCTGACCGGATCCTCCAGCAGGATCGACCCACGCTGACACTTCAGGGCGCCGACCGCGTCCTCGAGGACCGAACGGACCAGGTCGTCGAGGGAGGCGAGGTGGGACAGGTGGTGGCCGGCGCGCAGCAGGGTGAGCAGGTGCTGATCGCGGCGCGGGTCGGCGGCCGCCCCGTGGGCGACGGCCTCGACGGCCTGGTCCCAGGTATGCTGCGTCGCCGCCTGAATGCGCACGAAACTGCCGGTGGTGCGAACGGCGTCCGAGACGGCCGGCGGCTGGGGGGCGACCTGCGGAACGATCGGCCGGCTCGCGACCTCCAGCCGGGTGACCTGAAAGACCAGAGCCCCGCACTGAACCAGGTCGTGCAGCTGGAGGGCGCAGCCGCCGGTGCCGACGCGCGTTCCGTTCAGCAGGGTCGGGTAGTGGTCGTGGTGGGCCAGGTCGCGGACCAGCCAGCGCGATCCGGTCGTGAGGATCTCGGCGTGCGCCCGGCTCACCGTCGGGTCATCCAGGCGGATGTCCACGTTCCCCTGGCGGCCGATGCGCAGCAGCGTGTCCGTCTCCCACTGCAACCCTTGCAGGCGAGGACACATGCCGGAAAGAACAATGCGGGCATGTCCCATTACCGAGGCCTTGTTTGAAGGCTATCCCGCTCCTTGATCCTGTCCCTCGCGGCTTCCAGGAGCGAACCAGAAGCCGAGGCAGGGCGCACCTGGGAGGTCGAGGCCGGCCAGAGGAAGTATAACTCACAATCGGGAGGGCTGGATAGAATGCGCTGGTCCGCCGGCGCTGGGCAATCCCTGGCCGCGCGATGCAACCGCTGGTACTGCTCAACACGATCGGCCTGACCGCGCGCCTGCTCCCGCAGGCCGCGCGGCTGCACGCACTGGCGCGGGCGGGATGGCACCGGCCGCTGCGCGAGGTGGTGCCGGCCGTCACCTGCACCGCCCAGGCGACCTTCCTCACCGGCCGGACCGTGGAGGGGCACGGCATCGTCGGCAACGGCTGGCTGTACCGGGACACCGGCGAGGTCCGGTTCTGGCAGCAGTCAAACCGCCTGCTCCAGGCCGAACCGCTCTACCGCACCGCCCAGGTCCGCGCCGCCGAGCGCGGCCGCACGTTCCGGTCCGCGAAGCTGTTCTGGTGGTTCAACCAGGGGGCCGCGGTCGATGTCAGCGTCACGCCAAAGCCGCACTACGGCGCCGACGGCAACAAGCTCTTTGACATCTTCGCCACGCCGGAAGGGCTGGCCGAGCGGCTGAAGGCGCAGCTCGGGCCGTTCCCGTTTCACACCTTCTGGGGGCCGAAGGCGGGCCTGCCGGCGACCGCATGGATTGCTCGCTGCGCCGCCGCGGTGCTCGGCACCGAGCGGCCCGACCTGACGCTCGTGTACCTGCCGCACCTCGACTACGACACGCAGCGACACGGTCCGAACGGCTGCGACTGGCCGCGCCTGCTGCGCGAACTGGACGACGCCTGTGCCC
Source organism: Gemmataceae bacterium (assembly GCA_020847555.1). The sequence goes on from JADLBT010000256.1 coordinate 5,511, forward strand.
CGCTCCTCGACGCGGCGCGGGCGCGCGGGGCGCGCGTCTGGGTGGTCAACGAGTACACGCACCTGCAGGTGACCCGTGCGCTCGAGCCGAATCGGGTGCTGCGGCGGGCGGGCCTGCTCCGCGTGCGCGACGGGCCATTCGGCGAGATGCTCGACACGTTCGCTAGCCGCGCCTTCGCAGTCTGCGATCATCAGATCGCCCACGTTTACGTCAACGACCCCGCCGACCTGCCGCGAGCGCGCGATGCGCTGGCGGGCCTGCCGGGCGTGGCGAAGGCGGCCGCGGGCGCGGAGCGGGTGGAGTGGGGGTTGCGGCACGACCGGGCCGGCGACCTGGTGCTGCTGGCCGAGCGCGATGCGTGGTTCGCCTACCCGTACTGGCTGGACGACCGTCGTGCCCCCGACTTCGCGCGCACGGTGAACATCCACGCCAAGCCGGGCTACGACCCGTGCGAGCTGTTCTTCGACCCGAAACTGCTCTGGCCGATGGGGCGCATGGTGCGGCGGCTGGTGCGGAAGAAACTCGGCTTCCGCACCCTGTTCGACGTGGTGCCGCTCGACCCCGGACTGGTGAAGGGGAGCCACGGCGCGCCGGTCGTGGAGACGCAGGACCGGCCGGTGTTGATCGGCGACGGGCCGGCGCCTCCGGGCGACGAGGTGGCGATGACGGACGTGCGCGACCTGGTGTTGCGGGCGCTCGCAGTGGGCTGAGCGGCGGGCGCAGGCGTTGGGGTACGAGTTGAAGAAGATCGAACCGCCTGCGGCCGTGCCGGCTACCTGACCGACGGCGGAACCGGGGAGGGGCCGCGGGACGAGCGTGACCAGCACCAGCGAGCAGCGCGCAGGCACGAAGGCAAAGGGCGAGGAGGTGCGGAGACGGTGCGCGCTACCTGCAAGGCTCCACCTCGGGACGTTCCTCTCAACCCACCCCGCCGCCGGGGGAAGTTCCTGGGACGGCGGCTCACTCCAGTGCAAAAGACGCTTGCTCTAGTGCTGGATCAGAGCCGTCGAGCTTGAAGGAGACAGCAACCGTAACGCCAGCAGGGGGATTGATCCCCAGCCACCATCGATCCTGCCTCCTTTCTGCGTAGATCCAATCCGACGGCGCGACGCGCGGAAACGGGTGTTCTTTCCCTTCAGCATCCTTATAGGTCTTCTTTTTGAGGGCTTCGTTCACGAATACGGCTGCTTTTTGACGTGCCTGTGTCTCATCCAAGGGCTTCAGAGTTGTTCGGTGTTTGTCCTTTATTTTCGAGAACGTCTCGAGTTTCCGCCCAAGTTCCTTTCGAGCCTGCTCCGTGAGGGAAAGTTCCGGCAGCAAGTGGGCGCGCGAAGGCCAGTAGTCACGCCACATCTCGGGGTACGGCTTCCTGGGGAGATTGTCGAAGGCAATGGGTTTGCTACCCTCATATCGTTGCGGAGCCGCCTCGATGAACCCATCGGCACCTAATCGATGAGCCAGTTTGTGCCTCGGGAAATAGACCTCGACCCAGGATATCGAACGATTGCGCTGGTAATCCTTTGGAGGAGTAGTACGGGATGCCCAGGCAACTGTGTACTCCAGGGTACAAAGATAAACTCTTGGAATGGCTTCCTCCCTGGGATCAGCCTGTGCGGAGCTGGTATCCAGGCACCCGGTAATCGTCAGGATCAGGAAGAATTGCGGCGACATGCTTCCCCTCCGGTCGGCATCTTACCGACTGCGAGCACACGTGTTGTGCATGCCGGGATGCATCCCCGGTCAGCCATACTAAAGACGAGGCAAGCAAGCGATTAGTTGCCCCGCGCCGCCGGGAAAACAAAGGGGACGCAGCTAATTATCAACCTCCGGCAGTACCTCGGTCGGCTGCTGGCGGGGCCGGCCCCGCGGCCACAGCGCGGACTGCAAGCCCAGGCGCTGCACCACCGCCTGCACCCAGGTGTCTGCACCATACGGCTGGTCCCGCGCTACTGACTGCCGCAACGCCGCTTTCGTATGGATCTCCGCGGCCCACTGCGTCCAATCGGCCGGCAGAGCAACGGACCCAGGGTGCAACCGCCGCTGTGCCACGTCCCCGCCCGCCAACCGACACGCCAGTCAACGAAAAATAGATGCGTCCTCTCTGTTTTCCCGGCCGGTCACCTTCTGGAAAACGACCTTGTTGACTCCTGAATCCTTGTCGAAGCGCCGGCGCACTTCCCGCCAGCCGTTCTTGTGGTAGAAGGTGCTGGCGGGCTGGTTTGCCTCGCAGCTCTCCATCGGCTGAACAGGGATTATCCCCACCGTCGCCGGTTGGGGTATTGGGCTCCGGTCGGGGTATCGGAGGTTCGTGCTCGTGGGTAGCAGGCCAGCGCAACGGTATTTATCCCCTTGCCATTCTCCCCACAAGCGGGTGCAAAGCAAGCGAATTCAGCCGGCTTGTCCTTTACACGACCCGTGGTTGGGGCTTGCAAAACCGGGTAGAATGGACTATGCAAAAGGACCGGGCGGGGTCGGCGGCTGCCGCACCAACCTGGGTCCACGAACCGGAGCACCTCGCATGGCCGACTTCGTCCTCCACGTTGGCAGCCGGAGCGCACAGGGAGTGCGGCCCAACAATGAGGACCGTTTCGTGGTCGATCTGGCCACCCGCCTCTTCCTCGTCGCGGACGGCATGGGCGGCCAGGAGCACGGCGAACGGGCGAGCGGCCTGGCGGCCGACATCATCCCCCGCGTCGTCCAGAACGAGCTGGCCGCCGACCCCAACGCGAATAACGCCATCCAGCGCGCCCTGTCCGAGGCCAACGCCGCCATCGTCGAGGCCGGCCGCGAGCAACCGCTCGGCCGGCGCATGGGCACGACCGCCGTCCTGGCGCTGCAGAACAACGACCGCGTCTATGTCGCCGGCCTCGGGGACAGCCGGGCGTACCTGGTCCGCAAAGGGCAGGTGACGCAGCTGACCGTCGATCACTCCGTCGCCCAGGCCCTGGTGCTCAACGGCGCCCTGACGCCCGAAGAGGCCCGCTGCAGTCCGCTGCAGCACATGCTCCACCGCTTCCTCGGCGCGCCCGACTCGTTCGAGCACGCCGACATCCACCCGTTCGAGCCACAGATCGGCGATCGGTTGTTGCTCGCCAGCGACGGCCTGACGAACCACATCACCGAGGATGACCTGCGCGAAGGCCCGCAGCGCTTCCCCAACGCGCAGGACTGGGCGGACCATCTGGTAGACCTCGCGCTCCGCCGCGGCTCGCGCGACAACGTCACCTGCGTGATCATCGCGTTCGACCAGCCCTGACCACCCCCGCACCTCTCATTGAAAGCGCACGGGTGACGGCCCGTAGGCCAAATGCTGGAGACCTGGCCCACGGGCCGTCACCCGTGCGCTTTGCGCAGCTGTTCCCCTGGCCCTGCATGATGGGGCCGGGGTCACGGTGCCAGGGCGGACCGCGGCAGGTTGTAGAACGCCAGCCCGATGATCACGTACACCCCCAGCAGCATCGCCCCCTCCATCCAGTGGCTCTCACCATCCTGGCTCACCAGCGCCAGCACGCCGACGGCGGTCAGCACTGCCACGATCTCCATTGTCGAGAAATGCAGGTCGAGCGTCGGCCCGCCGAGCAGCAGACTGATGAAGACGAGGACCGGGGCGACGAACAGCGCGATCTGAATGCTGCTGCCGACGGCGATCGTCACTGCCAGGTCCATCTTGTTCTTCAGCGCCACCAGCACAGCCGTCGAGTGCTCGGCCGCGTTGCCGACGGTCGCGACCACGATCACGCCGATGAACACCTCGTTCATGCCCAGCGCCTTGCCGGCATGCTCCACCGACCCGACCAGGAACTCGCTCACGACCGCGACGCCGGCCGTCGCCCCCAGCAGCACCAGGAGCGAGGTCCGCCGGCTCCACTCCGGCTGGCGGTGCTCGCCCGTCGTCGGCACCTGGTCCTCCGGCCCGGCAAACAGGTGCTGGTGGGTCCGCAGGGAAAATACCAGGTTCAGGGCGTACAGCACGAACAGGATCAGGGCGATCTCCTCGCTCAGGTGGACGATCGTTTGCCGCTCGGCCGCCGTCGGATGGCTGGCGGGGTAGATGTGGTAGTAGATGGTCGGCATCAGCAGGCCGGCGCTGGCCAGGGCGAGCAGGGTGGCGCCCATGCTGGCGGCCGTGGCGTTGAACAGCTGCCGCTTGTGGTACACCCCGCCAAACAGAATCGCCAGGCCGAGGACCAGCAGGATATTGCCGATGATCGAGCCGGTGATCGACGCCTTGACCAGGCCGAGCATGCGCTGGCTCCGGGCCGCCTCCTCCGGGATGGTCGGGTCGAGGGTGGCGGCGGAGATCAGGGCGATCAGGGCGATGATCAACTCGGCCGCGTTGCCGAACGTCGCGTTGAGCAGCCCGCCAATGCCGGCGCCCATCGTCTCGGCGAGATTCTCGGTAGCCCGGCCCATCAGCCCGGCCAGCGGAATGATCGCCACTGCCGACACCAGGAACAACCCCAACTCCCAGTAATGGGTGATCCGCAGGCCGACCGCCACCGGGACCGCCAGCAGCAGCCAGTAGAGCGGCTCCATCTTGAAGCCGCCGCCCGCGTTCGTGGTCGGAGTGTGCGCGTTCGCCATACCGTGGTTCCCCGGAAGTCATCCCTCGGGCTCACCCTGCCGCCGGGGCTGCCAGGGCGGCCCCGCGCCGGCAGAGCAGGTAATAGACCGTGGCCCCCACGCAGCCGAGGGCGAAGGCGGCGTACAAAAGGGCGGACGGACCGGCCGCCCCCCACAGCCCCGCGCCGACGACCGACGCCGAGCAAATCGCGAAGCTGCGCATCCCCCAGTACAGCCCGACGCCGCGGGCGCGGACCGCCTCCGGCATGAGGGACGTGATCAGCGCCTTGCGCGCCGGCTCGCCGACCTCCCGCAGGCCGTAGACGACGAACGCGACCGGCAGCCACCCCGGCCCGGGCGCCAGCGCCAGGGCCAGGGGGAACAGCGCGAAGAAGACGAACGTCAGGCCGATGAACGGCTGCAGGCCGACCCGCTCGGTCAGCTTCCCGACCGGCAGGTACGTCAGCAGCGCGGTGGTGTGTTGCAGGGCGAACAACAGGCCGGCCGCCCACGGCGGGACGCCGAGGACGAGCAGGACGTACAGGACCACGAAGTCACGCACCAGCCAGTCGCACCAGCGCGTGAACACCTCCGCCAGCAGAAGGCGGCGCAACGTCGGGTGCAGGTCGCGGAGGATCGCCCAGCTCGACGGGCCGGGCGGCGGCGGCTGACGGTGCGGCATGTATCGGAACTGCATCGCCAGCGACACGACCGCCAGGCCCATCGCCGCCGCCACCAGCAGCCGCATCCCGGCGAACGGCCCCAGCGCCCCGATAGCGACGCCGGCCAGCGCCGGCCCGAGGATCTTCGGCAGCCGTGTCTGGATCGACTGAACGGCGAATGCCATCCCCCGTCGCGAGGCGGCGACGGTCGAGCCGACGGTGGTGAACGTGACCGGCACCGACAGCGGCTCCCACCCGACGATGAGCAGGGCGGCGACCACCGACACCCAGGCGGCCCCCTCGGCGAACACCGACCCGGCGAGGAAGAGGGCGTAGCCGGCGAGGGTCAGCACGCCGAAGAGCATCAGCGATCCGCGGTCCCCGAGCCGCGCCGTGAGCTGCCCGCCGCCGATGTAGCAGAACCCCTCGAAGAGGTTGCGCAGGAAGCCGTACACGCCCACCGCCCACAGGGCCGCCCAGCCGACGGCGCCGGCCGCGTCGCCTCCGGCCGGTGTGGCCTCGGCGACGTGGGCCGCCTGCTTGCCCTGGGCGCGGAGATAGGCCGGCATGAACGGCCCCCACAGCTCCTCGCCCAGCCCGAACAGGAGCACGGCCAGCAGGACGACGGCGACGGTGCGGTTGAGGGCCAGGAACCGCGCCAGCGAGTGGCGCGGCTCCGGTTCGACGTGTTGGCTCGGGTCTTGCACTGTGTCCGCCATCGGAGTGCAGGATACGACCCGCCCGCCCGCGCGGCCGCGCCGCCGTCGTGGACGCGGCGGCGGCCCGCAGGCTATAACACGGGAGGGAGTTGACGGGCCTCGACACCTGCCCTGATTCACGGTCCGGGGGATGCTGTCCGGTTTTTCTCCCCTCTCCCCTGGTGGGAGAGGGGCCGGGGGTGAGGGGGTGAGGGGTCGGGGGCTTTGGCCCCCACTGCAGCACCCGGCCCCATCATGTGAAAGTGAGCGTCGATGCGCGCGCGTCAGGCCGTCATTCGGGAGCCGTTCCAGGTCGAGGTCCGCGAGGTCGAGCTGCCGCCGCCGGCGCCGAACCAGATCCTCGTGCAGACCGAGGTGAGCGCCGTCAGCCCCGGCACCGAGCTGGCCGTCTACACCGGCACGCACCAGTGGCTGCGCGACCCGAACCTGCCGGACTGGAAGTTCCCGTTCCGCTCCGGGTACAGCGCCGCCGGCACGGTCGCGGCGGTCGGGTCCGACGTGCGCGGCTGGCAGCCGGGGGACCGCGTCAGCTACCCCGGCAACCACGCCTCCGCGGAACTGCTCACCCTCGGCCACGAGCGCGGCCGGCTGTGGAGACTGCCGCCGAACCTCGACGCCGAGAAGGCGTCGGTCGCGTGCATCGCCCGCTACGGCATGGGCGCGTCGGTCCGGGCCGGGATTACCCTGGGCCGGTCCGCGGCGGTGCTGGGGCTGGGGGTGATCGGTCAGTTTAGCCTGCGCTGCCTGATCGCCGCCGGCGCTTACCCGGTGATCGGCCTCGACTCGGTCCGGATGCGGCGCGCGGCGGCCCGCGCGGCCGGGGCCGACCACGTCATCGACCCGGGCGAGGACGGCGGGCGCGCCGAGCTGGCGCGCTACCTCGGGACGCGCGGGGCGGAGGTCGTCGCCGACGCGACGGGCGTGCCGGGCGCGGTGCCGACGGCGATGGCGCTGGCGTGCGACGGCGGGCAGGTGGTGGTGGTCGGCAGCCCGCGCGGGCTGGCGAAGGAGGTCAACTTCTACGACGACCTGCACCGCCGCTATCTGGAGGTGACCGGCGCCCACGGCAACATGCTATTCGAGCCGGCCCACACACGCCTCGCCGGCGCCTGGGACATCGACAAGGCCCAGCGCTGGCTGCTCGGGGCGCTCGCGTCGGGGCGGCTGAATCTCAGCGGGCTGATCACGCAGCGTCTCGCCCCGGAACAGCTCGGCGAGGCGTATGAGGGGTTACTGAAGAAGAAGGATGAGTATCTCGGCGTCGTCGTTCGGTGGGAATAACGGCAGCGACGAACCGCTCGATCTGTTTCGCGCCCTGCCGGTCAAGGTCTCACCCCGCAGGTGATGACAAGACAGAATCCGATCGCCAGCGCAACACTGATGAACAGGCAGATCTTGAGGCGATAAACGAACGCCAGGTGCCGGAGAGCATGTGCCAGAGGCCAGGTCGCATCCCCCTTTGCCGCGGCGGCCTGGCGGAAGAGCCTGGCCGCTCGACGGGTCAGGATGCCGGTAACACCTATTCCTGCCCCCAGGAGGAAAACCAGTCCATCCCAGGTCAGAAACACGACGCTTCGAGCTATCTCCGGCCCTCTCGGTGCCTCTCGTATCAACCATTCCAAAATGCTGAAACCGACTGCAACGCTGAGCAAGAGCAGAAGGCTCCCAAGAACTATCAATCCCGCGCCGAAAGCGGTCATCGTGGCGGCGAGGTGAGAGACCACTTGCACCTGGGGCTCAGGCATTCCTGCCAGCAAGTCGCCGGCCTCTCCGTGTTCGGACCAGTCATCCTCCGCCGTGTTCCACGGCTCCTCCCGAAAAACATCGCCCTCAAGGGGCGGTTGAGGTTCTTCGGGCTGACCTTTCGGGTCGGCCGGTGGAACGGGGTTGAACATGAGGCACTTCCTGGAAAGGTCGTCAGATGCGGATAAAGACCTTGTTGCGGTACATCCACCAACACGCCAGCCAGAACATCAGCCCGACCAGCACGGCTTGCACCGTTGGTGCCCACAGCGGACCCCAGCGGTCGAAAATGTCCTGTCCAAGGTGGGTCCGCAACGTGGAGGCGACCCACGGCTTGAGCAGCATCGACATGGAGTAGATCGCGATCGAGTTGACGCCCACCACCACCAGCGGCCACGCCCAGCGCCGATACCCGAGCGCGTCCACGACCGCGTACAGCCCCGCCAGGATCAGGCAGCACCAGCCGGCCGAGTACAGCGCCCACGCCGGCGTCCAGATGCGCTTGATCAGCGGACAAACGCCCGTTGCATCGAGCAACCAGCCGGCCCCGAGCCCCGCCAGCCCCGCCGCGGTCAGGATGGCGAGCCGCCGTCCGTGCCCGTAGCGCGAACGCAGCAGCTCGCCGCACATCAGCCCGAACAGCATCGTCGCCAGCGACGGCAGGAAGTTGAGCGTCTGGTAGCCGCCCCTGTTGTACGTGTAGGGCGAGCGCTGCGGGAGCTGGTTCACCAGCCACAGGTCGATCGCCTGGCCGACGTTGGCGTTCTTGTGCCACGCCGGGCCAACGCCCGCGAGGTTCGTGCGCGCCCACTGGCGACTGACGCCGACCTCCGGCGCCCCGTCCGGGTAGATCCCGGGCGCCGGGTACAGGACGTAGAGCAGCCACGTCCCTCCGAGGATCGCCGCCGCCGCGACCGCCTGGACGCGCAGTGATCGGCCCCAGAGGAGGAAGAGAAACGTGTACCCCAGGCCGATCTGCGTCAGCACGTTCATCAGCGACCAGACCGTCGAGCGGCTCCAGTTGGAGATCAAAAAGATGCCGAGGAAGATCAGCAGCAGCGACCGCCACACGGCATGCCCGAGCAGGCGCGGGTAGGACTGGCCCTGCTGCCTGCGCTTGGCGTAGGAGAACGCCATCGCGACGCCGACCATGAACATGAACGACGGCTGGATCAGATCCCAGTAGCCGCAGCCGACCCACTCGACATGCTCGAAGTGGTGGTGGACGGTCGCCCAGAAGGTCGAGGAGCCCTCGGCGCGCAGGTGGTTCGTCGCTGTCGCCGCCAACCCGAAGCCGTTGAACGCGAGCGTCACCATGATCAGCCCGCGGTAGGCGTCGAGCGAGTGCAGGCGCTGCTTGACGAACGCCGGCTCGCGGTCCGCCCGGGGCGTCTCCGCCGGGGCTGCGCGCACCGACTGGTCCGGCTCCGGCGGCGCTGGCGGGGCGGAGGGCAGGGAGCCGTGGATGAGGTCACTGGCCATCGGGTCGCCTCCGGGTTTTACGAAACACAAGCGGGGCAGCGGGCCGGCCCATGAAGGTACACCGCCGGATGCCTCGCTCCTGGGGGGAGGGGGGCGACTAATTCCTGTCGCTCGTCTTACGAGCGGCGTCGCACATCGGCAAAGCCCTGGCCCGCCAGCGCGTCAGTCCCTGCCGGGCCTTGCTCGTTCCTCTACACTACCCCTGGGAGGTGCGCCCCATCGGGAATCCGGCGCGGCCTCCGGGACGGACGAGAGGTTGAGGGGGGGAACAGGACATGGCCAGCGAGATCAAACTCCCCGCGCTGGGCGAAAATGTCGAGGGGGGAGACGTCGTCGAGATCAGGGTCGCGGCCGGCGACCAGGTGCGCCAGGGGCAGGCGCTGCTGGAGGTCGAGGCCGAGAAGAGCACCGTCGAGGTTCCGTCGCCGATGGCCGGCCGGGTAACCGAGGTACTCGTCAAGAAGGGCGACCGCGTCACGACCGGCCAGGCGCTGTTCCGCGTCGAGGGCGGGGACGGCGCGGCGGCTGCTCCGGCCAAGCCGGCCGCAACCCCGGCCGAACCCCCGCGCCCCGCCCCGCCGCGCGCGGAGGAGCCGCAACGGAAACCGGAAGCGCCACCGAAGGTCGAACCGCCCCCCGCGCCCGCCCGACCGGCGCCCGCCGTGGCCGCAACGACCCCCGAAGGGGCCGAGAAGCTCGTCCCCGCCGGACCCGCGACCCGCCACCTGGCGCGCGAGCTGGGGGTGGATCTGCGCCTCGTGCGCGGCACCGCCCCGAACGGCCGCGTCACCCAGGAGGACGTCAAGGCCTACGTGCGCGACCTGGCGAGCGGCGCGGCCGTCCGCGGCGGACCGGCGGCGGCTCCGCCGTTGCCCGACTTCGAGCGCTGGGGTCCGGTCGAGCGCCGCCCGCTGGAGTCGGTCCGGCGCAGGACCGCCGAGCAGATGGGCCTTGCCTGGTCCCTCATCCCGCATGTCACCCAGCACGACCGCGCCGACGTTACCGACCTGGAGGCGTTCCGCAAACAGCAGGACGGCAAGGGGCCGAAGCTGACCGTCACCGCGTTCGCCTTCAAGGCGGCCGCCATCGCCCTGCGCCGCTTCCCCCAGTTCAACGCCAGCCTCGACCTCGCCAACGGCCAGCTCATCCAGAAGGGGTACGTCCACATCGGCGTCGCCGTCGATACCGAGCGCGGGCTGCTCGTGCCGATACTCCGCGACGCGGACAAAAAGAACGTGCTGCAGCTGGCCCAGGAGCTGACCGAGATCGCCCAGCGGGCACGCGACAAAAAGCTCGGGGCCGACGAGATGCGTGGCGGGACGTTCACCATCACGAACCTGGGCGGTATCGGCGGGACGGCGTTCACGCCCATCGTCAACTGGCCGGAGGTGGCGATTCTGGGGCTGTCGCGCGGGCGGCTGGAGCCGGTCGTGTGGGGCGGGCAGGTGGTGCCGCGCCTGCTGCTGCCGCTGTCGCTGTCCTACGATCACCGGGTCATCGACGGGGCGGACGCGGCCCGGTTCACGCGCGCGGTAGCGGAGATGCTGGAAAACCCGTTCGTCATGCTCCTGCACGCATAACCGGAACGCATTCCCCAGATCCAACGACCGGCGAGCGCAACGGGTGTTGAAGAACGGCCGGCGAAACGCGAACATGGGGGAGCGAGTGAGCGTGGGCGTGAGGAGTGAGGAGCCAAAGCCCACGGGGCGCAGCCCGTGGGGGAAGTGCTGGAGACTCGACCCACGGGGCGCAGCCTGTGGGCTTTGACTCCCCAACTCTCCTGCGAGGACGACGGACATGGCCGACGTGACGGAGAGCGAACTGGTCGTGATCGGCGCCGGACCCGGCGGGTACGCCGCCGCCTTCCTTGCGGCCGACCGCGGACTGCAGGTCACCCTGATCGACCCGGCCGCCAAACCCGGTGGGGTGTGCCTCCACGTCGGCTGCATCCCGTCCAAGGCGCTGCTCCACGCCGCCCGCCTGATCACCGATGCCCGCGAGGGCGAGGGCTGGGGCATCCACTTCGACGCCCCCAGGATCAACCTCGACACCCTGCGGGCGCGCAAGGAGAAGGTAGTTGACACGCTGTCGGGCCACCTCGCCCGGTCGGCGAAGGATCGGAAGGTCAACTACCTGCAAACGCGCGCGACGTTCACCGGGCCGCGCGAGCTGCGCCTGGAGAGCGGCGGGGCCGTGCGGTTTCAGAACTGCATCGTCGCCACCGGGTCGAGCCCGACGCGCCTCCCACACCTGGCCGTCGATAGCCCGCGGGTACTCGATTCGACCGGCGCGCTCGCCCTGGAGGACGTGCCGCCCACCCTGCTCGTCGTTGGCGGCGGCTACATCGGGCTGGAGATGGGCACCGTTTACGCCGCTCTCGGCAGCAAGGTGACGGTCGTCGAACTGATGGACACCCTGCTCCCGGGCGTCGATCCAGACCTTGTGCGACCGCTCGCGAACCGCCTCAAGGGGCAGTTCCACGCCATCCACCTGAGTACCAAGGTGACAGCGCTGGAAAAGGTTCCCGACGGCATCCGCGCCACCCTGGAGGGGGAGGGCGTCGCCGAGCCGAAAACAACGTTCGCGAAGGTTCTGGTGGCGGTCGGGCGCCGGCCGAACTCGCGCGACCTGGGGTTGGAGCAGGCCGGTGTCGAGGTGGACGCGAAGGGATTCGTTCGGGTGGACGAGCGGCGGCGGACGACGAACGAGCACGTCTACGCGATCGGCGACGTCGCCGGCGAGCCGATGCTGGCCCACAAGGCGGCCCACGAGGGCAAGGTGGCGGTCGAGGTGATCACCGGCGAGCCAGCCGTGTGGGAGCCGCGCGCCATCCCGGCGGTGGTGTTCACCGACCCGGAAATCGCCTGGTGCGGGCTGACCGAGACGGAGGCGCGCCAGCAGAAGCGGGAGGTGCGCGTCGCCCGGTTCCACTGGGCCGCATCCGGGCGCGCGACGACCCTCGGCCGGCCCGACGGGCTCACCAAGCTGCTCGTCGATCCCGAGTCGGACCGGCTGCTCGGCGTGGGGCTGGTCGGCGCCGGCGTTGGCGAACTGATCGCCGAGGGGGTGCTGGCGATCGAGATGGCGGCCACGGCCCGCGACCTGGCGCTGACGATTCACCCGCACCCGACCCTGACCGAGACGGTCATGGAGGCGGCCGAGTCGCTGCACGGACTCGCCACGCACCTGTACAAGGTCCGCAAATCGTAGGGCGCGCCGGTCCGGCCGTCGCCCACCGCCCGCGGAGCGAGCGGTTTCCATCCCTCACAGGATCAGGACGGCATGCAGCCCGGTCGCAGCCGGCGGGCGGGAGTGTGCGCGAGGAATCGGTCCGCACCCCTCCGCCAGATCCCCGTCGTTGCGGCGGACGGGGCCGTTCGGAGGGTGGAAACTGCGGGCTAACCTGTTGACGCGGAAGGCCGCTTCCGCGACGATTACGAGACACCCGGTTCCGATCGGAGGCTCCCATGCCCCTTGTCAAATGCACGGCGTGCAGCCGCAAGCTGAACGTACCGGAGACGGCGGTCGGCAAGCAGGTTCGCTGTCCCGCCTGCAAGAACGTCTTTCGCGTCCCGCTGGCGGAGGCCGCCCACCCGGTCGTTGAGGCCGTTGAGCCGGCCCCGGTCCGCCCGGCCGCGGCGAAGCCGGCCGCTCGCCCGGTTCCACCCCCGCCCCCCCCGGTGGACGACTTCGAGGATGTGGCCCCGCCGCCGCCGCCCCCGCGCAAACCGGCCGCCCGGGCGCCGGCGCCGCCCCCGCCTCCCGTGGACGACTTCGAGTTCGAGGACGACGCTCCGCCCGGCCCACCGCCGCGCTCCGGAGCCCACCGCCCTCCCGCGCCGGCGGGTGAGGGACTCGACGACCTCGACTTCGAGGAGGCGCCGCCAGCGGATCGTAAACAGGCCAGGCGGATCGCCAAGAAGGGTGTGCTGTGGCTCCAGCTCGGGTTCCTGTTCTGCCTGCTTGCCTATGTCGTGTTCGCCACCCTCATCTTCGGAATGGAAGGAGGGCGATCCTTTGCGCGAGCGGCCGAGAGCATGGCCGTGCTGGCAGGGCTGTCGGCCATTTACCTCATCCCGGTGATCTTCATGGCCGTGGGGGCCAGTCTGCTCGCCTCGTTGAGGGCCAGGGGAATGGTGATCACGGCGTGCATCTTCGCCTTCATCGCCGCCCTCCAGGCCCTCGCCTACGGCGGCTTCTGGGCGATCACCATGCTGGCGGCGATGAGCGGAGGTGTCGGGGTGAGCAGCCTGATTCTCTTCCCCGTCCTCATCGTGCTGTTCTCGTTCCTGGGCGTGGTCTTCAGCATCATCGGGGGGATTCGCGGCCTGATCCTTCTGGGCCGGCCGGAGGTGAAGGCGGCCTACGCTCGGTAAGTAGCGGTTGCCAAACGAGCCCCGAGCGCCAGCGCGAGATCCCCCCGCGCTGGCGCTCGGGGCTGGTCGGAAGATTTTGAAACGGCCGCTGTCGTCGCGGTGAGGACAGGGAGCCGCGTTGTCCTCGGAGTACACCATGCCCCAAGTGAACTGTCCCGCGTGCAGCCGGGCGCTCAGCGTGCCGGACAACATGATCGGGATGCAGGTGCGCTGCCCGATGTGCAGCCACGTTTTTCAGGCCGGAGCCCCCGCGGGAGCCCCGGCGCCGACGGCCGCATACCAGCCGCCCCAACCACCACCTCAACGGCCAGCGCCGCCGCCTGGCTACGACCGCCCGCCGCCCCGCCAGAGCGGGCCGGTCCCGCCCCCCGATGAGGATTACGGCCGCGACCAATGGGGCGAGCGCGGGCACGGGGACAGCCGCGCCCGCGCCGTGGCGGGCGGCGCCGCTGGCTGGATGCTCGCGGCCGCGATCGTTGATACTGCCCTTGCCGGCCTGTCCCTCCTGGGAATGATCATCACCGGCGGGACGGTAAGCGGCTTCGGCGGCCGGGGCGACGCCGTCGTGGCGGCCATCCTCATGGGGCTCCTCTGTGTCCTGATTGTGATCGTCACGCCCACGGTGTTCATCTTCATCGGCTCCAGCATGCTGCGCAACCTGCGCGGCAAGGGGATGGTTATCACCGGCTGTGTCATGGCGTTCGTGCTCTCGGCCTTCATGCTTCTGGGAGCGTTGGTGTCGTTGATTAACATCGCGGAAACCTCGCGCTACCGCGGAGGTGCCGCGGTCGTCGTCCTGCTGGTGATGCTGGTCATGTACCTGGCGGCAATCGCCGTGAACGTCACGGCGGGGATCAGGGCGCTGATCGCGATGGGAAACCCGGCGGTAAAGAATGCGTATCGTTGATGCCACCTCTGTCAGGGAGTTGCCTGTCCTGCTGCTGCCGGCGGGAGTATTTACCAGCCGCGAGCGCCAGCGCGCGGGAGTGACCTGACCGCGCGCTGGCGCTCGCGGCTGGTAACGCGAGCGCCGCGGTCGTACAACGTGAGTGACCTTTCCCCGCCGCGGCCCGCCCCCGCGGGAGGGATGAACTGTCCCTGGAGCCGTCATGCCGCAAGTCACCTGCCCGTCCTGCAACCAGGCGCTGAACCTCCCCGACCAGATGGTCGGCAAGCATGTCCGTTGTCCGCTCTGCAATAACACCTTCCACGCCACCGGCCAGTCGGGGCCGGAGCCGGCCGGAGAACCGGCCCCGGCGAGGTACGCCCCGCCCCGCGATCGCGACGACCCGTATGAGTACGACCGACCGCCGGCGCGCCCGCCGGCCCGCCGGGACTACGACGATTACGGAGAGGGCGAATATCGCCGCAGCGACGGCCCGATCAACGTCGGCCGCCGGACCAGCGCCGCCATCTGGATGATCGTCGCCGGCGTGGCGGATTTAATGGTCCTGATCGCCTTCTACGTGTTCATCTTCACCGTGGACCGCCGCCCACCGCCGGGGGAGGCGATCTTCTTCATCAGCCTCCTGGCGCTGGTGATCTACGTCATCCCGGTTGTGTTCTTCTTCGTGGCGGCCGGAGTGATGCGCAACCCGCGCGCCAACGGGTTGATCATCACGGGCAGCGTGATGGCGTTCATCATCGCCCTGGAACTGCTGTTTGTAGCGGGGATTTTCGCGATCGGGTTGGCGGTCACGCTCTCCAATCCGTGGGACAGGCAGCGCATGCCCGGGGCGGTGCCGGTGGTGTTCTTCCTCTCGCTGATCGGCCTCGCCCTGACGATCACCGCTGGCGTCAAGGGACTGCTCGCCATCTCCGCCTCGTCGCACCGGCCGCGCTCGGACTATTATTGAGGAGCGCTCACGCGCTGGCGCACCTGTTCTCACAGCGACCGGCTGCGCCGGTCGCTGGGCTCCTTCACCCAGGTCTGTGTCTCCGCGTCCCAGGTGTAGACCGTCACCCGCGGCTGCATGTAAAAGAACGGGATCGACGGGTCGGTCAGGGGCTGCAAGGCCGGCGGTTCGTCCTCCAGCTGGGCTCGCTGCTCGCGCAGGTAAGCCGCCTGCAGTTCGGCCTGTCCCGCCACGAACACGAACAGCGCGATCACCACCAGCCACGGGCTGGACAGCAAGAATATCCCGACCAGTCCGATCAGGGCGGCCATCCCCACCCCGACGCCCGCCGCGACCTTCGTCGCCTGCAGATTTCCGACCCCCATCGCGAGCAGAGCGCGCAGCACCCGCCCGCCGTCCATCGGGAAGGCCGGCAGCAGGTTAAACAGTACCAGCATCACGTTCACGATCAGCAGCCGGAACAGCATCAGACCGACCGCCGTCCCCAACATGAACGTCGGATCGAGCAGGGACATCACCATCAGCACGGTGATCAGGAACGCCCCGATGACGAGGTTCACGGCCGGACCTGCCAGGGCGATCCACAACTCGTGAGCCGGCCGCTCCGGCATCCGTTCGAGCCGCGCGACACCGCCGATCGGGTAGAGGGTGATGTCGCGGGTGCTGACGCCGAACTGACGGGCCGTCAACGCATGGCCCAGCTCGTGCAGGAGCACGCAGCCGAAGGCCGCCGCCAGCACGGTCAGGTTCAGGGCCAGCTCCGCACCCTCCCCGCCGGTCCCCAGCAGAACCAGCGAGGCCGGCAGCAGCCAGAACGTCCAGTGTATGAACATGTCGATGCCGAAGGCCCGACCGATCCGCAGCGAGGAGAACATCTATTGGCCTGTCTTTCTTGGTGTTTCCGTCTACTCCCGGCCCAGCGGCCAGGGGGAAAGTGCCGTCGAAACGGCACGGGATCCTCCCACAATTAGAGTGGTCAAGGTGGCAAAGGGATGCAGGAAACATGGACCAGCTTGAGCGCCGAACCTGTTGGCCCCCCTCCGCCCTCTAAATCATAGCGGCGGGGGCAAGTTGGCGATAGTCCCAACCGCCTTCACCCCAACAAGGAGT
This sequence comes from Gemmataceae bacterium, assembly GCA_020847555.1. Next base: position 22,022 of record JADLBT010000256.1, read on the forward strand.
GCTTCCGATGAAACGACCAAAGGCCAGGCGCCAGACCCGAAAGATCCGGCCCTGGACATACGACCGAGCCCGTGGCGCCCTCGCCTACGTGAAATCGGTGATGGCGTCCGCCCGCGAGCACCGGCTGCAGGCGCAGCTTCACGACCTGCGTGCCCGCAAGCTCACCGACCGCCCCGGCCGCCCCGATCGGTTCGCTCTCATCGCCCGCGAGGACGCCCTGGAGCAAGCTGAGCGGGCCAACGATCGCTTCGAGGAAGCCCTCGAAGAACTGGTCCGCATCGACGTGTACTGCGTCGATCCGGTCGGCGGGGTGGCCTTCATCCCGTTCGTCCACGAGGACCAGCTCGCCTGGTTCGTCTTCGACCTGTTCGACCGCGAGCTGCTCAGCGCGTGGCGTTACCACGACGATCCACTCGAAACGCGCCGGCCGCTCAGCGAACTCACCGACCAGAGGCCCGGGCCGACCCTGGTGATGTACACGGCCCTCAATCGCTTGCCACGGTTGTGCAGACCGCGGGGAGGGTTACAGCACCCTCCCCGCGGTCTTTTCCTTTCCGGTGCGGCTCGACCCGCGGGGGCACGTGCAGCCACGCGGCGCGTTCTGGGCGGCCACCCGGAGTGCGGATACAACGGCAAGGCGCCTGACCGTGGTCGGTAATCGGCGATCGCCGTGTCATCCATCCAGGGGAGCCCCCGCATGTACCACGCATTTCCGCAGCCGCGGCTGGTGTTGGCCGCCCTCGCCCTGACGGCCCTGGCCCTCCGCCCCGCCGGGGCAACAGCCGGACAGAAGGCCGGGGGGAAGAAGCCGAACATTCTGTTCATCTACACCGACGACCAGTCGTACCGGACCCTCAGCTGTTACCCCGAAGCCCACAAGTGGGTGCGGACGACGAACATCGACCGCCTGGCGAAAAAGGGCGTCCGGTTCGCGGCCGCCTACAACGGGTCGTGGTGCGCTCCGTCGCGGGCGTCGATCCTGACCGGCCTGCACCCGCACGGTGTCCAGTCGATGACGTTCCGCGGGCAGTATCCGTCGAGCAGCTACGACCCGGAGCAGTGCCGCTTCTGGCCGGCCGTGTTCCGGCGCCTCGGATACTTCACCGGCCAGATCGGTAAGTGGCACACTGGCACCGACGCCGGGTTCGGCCGCGACTGGGACTACCAGGCCGTCTGGAACCGCCCGGCCCACCCGAACAACGCCCCCAACTACTACAAGCAGCAACTGATCAGCTTCAACGGCGGCAAGCCGCGCCTCGTCGAGGGCTACCCGACCGACAACTACACCGACTGGGCGGTCGAGTTCATCCGGGGCCAGCACCGCGACAACAAGAAGCCGTGGTTCCTGTGGCTGTGCTACGGCGCCACCCACGGCCCGTTCACGCCGGCCGAGCGGCACCTGCAGGCGTACCCGGGCGTCAAGGTCGAAACCCCGGCCGATCTGTTCGGCCCGCGCACCGGCAAGCCGGCGTATGTGCAGAAGCTCAACGTCTGGGCGAAGAACAAGGACGGCGAACCGATCTACAAGGGTAAGGGCGACTACGAGGATAAGAAGGGCCGCTCCCTCACCGAGGGGGTGCGCCGCTACAACCAGTGCGCCCTCGCCCTGGACGAGGCCGTCGGCCGGCTGCTGAAGGTGCTGGAGGAGACGGGACAGCTGGAGAACACGCTCGTCGTCTTCACGTCGGACCAGGGGTATGCCTGGGGTCAGCACGGGTTCCGCCACAAGCTCGGACCGTACGACGCGACCATCCGCTCGCCGCTCATTTTCTGCATGCCGGGCACCCTGCCGCAGGGGAAGACGTGCCCGGTGCCGGTGAGCGGGGTCGATTTCGCGCCGACGTTCTTCCGGTTCGCCGGGTTCGACCTGCCGTGGAAGATGCACGGCCGCGACCTGACCCCGCTGCTGAAGGAGCCGGGTCAGCGCTGGGACGAGCCGATGCTCGTCACCCACATGGGCCGCCGTTTCGGCAAGGACACGGATGACCCGGCGAAGATGGATCTGCTCGATACCGTGCCGTGGTGGGTGGCCCTGCGCCTGGGCAAGACGAAGTACATCCGGACGCTGGTGGCCAACGAGATCGAGGAACTCTACGATCTGGAGGCCGACCCGGAGGAGCTGACGAACCTGGCCCTCCGGCCGGAACACCGCGCGACCCTGGAGCGGATGCGCGCGCTGACGGTCGCGGAACTGCGGCGGACCGGGGCCGGGTTCGTGGACCGCCTGCCGGTGCCGCGGACCGCGCCGAAGTGATTGGAACCAGCCCGCAGCGCGAGCGACGGGCGCTTCAAAGCGCCCGTCGCTCGCGCTGCGGGCTGGTTCGGTTAGAAGTCCGCACTGCCCGGGGTGCGCGGGAACGGGATGACGTCGCGAATGTTCCCCATGCCGGTCAGGAACAGCAGCGTCCGCTCCAGTCCGAGCCCGAAGCCGGCGTGCGGCACCGTCCCGAACCGGCGCAGGTCCAGATACCACCAGTAATCTTCCGGGTTCAGTCCCTGGTCGCGCATGCGCCCCTCCAGCACGTCCAGGCGCTCCTCGCGCTGGCTGCCGCCGATGATCTCGCCCACCCCCGGCACCAGCACGTCCATCGCCCGCACCGTTTGGCCGTCGTCGTTGACGCGCATGTAGAACGGCTTGATCGCCTTCGGGTAGTCGTACAGGATGACCGGCTTCTGGTACTTCTTCTCGGTCAGGTAGCGCTCGTGCTCGGACTGCAGATCCTTGCCCCACGCGACCGGGAACTCGAACTGCTCCCCTGACTTCTCCAGCACCGCGACCGCCTCGGTGTACGGGATGCGCAGGAACTCGCTGTTGAGGATGCCCTCCAGCCGCGGCAGGACGGTCGCGTCGATGCGCTCCTTGAAGAACTGCATGTCCTCGGCGCAGTGGTCGAGCGCATCCTTGATGATGCGCTTGATGAACGCCTCGGCGAGTGTCATGTTGTCGTTCAGGTCGTAAAAGGCCATCTCCGGCTCGACCATCCAGAACTCGGCCAGGTGGCGCGTTGTGTTCGAGTTCTCCGCCCGAAACGTCGGGCCGAACGTGTAGACCGTGCCGAGCGCGCACGCGAAGGACTCGACCTGGAGCTGTCCGCTGACGGTCAGGAACGTCGGCCGGCCGAAGAAGTCCCTGGCCCAGTCGGTCTTTCCGTCGTGGCGCGGTGGCTCGTCCGGGTTGATGGTCGTGACCCGGAACAGTTCGCCGGCCCCCTCGCAATCGCTGCTGGTGACGATCGGCGTGTGGATCCACAGGAACCCACGCTCCTGGAAGAACTCGTGGATCGATCGGCTGACCTGGTTGCGCAGCCGGGCGATGGCGCCGAAGGTGTTCGTGCGCGGCCGCAGGTGGGCCTTGGTGCGCAGGAACTCGAACGAGTGGCCCTTCTTCTGCAGCGGGTACGTCTCGGCGTCGGCCGGGCCGTGGACGACGACCTCCTGCGCCTGCACCTCGGTCGCCTGCCCCTTCGCCGGAGACGCCCGAACCTCGCCGACGACGGTGACGCTGGTGCCGATCGTCAGGTGCTTGACCTCGGCCTCGTAGTTGGGCAGCTTGTTGTCGGCGATCACCTGGACGTTCCCCTGAGAGGAGCCGTCGTTGAGTTCGAGGAAGCTGAACCCACCCTTGGAATCGCGCCGGGTGCGCACCCAGCCCTGCAATCGGACCCGCTTGCCGACCGCCTCGAGGCGCCGGGCCTCGGCGACGCTGATCTTGTCCATCGGCCACTCCTGTGTGAGATGAGTCGTCCTGGACCGCGTAGGGTTCATTGTGGCCGGTCGCCCGCGGGCGGGCAACGGGCCGGGGCGGGACAGCGGAAAGCGCTTGACTTCACCGCCCCGCGATTTATCGTGGGTGGAAGAAAGATGAGCCGCGGTCGCCCCGGGTTCGGCCCTGCGAAACCCGCCGCGAAACGCGGTCTCCACCCCGACCTGTGCCTGCCTGCCAAGGATCCGCCTGATGCAGCGCCAACCCACCTTCCCTCACCGCTTCCTGTCCGCAGCCCTCTGCGCCGCGGCCGTGCTTGCCTCCGCCAGCCGCGCCGGCGCCCAGGAACCGCTGCACCAGCGCATCGACCGGGCGATCACCGCCGGCACCTCCGGGTACGCGAAGCTGGCGGCCCCGCTCGCGTCGGACGCCGAGTTCCTGCGCCGCGTCTACCTCGACCTGGCCGGCACCATCCCGACCGCCGACGAGGCCCGCGCCTTCCTGAAGGATCCGGCGCCGGACAGGCGTGCCCGGCTGATCGACCGCCTACTGAACGCACCCAGTTACGCCCGACACATGGCGGAGGTGTTCAATGTCCTGCTGATGGACCGGCGCGGCGGCCGGCACGTCCCGCAGGCGCAGTGGCAAGAATATCTACGCACCTCGTTCGCCGCCAACAAGCCGTATGACCAGCTCGTCCGCGAGATCCTGTCGGCCGACGGGGCGGACCCGAAGACGCGCGCGGCGGCGAAGTTCTACCTCGACCGGGACGCCGAGCCGCACCTGATCACGCGCGACATCAGCCGTCTGTTTCTCGGCATGAACCTCCAGTGCGCCCAGTGCCACGACCATCCGCTCGTCAGCCACTACCGCCAGGACCACTACTACGGCGTGTTCGCGTTCCTGAACCGGAGCTACCTGCTCAACGACCGCGCGAAGAAGGTGAGTGTGTTCGCGGAGAAGGCCGAGGGCGAGGTGAGCTACCAGTCCGTGTTTGACCCCAAGCTGACGAAATCGACGCCGCCGCGCCTCCCGGGCGGCCCGCCGCTCGCCGAGCCGAAGCAGCCCAGGGGGAAGGAGTACGCCGTCCAGCCGGGCAAGGGGACGGCGGGAGTTCCGGCCTTCAGCCGCCGCGCCCGCCTCGGCGCGTTGCTGACGGCGCCGGAGAACACGGCCTTCCGCCGCACCGCCGCGAACCGGCTGTGGGCGCTGATCATGGGGCGCGGGATCATCGACCCGGTCGAGTACGACCATCCGAGCAACCCACCCGCGCACCCCGAGTTGCTCGACGCGCTGGGGGACGAACTGGCCGCTCTGAAGTACGACGTCAAGGCGTTCCTGAAGCAGATCGCCCTCAGCCAGACGTACCAGCGTTCCAGCGCCTTGCCGAAGGGCACAAAAGAGCTGCCGGACCCGAAGACGTTCGCGGTCGCCCAGGTCCGCGGGCTGTCGCCGGAGCAGTTCGCGTGGAGCATGATGCAGGCGACCGGGCTGACCGACGCCGAGCGGAAGGCGCTGGGCAAGAAGGCGACCGACGCAGCCGTGTTCGCGAAACTGGCGCCGAACGTGACGGCCTTCGTCGGCATCTTCGGCGGGCCGGCGGGGACGCCCGACGAGGGCTTCCAGGCGACGCTCGATCAGGCGCTGTTCCTGCAGAACGGAGCCTTAATGCGGACCTGGCTCACTCCGCGGCCGGGCAACCTGATGGACCGCCTCGGCAAGCTGAAGGACGACGCCGCCGTGGCGGAAGAGTTGTACCTGAGCGCCTTCACGCGCTACCCGAATGAGGAGGAGCGGCGCGAGGTCGCGGACTACCTGCGGGGGCGGACCGGCGACCGGGCCGCGGCCCTGCAGGAGTTGGCGTGGGCCGTGCTCGCGTCGGCCCAGTTCCGATTCAATTACTGAGTGCTGCGCAAAGCCCACGGGTTGCGGCCCGTGGGTCGAATCTCCGGCACTTCGCCCACGGGCCGCAACCCGTGGGCTTTGCCTGGAAAATGACTTCAGGGGGGCTCGCGTCATGAAACCATTCTACGCTTGCAATTCGGCGGACCATCTCGTGTCGCGGCGGCGGTTCCTGGCCGGCGCGGCGGGGGCGGTCGGGACCGCCGGCCTGCTCGGCTTTCGCGGTATGGTCGAGCCGGCGGCGGCGAACACGCTGCGCCGGGCCGAGCGGCGCGTGCTGGTGATCTGGATGGCCGGCGGGGTCAGCCAGCTGGAAACGTGGGATCCGAAGCCCGGCACCAACACCGGCGGGCCGTTCCAGAGCATCGCCACCAACGTCGCCGGCACGCGCATCAGCGAACTGCTACCGTACACCGCCCGCCACATGGATCGCCTGGCCCTGGTCCGCGGCATCAACACCGCCACCGACGACCACGGCCTGGGCACATACATCATGCACACCGGCCGGCGCCGGACGCCCGGCGAGGAGTTCCCGCATCTCGGGTCGGTGGCGGCCAAGCTGCTCGGGCGAGAGGAGAACCCGCTGCCCGGGTACATCCACATCACGCCGCGCGGCGACGGCGGCACCAACCGCCAGGACGCCGCCTTTCTCGGTCCGCGCTTCGCCTCGGTCGCCCTCGCCGACGGGAACCCGCCCGCCAACACGCTCCGGCCGACCGACGTCAGTGAGGCCGCCGACCGGCAGCGAAATCAGCTGCGCGAGCGGCTGAACGGCCGCTTCCAGCTCGGCCGGCGCACCGCCGAGACAGAGGCGTACACCCACTCCTACGACCAGGCGGCTCAGCTGATGCAGCGCCGCGCCGTCTTCGACATCAGCCGCGAGAGCCCGCGCGACCGCGACCGCTACGGCAGCCACGACTTCGGCCGGCACCTGCTGCTCGCCCGGCGACTGCTGGAGAACGGGCTGACGTTCGTGAAGGTGACGCACTCGAACTACGACACGCACCACGAGAACTTCGACTTCCACATCGAGCAGATCGGCGAGTTCGACCGGCCGTTCAGCTGCCTGATCGAGGATCTGGTGCAGCGCGGCTTGTGGGAGAGTACGCTGGTGGTCGTGATGTCGGAGTTCGGGCGGACGCCGAACATCAACCGCAACATGGGTCGCGACCACTGGTCACGGGCGTGGTCGGTAGCGCTGGGCGGGTGCGGTATCCGGGGCGGGGCGGTGGCCGGGGCGACAAACGCCAACGGGACGGCAGTGACCGAGCGGCAGGTGAACGGCGGCCACCTGTTCCACACCTACTTCAAGGCTCTCGGCCTGGACGGGCGCCGCAACCACTACCACAACGGCCGCCCGATCCCGATGGCCGACCCGCAGACCAGCCCGATCGACGAGATTCTCACCCGCGCGTGAACGGCGAGGCCAGGTGTCTTTGGGCCGGAGCACCCTGCACAGTGACAACCGGCTGTCCGAGCCCGATGCGGCAGCACTTTGGGACCAAACCCCTCCCCTGCAAGGAGAGGGGGTTGGTCCCAAAGTCCTCAGCGAGGGATCTCGTCGTGTCTCGCGCTGACGCTTCGGGCTCGGACCGCTGGCCAGACGATCTGGTTGTTCGCGCGGGTGATCTCGTCAACCCGGCTCTCCGGATCGATCCGCACGGTGATCGTCGCGGTTGGGTGCAGCAGCGGCTGCGGCAGCCAGACCACGGCGGTCCTCGGTCGCAGGTCGAGCGGCGCTTCCAGCTGCGCGATCACCCGCTCCGCCAGCAGGGTGCCGTCGGCCGTCTCGAAGCGCACGACCACCTTCTCGGCCGCTGCGGCGCCGATGTTGTGGACCACCACCTTGAGCCGGTCCGTCGCCCGGTCGTAGTACACGTCCCCCTTCCCGACGGCAAGGTCTGCCAGTAATTCCGGTCGCGGCCGCGCCTGCGCCTGCCGCAGCTCGACGAGATGGACCTGCCGAGGAGGCAGTTCCAGGTCCACCCAGGACGCCCGCTGCAGCGGCAGCTCGCGCTCGGCGGCGGGGCCGTCAATGCGGTCGTCCTGGTCGGCGTCTGATCCCGCCCGGAGCCGGTACGTGCCGGGGGCCAGTTCCCACACCCGCATCCGCACCTGGCGCGGCCGGTCGGCGAAGTTGTACAGCGCCACGCGCAGCTCCTGCGGGGACGCCTGCAGGACGTGGGCCGCGACGTCGGCTTCCAGCCCGTCCCAGCTGACGGCGAGCGGCGGGAGGATGCTGGCGGGCCGCAGCCACGTCAGAGCGCTGCCAAGGTACAGCTGACTGAGGGCAGCCTGGCCGGGAACGTGGAAATGGTCGTTGGCGCCGCCGGCCGCCCCGCCGCGGAACTGCCACCCGCCCTCCAGCCGCGCGCACGCCGCGCGCAGCGCCCGCACCAGGTACTTGCGGTCCCGGCCGACGAGGTATGCCGCCGTCAACTGCTCCTCCGTCGGCGCCTTCGCCGCCGCCCCCTTGAGCAGCTGCGCGTCGAGGCGCTTGCCGTCGGGCAGGCGTTCGGCGAAGCGTCGCCAGATCGGCAGGCTCCAGCGATCACGCAGGAACGGGGCCGCCGGCCCGTCAAGGTACTTGCGGTCGCCGAGGAGGACGAAGTACGAGTAGAACGGGTAGGCCTCGTAGGCGCCGAGCTTCGCCCCGCTGGCGGCCCGCGCGTAATCGCCCTTCGCCACCTCGCGGACGAACTTCAGGACGGCCGGGTTGCGCGCGTACCACGCGCAGAACAGCGGGTCGCGGAGGAAGTTGCGGTTCGGCCCGGGGTCGCGGCCGGCCCCGGTCGGCTCGATCAGCCCGCCGTCGCCGACCTCCGTTGCCGGCTGGTGGCCGGGGCCGTCCTCGCTGTAGAACCCGGTCCGGAAGCGCCGATGCCCGTTCCTGTCCACGACGGTCCAGCGGTGCAGCTCGCGCGTCAGCGTCAGCGCCCGCTCGACGTGGCGGGGCTCGCCGTAATCGAACAGCATCAGGTGGGCGCGCCAGCTGAGGAAGTCGGTCGCGTGCAGCGCGTCGATCGGCCCGCGCGCCACGCCGTTGGCCAGGTAGCCCGTTTCCTCCAGTCCGTCGAAGATCCGGGTATACATCGTCTGGGTCTTGCGGTCGCCGAGCAGCGGCAGGCAGAGGAACACCCCCGGGAAATCGGTGTCGTCGTTCCACCCACCGCCGAGCTGGCCGTCCGGCCCCTGGCGGTCCGCCCAGTGGTGGGCCATCGTGCGAAAGCGTTCGAGCAGCTCGCGGCCCCACACCGCCCAGTCCGGCGCGCCGGCCGGTCGCAGGCGCGGCACGACCGGCGCCGACACCGCCTTCGCGTGGGTGATCTGCCACAGGTCGTTGACGAGCGGCTGGTCGGGGATGTGGCGGCGCACCCACTCCATTGTCAATTTCAGCTCGCGATTATGGGTGATACTCCCGAGCAGGGCGAAGCCGGGTTTCGCCGGGTCGGAACCGCCGGTCCCGTTCGCCTCCGACCCGAGCTGCCAGTACGAGTACGCAAGCTGGCTCTGGGTGTGGCCGAACTCCTTCAGCACCCGGGCGCGGTCGCCGCTCCACAGGCTCAACGCGCCCTCATCCTCCCCTGTTACGAGGTGCAACTCGTGGTGCGGGAGCAGCTCGACCCAGAGCCGCGTGCCGGGGTCGAGCATGACGTCCCAGAAGTCCAGCACGACGTCAAATGTCACCGCACGTCCGGGGGCCGGGTTGACGACACGCAGCGGGACGTGCATCAGGTCGCGGCGCGGGTTAACCGGATCCTGCACGCGCAACCACCAGACGCTCTCCCGCCACGGCGCCACGACCCGCAGCCGCACGCCGACTGCCTCCACCGGGGTGGCCGCTGCCACCGGCTCCGTGATGAAATGGACGCGGCTCAGGGCGGGGACCGCGTGGCGCCCGCCGCCCGCCCCCTTGCCGAGGACCAGCCGCTCTTCCGGCAGGGTGCGGACGCGCAGGTCGTCGGCGAGATCCTGCAACGCCTCCGCCTCCAGCCGGCCCGTGAGCGGGGTGGCAACAACGGGCCGGTCGGACTTGCCGGGCGTGGCGTCCACCGCGAGGGCAACGATCTCGTGGAGCTTCATCCCCTCACGGCGAGGAACGCGCAACCCCGTCAGACCCGGCAGCAGCCGATCCGCTGCGAGGAAGTGCAGCCCCGCCGGCACCCGCACGACCGGCGCGCGGCTGACATACCCGCCGCGCTCGCCGTGGACCACGCACCCGCCCGCCAGTCCGCGCAGAATCAGGTGCGTCAGCTCCTGCCCCGGCTCGAACGCCACTCGTAGCTCCGACCCGCTGTAATCCACGTCGCCGAGCGTCGGCGCCCGCCACTCCGGCCAGAACAGGTTCAGGCGGCCATCGACGACCTTCCAGGCGGGGATCCGGTCGTCGAGGATCTGGCGCACGCGAGCCTGGCGAATGACGACAGGCGACCCCGCACGTTCCACCGCCAGCTCGACGCGCGGCAGGCGGTCCAGTCCGACGGCACCGAGACTCCGCACCAGTCGATCGCGGGCGGCTGCGTCCCAGCCGGCGGGCGCGTCCGGCACCTGCCAGCGGTTGGCGCGGGCGAGGGCGCCTATCTCCGCGTCGGTCAGCGGACGGTCGTGGACGCACAGTTCGTCGTAGGCGGCCCCTGGGTAGCTGAGGTGGATGGCGTGCGGGGTCGGCCGCTCCCACCACGCCTGCCTGTCCCAGGTCGAGCCGAGCAGCTTGCCGTCGAGAAAGAACTTCGCCCCGCGGCCCTGGTCCCACACGAGGGCGACGTGGTGCCACGTTTCCGCCTTGAACGCCGGGAGGGCCGCAGGGTCGTGCCACCCGTGGCCGTGGTAGAAATCAAACACCATCGCCCGGAAGGCCGACTCCTGCCACTCCAGTGTCGCCAGGGCGGTCCAGTAGCCGCGCTCCTTCGCCTGCACGAAGACGAGCCGCTGGACGTCGAGCGGGCCGGGACGCTCGGGGATGCGGCACCAGCAGGCGAGCGTGCCCCGACCGGACCGGAAGTTCCGCTCGGCCGCGTAGATCAGCTGACCGCCCGGGCCGACGCGGACCGCCTTGCCGAACCGGCCCGCCACCAGTTCCACGCCGCGGCTGACCCACGGGTCGGCCCGGCCGTCCGCCCGGTCGGCCCGCAGCCCGGCGTCGAAGCTGACCCGCAGCGACTGGCCGGGGGCGCGGGACGCGCCGGCGAGCAGCGCCGCCGCGGCCAGGCACGGTGCCCAACGAATGCGTGTGTCCATCGTCGGATCCTCCGCCGTCTGTCCGGGCCGCGCAGCGGCGTGCGCGGCGTGCGCGGCCCGGACACCATTTACTGGACCGTGAATGAGATCACGGTCTTGATACCGAGATCCTCCAGGGCAGCACAGCCGCCGAGACCCTCGGCCTTCTTCATGGCCGCGACTTTCCAGCGCTCGCCAACCTGCACCATTGCAGGTCGCTCATACGCCCTGTTGAGACGATGTCCCAGTACCTGCGACCACCGCTCCTGCCATCGCCTGTTTTTTCCAATCATTTTTCTGATTGTTCTTGACGCCCGTTTGCCCCCTGGTATGATGACGAAGTCTTGTTGAAACTCAGTCTCAACAAGAATGCAAGACTCACCCCGAGGCTGCTCAGCTACCGCCGCGAGTTTCGTCTCGCTTCCGTGCGCGATGCACCTCACCTTTCCTTCCCATAAGGAGGTGCCTCGCCATGTCCGCGCGCAGTCCCCGTCCCGGCTTCACACTGATCGAGTTGTTGGTGGTGATCGCGATCATCGCCATCCTGATCGGCCTGCTCCTGCCGGCCGTCCAGAAGGTGCGCGAGGCCGCCAACCGCGCCCAGTGCCAGAACAACCTCAAACAGATCGGCCTGGCCGTCCACAGCTACCACGCGGGCCACCGCATGTTCCCCTACAGCGCTCTCGACCGCCTGCCGAACGAGACGACCAACACTTATGTCACCGGCTTCATCCTGATCCTGCCCTACCTGGAGCAGGATGCGGTCGCTCGCCGGTGGGACCGAACGCAGGCCCGCAATAGCACCGTCGATTCCAACGGGGACGGCTACACCAACGCCAGCCTGCAAAAGATGCTCATCCCGACCTACGTCTGCCCCACCATGTCGCCGCCGAGCGGCCCGCTGGGGAGTACGGAGGAGCGGGCGTACTGCAGTTACCTGTTCAACGCCGGCTCGCCCGATTGCAAGCTGTACGCCTACTGGTCCTTCTACGGGATGACGGCGCCGCCGGTCTTCGACGGTACGATCATCCCGCTGCATAGTCCCGCCACCACGCCGACCAGCCCGAACCGCCAGCCGACGACGATCGGGGCGATCACCGACGGCACGTCGAACACGCTTCTTGTTGGCGAAACCGACTTCATGCCGAAGGGCGTCCCCTCGACGGAGATGGGCGGGACGTGGGCCTACGGCTACCTCGGGTACTCATCCGGCTCCACCTTCCACCCGTTCAACCGGCACGACAACACCGAGACCGTCTACGGCGCGTTCCGGAGCGAGCACACCGGGGGAGGCAATTTCGCCCTTGCGGACGGGTCGGTCCGGTTCGTGGCCGACTCGATCCCGCTCAACACGTACCGGGCTCTCTCGACGCGCGCCGGCGGCGAGATCGTGACGCTGAATGATTAGGGTCGGCGAAAGAACTTTCCTCTGGGCACAAGCGGGAGCCTCATGAGAACGGCGCTTGGCATCTTCATCCTGACGTGTGCGCTGGCCCCTGTCGGGTGCGGCCGGAAGGTTGCGGACGCACCTCAGCCGCTCTCGATCGCAGCCTGGGAAGCGCTGCCGGTCGGGCAGAAGTACACCAACGAGGCCCTCGAACGGCTGAAGGTGGGTAACCCGAAACTCCAGACGCCCGAGGGGTGGGAAGCCTTCAGCCGCACGACCCTGGCCAGGAACCGGAGGAAGGACTTCCCGAATGGCCCAGGCCGGCCGACGGGCCGACGCCCGTAGGCGAGACCGGCGACGCGCCTGCCGACGCGCCGGGGGCCGACGCGCAACCACGGCGAGGGGTGCCGGCTCTGCGTGGTGGGGAGCCCCCATCTCACCCGCGACCGGCACCCCGCCCTTATCCCGAATCGCCCTGAGCTTTCTTCTTGCCGCTTGCGGCAGGAGGAACAGCCTCGACGACTCCGTATTACCCCGCGCGATCATTGGCTGATCTTTTTACCGGAGGAATTGATGCTTCACGCGCTGCTTGCCCTCCTGCCCCTGGTCTCCACGGCGGATGCGACGCCGGACGGGGGCCACTGGCCCGGGTTCCGCGGTCGGGGTAACGCCGTCGCGACGGCCCGTGACCTGCCGGTGCGCTGGTCGGCCGTCACGAACGTCGGCTGGAAGACTGCCCTCCCCGGCTACGGCCAGTCGTCCCCGGTCATCTGGGACGGCACGGTGTTCGTCACCGCGGTGGACGGTCCGCAGCGCGACCGCGGGTTCGTCCTGGCCTACGACGCGCGCTCCGGGAAGAAACTGTGGACCCACGAATTCGCGCCGACCCAGAAGGCGAAGTGGAGCAACACCGTCAGCCGGGCCGCCCCGACGCCGGTGGTCGATGAGGCCGGCGTCTACGCCTTCTTCGAGGGCGGCGACCTGCTCGCCCTCTCGCACGCCGGCAAGGTGCGCTGGTCCCGGTCTCTGTTCAAGGAGTATGGGGAGTTCAAGAACAACCACGGCCTCGGCGCGTCCCTGGCCCACACCGCCGACGCGGTGTTCGTGCTCGTTGACCACCAGGGGCCGTCGTACCTGCTTGCGGTGGACAAGCAGACCGGCAAGAATCTCTGGAAAACGGACCGGAAAAGTCGCTCATCGTGGACATCGCCGGTGGTCGCCAACCAGGGCGGGAGACCAGTGGTCGTCGTCAGCAGTAACGGCAGCGTCTGCGGGTACGACGCCAAAACCGGCGAGGCGCTGTGGGAACTGGATGGGGTGATCGGCAACACCCTGCCATCCGCGTCCGCGTCCGGGGATCGCGTACTCGTCGGCGCCGGCCTGGGACGTGGGAAGGGCGACCCCCGAACCGCCGCGAAGTCGAACTGCTGCCTGAAGCTAACCGCAGTGGGTGGGAAGTCCGGCTACACGGTGTGCTGGACCGCCGAGAAGGCGATTGCGAGCTACGCTACCCCGCTGGCCCACCGCGGGCACGCCTACTTCGTCAATCAGGTCGGGGTGGTCTACTGCCTCGACCTGCAAACCGGGCGCCAGCAGTACGCCGAGCGCCTCGACGCGCCGTGCTGGGCCTCGCCGATCGGAGCGGGTGAGTACGTCTACTTCTTCGGCAAGGACGGCCGGACGACGGTGTTGAAGGCCGGTCCAACGTTCGAGAAGGTTGCGTTGAACGCTCTGTGGGGGACCGACGGCCAGGCGTCCGCGGCCGAGAGCGGTCCGGGCGGCCTGAGCTACGTCCTCGACCCGGTGGTGTACGGCGTCGCGGTGGCGGACGGGGCCTTCTTCGTCCGCACCGGGACCGTCCTGTACCGCATCGGCAAACGCTGAGCGTGCCCGGACCTGCCTGGAAAACCATCTTTGTTTACCCCAAATAGCCGAATGGAGCAGAACCCATGATGCCTGTACGCTCGCGCGGACAACTGGGCCGGATCGTCGTCGCGTGTGGGGCCGCTGCGGCCCCGGCTGCCGTCCGGTAGCTGCAGCAACTCCACCGCGCAGAGCCAGGGGGGATGGTGGGAGAGAGACGCTTTGAAAGCCCACGGGACGTTACCCGTGGGCTTGACCCATTCCATTGCCCACCAGGCCCCCTTGCTCCTGCCCTACCCCGCCCCGGACAACCTGTCCGCACACCACGCCGCTCCGCCGGGTTCACCTCATTCGCCGCGCACCCGTTTGCCGATACGTCAACGGGTTGATCGGTTCTGCCGCGCCCGCGCCGAATTACCCCTCGGGGCACGCCGGTTGTAGCGGCGGCGCAAGCGAGACAAGAGCATGAGAGAATTCCGCCCCCGGGCCAGAAGTCGGCGGCAGAAAGTAGGTGGAATAGCGACAAGGAGGCAGGCGCGAATCCTGCGCTCAGGCGCCTGCGCGCGGCGGGCGATTTGTCCGCACGGAGCTTTGACTGGAGGGACCGGAGGAGGGATATACATAGAGACCCTCGATAGCCCGTGCGCTGGCGGACTCCCACCCGGGAACGTCCCGGGGCGGTTCGGCCCGCTCCCGGGCGGGGTTACTGTGGCAGCAGGAAAGGGCATCATGTTCCGGTACAGCCTCGTGGTTCTGCTGGGCCTGTGTGCGACGGACCGGGCGTCCGCCTCCTGGGCGGACGCCCTGTTTGACGAACTCTCCCGCGACTTCGGCTCCGTCCCGCGCGGACCCACGCTGACCCACCCGTTCCGCCTGGTCAACAAGACCGGCGGGCGCGTCCACATCGCCTCCGTTCGTGTCTCCTGCGGTTGCACCTCAGCACAGGCGCTGCAGACCGACCTGGCTCCCGGTCAGGAGACCGCCATCCTCGTGCAGATGGACACCCGGCGCTTCACCAACACCAAGACAGTCACCATCTTCGTCGCCTTCGACCAGCCACGCTTCGAGGAGGTTCGCCTCTGGGTGCAGGCGAACAGCCGGGACGACGTGACCGTCATCCCCGAGAGCCTGTCGTTCGGACGCATCAAACGCGGCACTGCCCCCTCGACGGCGGTGACGCTCTCCTTCCTCGGCGGCGGTAACTGGCAGGTTCTCGGCACACGCAGCGACAGCAACTACATCCAGTCGTCGGTGCGCCAGGTGCGGCGCGATCCGATGGAGGTGAGCTACCAGATTACCGCCACGCTGCGCGCCGACGCCCCGGCCGGGAAGTGGTACACCGATGTCTGGCTGCAGACGAACAACCCGGCCACGCCGCGCGTGCGCGTCCCCCTGACGGTCGAGATCGAGGCCCCGCTGAGCGTCAGTCCGATGACCGTCGTGCTGGGTGAGTTGAAGGCAGGGACGCAGGCAGAGCGGCGCATCATCGTCACCGGCGTGACGCCGTTCCGCATCGTCGGCATCAAGGGGACGGACGGGCAGCTCAGCGTCCGCGAGACCAATCCCGAGCGCAAGGCAGTCCACGTCCTGACGGTGACGCTCCGGCCGGATCAGCCGGGGGAACTGAACCGGACGCTGCGCGTCGTCACCGACCTCCGGAGCGAGGCGGACATCGAGTTCACGGCGAAGGCGAAGGTGGTGCGCTGACAGGAAGCGGCTACAGAGGAACGCAGAGGAACGCCGATCGCATTTGGATCCGCGTTCCTCTGTGGCCGCATTAACTCTCACGTCAGACGCTTGTGGAACTTGAGCATGCTCAGCCCGAACACCGTCGCACCCATGCTCCACAGAACCACCGCGTGAATCCACAGCTCGCGCCACCCGGCGCCGCGCAGAATCACCCCGCGCGCCGCGTCGATGAGCCACGTCGTCGGGAAGATCTGCGCGATGTAGTAGAACACCCACGGCATCGAATCGAGCGGGAAGACGTAGCCGGACAGGAAGATCGACGGCATCATCGTCCCCATCGCCGCCTGCCCCGCCGCCTCGCGCGTGTTCACCCGCGTCGAGATCAGCAGCCCCAGCCCCAGGAACGTGAACACGAACGGCAGCGTCAGCGCGAGCAGCGTGAGCACCTGGCCGCGGATCGGCACCTGGAAGACGACGCGCATGATGCCGAGGATGGCGCAGAACTCGATGAACGTCAGCACCAGGTAGGGCAGGAGTTTGCCGAGGATCAACTCCGGCGCCTGCACCGGGGTCATGAACAGTTGCTCCAGCGTCCCGTTCTCCTTCTCGCGCACGATGGCGTTGGCCGATAGCATGATCGCCATCATCTGACACATCACGACGATCAGCCCCGGGATGAAGAAGTTCGGCGAGCGCGTGTCCGGGTTGAACAGGATCTGCGGCCGGGCCTCGACCGGCAGGGTCGTGGCCCCCTGCAGCGCCTGCTGGAGCGAGTCGCGGAGGGCGAGGGCGTTGCTGACGTTCAGCGCGGTGCCGGCGATGTTCGACTCCGAGCCGTCGATGAGGATGAGGATCTCCGCCGGCCGCCCCCCCGGACGTTCGGTCCGGCGCGAGAAGTCCTCCGGAATCTGGATGCCGACGCGCGCCTTGCCGGCGACGATGGCGTCATACAGATCGGTGCTGGTCCGGACCGGATAATCGACGATGCGGAACGACTTCGTGTTGCAGAACGACTGGATCAGGCGGCGGCTCTCGACAGTGTTCGCCTGGTCGAGGACGACAGTGGACAGGTCGCGGATGTTCGTGTCGATCGCGTAGCCGAGCATGAACAGTTCGAGGACCGGGATGAACAGGGCGAAGAACAGGGTGCCAGCGTCGCGGCGGATGTGCAGCGACTCCTTGCGCGCCACCGAGAACAGCCGCTGCCACGAGAAACGCGGAGTCATGTCCCGGCCCCACCGGCGAGCGCCGCCAGTTTCGCCTGCAACTCGGTCGCCTTCACGCCGCGAATCAGGAACGCCTTCTGGCGCCCCTTCGCCCCGCTCAGCAGTTCGACCTGCGAGCGCTTCAGGCCCAGGGCATCGCGCAGCGCCTCCGTCAACGCCTGGTTGGCGCGGCCATCCTCGGGCGGGGCGGTGACGGCCACCTTGAGCGCCCCGCTCTGCTCGCCCAGGACCGCCGTCCGCCGCGCCCCGGGCTGGGCACGCACCGGCAGGACGCAGCCTTCCGCGTGTTCCGTCAGCGCGATCACGTCGGGCCTCCCTCGAACAGCACCGTTCCCAACCGCACCAGGGTCGCGCCCTCCTCGACCGCAACCTCGAAATCGTTACTCATCCCCATCGACAGGTGTTCCAGCGCGTGCGGCGGGCCGAGACGCGGCCGCAGCCGGTCGCGCAGCTGCCGCAGGGCCGCGAAGGTCGGCCGGGCCGCCTCTGCGTCGTCCGCCAGCGCGGCCAGCGTCATCAGCCCGCGAATCCGGACGTGCTTCAGGTCCGCGGCGGGCGCGAGGACGGTGTCCACCTCGGCCGGGGCAAACCCGTGCTTGTTCGCCTCGCCGCTCGCATTCACTTCTAGCAGCACCTCGACGACGCGCTGCTGCCGCACGGCTTCCTCCTCAAGCGACGCGAGCAGCCGCAGGCTATCGACCGAGTGAATCAGGCGGACCAGCGGGAGGGTGCGCGCGAGCTTGTTGCGCTGGACGTGGCCGATCAGGTGCCAGTGGACGGCGGGCGGCAGTGCAGCGGCCTTGCGCCACAACTCCTGCGGCCGGCTCTCGCCGAGTTCCGCCACGCCCAGCCGGACCAGTTCCGCGGCGACGTCGGCGCCGACGCTCTTGGTGACGGCGACGAGGGTGACGTCGGCGCGAGGGCGCCCGGCCCGCCGACACGCGGCCTGCAACCGCGCTTCAACCGTCTCCAGCTGCCTGGCAAGGGAAGTCATGACGACGTTGTTCTACGGCGCGGCGTGAGTCGGGGTAGCGACGCGGGCGACGGGTCGGGCGAGTCGGCCGCGCGCCGCGGCGTCGGCCCCTGGCCCCTCACCCCTCTTCTTACCACAATCATACTTGTTTGGTGTCCCCACCCTGAGGATCCTGCCATGACCGGACCCCGTTCCTCCCCGCGCCCGGCGCCGCAGCGGCTGCCGATGCGCCTCCTCGGGCTGCTCCTCGCGGCCCTGGCCTTTACCCTCCTCGGCACCTCTGAACTCACCCACGCTGGCGGCGACAAGAAGGACGACCAGAAGACCGACAAAAAGGATGTCAAGAAGGACGATCCCAGGAAAAAGAAGGGCAAGAAGGACAAGGGCAAGCAGGTCGAGCCCAGGAAGGATGACAAGGACAAGAAGGCCGATCCGAAGAAGGACGACAAGGTCGAACCCAGGAAGGAAGAGAAAAAGGACCGCAACCGGCCGCTGAGTGTGCTGCAGGGGCACACCGGCTTCATCACGGGCGTGGTCTACACCGCTGGCGGCAAGCGGCTCGTCTCGTCCGGCCGCGACCGCACGGTGCGCGTCTGGGACGTCGGGTCCGGGAAGGAACTCCTCCTGCTGAAGGACCACCCGCAGGAGGTGAAGGGGGTGGCGGTCACCGCCGACGGCAAGCGCATCGCCGCCCCGACGGGGGCATGGCTCAAGGACAAGAAGACGTGGGTCGGGGAGATCAAGATCTGGGACGGCGACACCGGCAAGCCGGTCACCGCGTTCAAGGGTCATGAGGCGACGATCGAGAGTGTGGACTACAGCCGGGACGGCAAGCGCCTCGCGTCGGGCAGCGAGGACAGGAACGTCATCATCTGGGACACCAGGGACGGCAAGGCGCTGCAGACGCTCAAGGGCCACAAGGACCGGGTAACGAGTGTGGCGTTCAGCGCCGACGGCAAGCGCGTTGCGTCCGGCAGCGCCGACCAGACCGTGAAGGTGTGGGACGCTCAGAGCGGCAAGGAGGAGTTGCTGCTCAAGGGACCGACGCGCGACGTGACGTGTGTCGCCATCGCGCCAGACGGCCGCATCGCAGCGGCGAGCATGGACGGTACGGTCAAGGTGTGGGACGCCAAGGGCAAGGAACTGTTGACGTTGAAGGACAGCGACGGCGTGCTGAGCGTCGTGTTCAGCCCCGACGGCAAGCGTCTCGCGACTGGCGGTTGGGCCGAGACGGTCAAGATCTGGGACGCCCAGAGCGGCAAGGATCTGGTCACGATCTACGCCCACGAGCGGCCGGTGACAGCGGTCGCGTTCAGCCCCGACGGGACGCGCGTCGCCTCGGGAAGTGTTGACCAGACGATTCGCATCTGGGATCCGGCCAAGCTCGAAACGCTCAAGTCGAAGAAGGACAAAAAGTAACCCCGCTGCGCGGGAAGGAACCAGGAACCAGGCGGTTCTTCCTGCCGCTGGCGGCCTGGCGCGTGGTCGCGCGCCAGGCCGCCAATGGCACGGAGCAGCAACCGGGCGGTCCCGTATCAGCGGTCTTTTTCGCTTCCGGGGAGCTTGCGCATCGCGTCCTCAAAGCAGTCCGGGCACATGCCGTGCGAGAACTGGGCGTGCGTCCGATCGCCGACGTACACCTCGATCTGCTGCCACCGCCCGGCCGGATCCTTCATCTTCTTGCAGTAAGCACAGATGCAGTGGAGCCCGCGCAGGGTCCGAACCTCGGCCAGGGTGTGCTCCAGGTCCGCTCGTAAGTGCCTCTCGCGGCGGGCCGTGGCAAACAGCTCGCGCTTGCGCCGGTGGGTCTGCCAGGACGTGATCGCCCCGAAGCCGATCGCTCCGAGGAAACCCGCCACCACGGCGACGCAGGCAATCCAGCCCATTCCTGCCTCCGTCCGGAAACACATGGCCAGGCCTGCGGCGATCGTGATGAGGGCCGGCACGAACTGCAGTTTCAGTGGCAGCGGGACGACGCAGAACGCCATGAGCACCATCAGCACGCTCAGGACGGCATGCCCGGTGTACGACGGCGGACGGGTGGCAACGATGCAGGCGTTCTGGACCGCCATCAGCACGCACCAGACGAGAAGCGTGCGATCGAACGCGCGCGGCGTCAGGCCGCGTCGCATCGCGACGAAAACTGCCAGGGAGCCGACCACACATGCGCAGCGCAGCGTCAGCAGTCCCCAGAACAGGGCCGACGCGCCAAAGAAGAAGTAGTCGGATGGGGCGAACAGCAGGCATCCGACCGAGCCCAGGAGGAGACACGCGCTGGCCAGCGCCACGTCCCCGCGCATCTGGTCGTGGCGGTAGAGAGTTTCGGTCGCCGGCGAGATAAAGACGGCGAGCGGTCCGATGATGTCGTCAGGCAGTGCCGGTTTTGCGGATGAATCTGAGACGGACATCCCATTCACCGATCAGGGGCGAGCCTGCTGGGGCCGTGCGCAGCCGGCGCGGCGCCCACGAAGAAGAATAGGTCGCGACCTTGTCTCAGGAAAGAGTAACGTTCAGGGCAAGACAGGAGAGGCATGCGGCACGCGCCGCCCGTGCCGGGTAGGCGGCAGGCGGCATCGGAATTGCGGCGGACCAACCGGAAGGCTACTTCGTGGCCTGGACGAGCAGACGCTGAGCCGCCTGCCACATCTCGCGGTGTGCCCCGTCGCGGTCCTCCCGCAGCCCGAGAGTTCCGGCTCGGACGCGGGCCGCCTCGTCGCCGAGTCCGTCAGCGGTGCGGAAGTGCAGATACCACAGCGGCCCCGCCAGCGCCCCATCGCGGTCGTACACGAACGCCGGCCGGCCAGCCGGGTCGGTCACCAGCCGGGTGAAGTCGGCGAGGGTCTGCTGCGTCAGCGACTCCGACGACACCTCCAGGGCGACGTAGCGCAGGCCGCGCTTCTCGACCTGCTTGCGGTCCGTGGCGTCGTCCTCGCCCGCCGCGCGGATGCGTACCACCGTCCGATAGCCGTTACTCTGGAGCCAGTCAAGGCCGTCGAGCATCGGACGCAGGCCGGCGGCCACGCCGGGTTTGGCTTCCGCGAACTGCGGGATGCCGACCGGGAGAGCCGGCGCCGGCGGTGAGGCTGGCGGCACCGCCACGGTGGGCGTTTTCGGTCCGGGCGGGTTCGGCCGGGGCTGCGGCTTCTGTGGTGCCGGCGTGATCTGTTCCGTCACCTCTGGCGGACGCAGGCTGAACCCGGACGCGGGAGCCTCCCCGGCGTGCTGTTCCGGCGCACTGCTCTGGGGCGGTCCGAGCCGGACATCGACCTGCGGGGATGGCTGCCACGCCGGAGGCTCGGGAGCGGATGGCAGCGGACTCGAACCGCTGGGCGCCGGCTGAGGGTTGAACGGCACAGCCCCGGGCGGGGCCGGAGAGGGCGATGGCTCAAAGGTTGCCGACGGCGGGGCCGGCGGAGCCGAGGGGATAAACAGCGCACCGGGGGCGGGCACCGCCGGCGCGGGTGTGACCGCGGTGCAGGCGGGCCGCCGGCAGCAGTGTCGGCACCCCGGTAACAACCCGAGCGGTATCGCCAATGCCAGCGCAGATCTGGCCAGAAACCATCGCATGACTCGCCTCCGTTCCACGTCCGACCGTCGATTGTACCGGGGACGGCCGGGGACGGCCCAGAGGGGCTGAGGCGCGAGGGAGCCTGTCCGGAGAAAAACGGCGGCAGCTGTAGCGGTGGGAAGGAGATTAAGGGGGTCAATCCGCGGCGGTCACACGTCGCGGGCCTGCTGCTCCGCCATGACGGCCAGCTCGGTCAGCTTGGCGGCCGTGACGCCGATGCGCTCGAAGCACTCGGCGACGATGCTGTTGGTGGCGGTCAGGAGGCTGATGAGAAGGTCCATCGGCGCGACCAGCCGGCGGTGGTGGTCGAGGGACCGCTGGTAGGCGTCGCGGAGAATGCGGATGACGTTGTCGGAGAGGAATTCGCGGTTGAGGGTCAGGAACGCCTCGTCGTCGCACTCCTCCTGCAGGAACAACTCCTGGAACTGACCGAGGAGGGCGGCTGGCTGGGTGCCGAGGCGCTCGCCCCAGTTGCGGACGCCAGCGTCGGGGACGGCGAGCAGCCCCATGAAGATGTGGGGACTGCGCACGCTATCCCAGCGCGTCTCCCGGGCCAGGCGCACCGCCTCGCGCACGGCCCGGGCGGCGCCGTCGGTCAGCACGTCAAACCGCAGCCGTCCGCTCGGCAGAAAGACGTCGCCCGCGCGGGAGTCCGGTGTCGCCATGGAGCGTGTTCCTGGGAAAGCGACTTGCGACCACAGACTGATTATGGCGTATGTGCCGGCGGGACGCAAGAAGCCGGTGCGGCCGGTCGAGCCGTGGCTCCGACCATGCGCGGCGCGGATCACGTCAGCGCGTGCAGCACCTGGTGGCACGTCTTGCAGCGGCGCTGGTGGACGCGCACCTGCTTCTGGCACTTGGGACAGCGGCGGAAGCGGTTGCGCCGGACCTTCTTCTTGCGCGGGCGCATTGGCATGACTGGTCCCTCCTCAAACAGCGCGACCCGCCAGGAGCGGGGGCGCGCGTGGAGTTTGGTGTAAAGAGGTCTGTTACTACCCGGGTCATGGCCCGGCAACGGCAGCCCGGGTGCCGCGGCTCAGTACTTCGCCATCTCGCCGCCGCTGCGACCCGCCCCGAGCTTCTTGAAGATGTCGCCGACCGCCCCGAGCATCAGGCGCAGCTCGCTGCCGATCGCCAGGAACTGCCACCCCTCCTCGATGCGGATCAGTGCCTCCTCGGCGCTGCCGCAGTGCAGCCCGACCGGCACCTTGAGCTTCTTGCCGGCCTGGAGGATGTGCTTCATCGCCTGGGTGGTCGCGTCGGCGCTGGGCGGCTTGCCGTCCTTCGAGCGCATGCTCGCCGCCAGGTCGTTCGGGCCGACGAAGACCGCGTCGATCCCCGGGACCGAGAAGACCGCCTCGAAGTTCTCGACTGCCTGGATGTGTTCGCACTGCAAGACGATCAGCAGCTCGTCGTCCGCCCGGGCGTAGTAGTCGTTGGCCGTCGCGTCGAAGTTCAGGGCGTGAACGCTGCCGCCGACCGACCGGGTGCCGCGCGGCGGGTACAGGACGGCGGCGACGGCGTCCTCGGCCTCCTGGCGCGTGTTGACCATCGGCACCACGATGCCGTGCGCCCCGTTGTCCAGGACGCGCTTGATGTGGTCGTGGCGGTTCGCCGGGACGCGCGCCAGCGGCGTGCAGCCGGCGTCGGCGATGCTGGCAAACATGTGGGTGGCCGTCTCCCAGTCCACCAGGCTATGTTCGAGATCCACCGTCAGCCAGGCGAACCCGGCACGGGCGAGGAACCGCGAGGCCGTGATGCTGCCGAGCGACAGCCACGTCCCCACCGACGGCTGGCCCGCCTTCAGGGTCAGCTTCACCGGGTTAGTGCGCATGCGATACTCCGTGGGCGAGGTCCGCCCGCGGGCCGCGGCCCGCGGACCTTGATCATCCCTTCTTCTTCACCAGCTCAACGCCGCTGGTGCCGTCTGCCGCGAGTTCCGGATCCTCGTCGTGGAAGTGAGGAGCCTCGTATTCCTGCCGGGGCCAGGGCTGGTCGGGGTTGCGGGGGGAGTCGGTCATGGTGTGATCCCGATGGGGCGATGCAACGCGGCTGCTACCGCAGCGAGCACGGCCACGCCGCCCATTATATGAGCCCCACGGGCGCCGATCACGGCGCTTTTCCCCGGCAGCAATCGGGCCGGTACAGGGGCTCTCCCGGGCCGGCAGCCGGCCGGCGTTGCCTCGTCGCGCGGGATTGGGTACATTCCGCCTGCCCGCCGTGTTCCCTCCTTCCCGAACGAGCCACGCGCGGTAAAGGAGTGCCAACCGATGCTCGCCAAGCTCGCCCGCCGGATCCTGACGGCCCCCCGCCGCGTCCCCGGGTACATGCGTCTGATTCGGCGCCTGCAGGCGCGCTCGCTGGCCGTGGTCATGTACCATGGCGTCACAACCGCCCCGCTGCCGGTCTTCAACTGGTGCCAGCTGGCGGTCGCGGAGTTCGCCAGGCAGGCGGCCCTGCTCGCCCGCGCGTACACCGTCCTGCCGCTCTCCGAGGTGGCCGAGCGGCTGCACCGCGAAGCCCCGCTGCCGGAGCGCACCGCCTGCCTGACGTTCGACGACGGGTTCCGCAACGTCCTCACGACGGCATACCCGATCCTGGAGCGCCACCGGCTGCCGGCCACGGTGTTCCTCGTCACCGGCCACATGGACACGCGCCAGCCGGCCTGGCCGGACCGCCTGTTCTACGCACTGATGACGACGCCGCGGGAGGAGGTATGCCTCGACGGCGTCCGTTGGCCGTTGACTACCCCCGGCGAGCGGGCCACGGCCTACCGGGGTCTCACGGGCCGGCTCAAGGATCTGCTGGTAGAGGAGAAGGACGAGCGGTTGGCCGCCCTGTTCGCGCACCTGGGACGGCCGGAGGTTCCGGCCGACTCGCCGCTGGCGACCCTGACGTGGGAAGAGGTGGCGGCGCTGCGTGCGACTGGCCTGGTCGAGTTCGGGTCGCACACCCACACGCACCCGATCCTGGCGCGCTGCGGCCCGGAGCGCCAGGAGGAGGAGCTGCGCCGCTCGCGCGACGTGCTCCGGGAACGCCTCGGCCGGGCGGACCTGTTCGCGTACCCCAACGGCAGTCTCACCCCCCACACCCGCACCCTGCTCCCGCGGCTCGGCTACCGTTGCGGCCTCACCACGGTCGCCGGGCTGAACCGGCAGGGGCAGGACGTGTATGGGTTGCGCCGGGTCCATGTCGGGGCCGACACGCCGTTCGGGGAGTTCGAGGTGCGCCTGCTCGGGCTGTAGGGCAGAGACAGGGATCTGGTGTGCAAAGGTTGTTGTTAACGCCCACGGGCGGCGCCCCGTGGGTGAAGCGCTTGAGGGTTCGACCCACGGGACGCTACCCGTAGGCTTTGCGCGGCCCGCAACCTGCTTGCTCTTTGCCCCGGGGCCGGTATGGTACACGGCAGACCTGCCAACCCCGGGGCCGACACGCCATGACCGCTCCCGCAACGCTCGCCGACCTTCTCGCCCGCACCGACCCAAACCACCCGGCGCTCATCCTGCCCGAGGGCGGAGCCGTCACGACCCACCGCGGGCTCGCGGCCCAGGTGGAAGCACTCGCGGGCCAGCTGCGCCGGACCGACCTGCAACCGGGACAGCCGGTTGCCATCGTGCTGCCGAACGGGCTGGAGTACCTCGCCACCTTCCTCGCGGTGGCGCGAGCGCGCCTGATCGCCGCGCCGCTCAATCCCGCCTACCGGGCCGACGAGTTCCGCTTCTACCTCGA
>JADLBT010000257.1 GCA_020847555.1 Gemmataceae bacterium
AGATGACGTCGTAATGAGTGAGAACCCCGGCCTCGAGGCCCTGGCGCAGGGTGCCATCCTGTCGCCGTTCACGCGCGTCGCCAGGCTGCTCGATGGCATCGCTCCCGGCAACCCCGATGTCATCGAGATGACGGCGGGCGATCCGAAGGAGGCGATGCCCGGCTTCGTGATCGACAAGATGGCCGAGGTCCGGCATCTGCTGTCGACCTATCCCAAGATCCGCGGCTCGGACGATCTGCGCGGAGCCATCGCGGCCTGGATCGGACGCCGCTACGGGCTCGCCGGGCGCATCGACCCGGCGCGCGAGGTGCATCCGATCAACGGCTCCCGCGAGGGCCTGTTCTACGCGGCGCTGCCGGCGGTCGGCCGCAAGCGCGTCGAGGGCCGGCCGGTGATGCTGATCCCGAACCCGTTCTACCAGTCCTATCTCGGCGCGGCCTACGCCACCAATTGCGAGCCGTGCTTCCTGAGCGCCACGGAGGCCACGGGGCACCTGCCCGATCTCGACGCGCTCGAGCGGCAGACGGACATCCTGGCCCGTACCGTCGCCTTCTATCTCTGCTCCCCCGCCAACCCGCAGGGTGCGGTGGCGAGCCCCGATTACATAAGGCGGGCGCTGGACCTGGCCCGCCGCCACGACTTCATGCTGTTCTTCGACGAGTGCTACTCGGAAATCTACGGCGGCGAGCCGCCAACCGGCGGTCTCGAGGTGGCGGCCAGGACCCCGGAAGGCTACCGCAACCTCGTCGTCTTCAACTCGCTGTCGAAACGCTCGAACCTGCCGGGCCTGCGCTCCGGCTTCGCCGCCGGAGACGGCGACTTCCTGGAGACCTTCGCCGAGGTCCGCAATCTCACCGCGCCGCAGATGCCGGGGATCGTCCAGCACGCCTCGGCGGCGGTGTGGTTTGAGGAGCAGCACGTGTCGGTCATCCGCCAGGCCTACCGGGCCAAGTTCGACATCTGCGACGAGCTGCTCGCTGGCCGATATGGTTACCGCCGGCCGCGGGGCGGCTTCTTCCTCTGGCTCGAAATGGGTCAGTTCGGCGGCGGCGTCGAGGCTGCGGTAACCCTTTGGAAACGCTGCGGTGTCAAGGTCGTACCCGGCGTTTTCCTGGCCCAGCCGGGCCCGGACGGGTGCAATCCCGGCCAAGATCGCGTGCGCGTCGCACTCGTGCACGACCCGGCCAAGATCAGGGAGGCGCTGGCGCGTATCGTATCCGTTCTGTCATAGGTCAGTTCAGCGTAAATGCCGCAAGAGAGTTATTGCGTCGAGCAGCAGCGCCTGCTTCCGGTTGCGATCGAGGACAGGCTGGCCGGCTGGATCGCCCGCAGCGCGGGTGCAGCGTTGTGCCTCGCCGGTCTCGCCATCTGGCTGAGCCTGCTGACCTGGTCGGTCAACGATCCGAGCCTTTCGCACGCCTCTTTCGGTCCGACGCGCAACCTGCTCGGTCCGACGGGCGCGGTCGTCTCCGACATGCTGCTGCAGATGCTCGGACTGGCCGCCGTTTTCGTTGCGTTGGCGCCCGCCGTCTGGGGTGTCGAGCTGTTGTCCCAGGGCTGGATCGCGGCATTCCGGGCGCGGAGCCTGCTGCTGATCCTCGCCACCGTGGCGCTGGCCGCCGGCTGCTCCGCCCTGCCGACGGCCGCAGCGTGGCCGCTGCACAGCGGCTTCGGCGGCGTCGTCGGCGATCTGCTCTACAACCTGTGCGCCGGCCTGCTTGCCGCCGCGATTCCCGGCCGGCCGGGAGCGGTAGCGGGACTGGTGCTGTTCTCCGGCGGGCTGGCGGCGTTCATCGGCTGCCTCGGGCTCGAAGGCCGCTGGGCCTCCAGCTTCTGGCAGCCGGATCTGGCGGCCCGGCAGAGGCCGGTGCGTTCCGGCAGGCGGTGGAGCGTGCGGATGCCGGGCGTCCTGCGCCGGCGCCCGCACCGGGATGTGCACCCGACGCTCGAGCCCGAGCTGACGCCCATTCCGTTCCGGCAGCCTGCGGACCCGGCCCTCTGGCCGGATCTCGGTTGCGGGCCGGCGTCGCGCGCAAAACCGGCATCCGCGCCCGGCGTCCGCACCGCAGGTGCAGATGCCGACGCGGGTGCCCGCGACCCCGAGTTCGACGCCTCGACCGATCTCGAGAGCCGCCGCATCGCCGAACGCTTCGCGCCTGCCGGTGCGCACGTGCCGGCAAGCCCGGGCGCGCCGGCCGCGCCGGTGGTCGGCGGCCTGCTCGGCAGCCTGTCGCTCCGCCGGGGCGAGGCGGGATTCCGTCGTCCCGGCGTCAACATGCTGAAACGGCCTGCTGCCGGCAAGCCGGGGCCGGAGTTCACGCAGGCCGTGCTGCGCGGCACGGCGCGGCTGCTCGAGGACGTGCTGGCCGACTTCGGCGTCAAGGGCGAGATCAAGGAGATCAGGCCCGGCCCGGTGGTGCCGCTGTTCGAGCTGGAGCCGTCGCGCGGCACCAAGTCCGCACGCGTCGTCGGGCTGGCCGAGGACATCGCCCGGTCCATGAGCGCGACCGCGGTGCGGGTCGCCGTCGTGCCGGGGCGCAACGTGATCGGGATCGAGCTGCCGAACACGCGCCGCGAGACGGTGCTGCTGCGCGA
>JADLBT010000258.1 GCA_020847555.1 Gemmataceae bacterium
CACGCCCTACGATCCGTACACGCCGGACGCCCTTGTCAGCAACGGCCCGCTCCACCCGGTCCTGCTCGAGGCATTCCGCGCCGGGTCTACCTGGCCTGGATAGCGCACGGGCGCGGTTAGCCGGACCGTGCGTCATCCGGGCTAGCGGACCAACCGGCCTGACGCTTCCGGCTTGTCGCGTTTGGTCCGCCCGTTTCAGGTGAGGGATTGACGCGGCCGCTTCCCGCGCTTACGCTTCGGGCTCGGACGGAACGATTGCGGCGGCGTTTGGTCCGCTAGCTCGAAGGACAGCCATGACGGTTCTGGTCTTTACCCTGCTCGTCTGGCTCGGCTCGCTGACAGCTGGTTTCCTCGGAGCCCTCACCGGGCTGGGCGGCGGCGTCGTGATCGTGCCGCTCCTGGTGCTGGTCTTCAAGGTCGATCTCTACTATGCCGTCGGTGCCTCACTCGTCTCCGTCATCGCCACCTCTTCCGGGGCCGCTTCCGCCTACGTCAAGGAAGGCTACTCCAGCATTCGCATCGGCATGTTTCTGGAGATTGCCACCACCTGCGGCGCCCTTGCGGGCGCCTTGCTGGCGGCGATCGTTCCCACCGACGCCATCTCGATCGTCTTCGGGGTGGTGTTGCTGCTGTCGGCCTATCTGTCCAGCAGAGCGGGGGCGGAGGAATCCGGAACTGCTCCGCCCGATCGGCTGGCGACCCAGTTGCGGCTCGCCGGGGTTTATCCCACCGCGGAGGGATGGAAACGTTACCGCGCTCGCCGCGTGCCGCTCGGCTTCGGCTTGATGTTCATCGCAGGCAGCCTTTCGGGGATGCTCGGCATCGGCTCGGGAGCGCTCAAGGTGCTCGCCATGGACCAGGCGATGCGCCTCCCCTTCAAGGTCTCCACGGCGACGAGCAACTTCATGATCGGCGTGACGGCGGCGGCCAGCGCGGGCGTCTACCTGAGACGCGGGTACATCGATCCGGGGTTGGCGATGCCGGTCACGCTTGGGGTGCTGCTCGGCTCGCTCCTTGGGGCACGGCTGTTGCCGGTCGCAAGGACAAAGGCCCTGCGCATCGTGTTCGCAGGGGTGATCCTCGCGCTGGGTGTGCAGATGATCTGCAAGGGCCTGACGGGAGCACCATGACATGAGCGAAGAACAACCGCCGCCCGGCGATGAGCGGATTGAGCAACTCCTCGGAAATCTGCTGCGGGCAGGCGTGCTGCTGTCGGCAGCGGTGGTACTGCTGGGCGGGGTCATCTTCCTTGTCCGCCACGGTGCGGCGGAGGTCGATTTGCGGGTCTTCCGCGGCGAGCCCGCCGCTCTGCGCTCCCCGGTAGGGATCGTCGAGGAAGCTCTCGACTTCAGTGGTCGCGGCCTGATCCAGCTTGGGCTGCTGCTGCTCATCGCCACGCCGGTGGCGCGGGTACTGTTTTCGGTCTGCGCCTTCGCGCGCGAGCGCGATTTCCTCTACGTCGTCTTCACGCTTATCGTGCTCGCCGTGCTGCTCGGCAGTCTGTTCCTTGGCGGATCGTGAGCGGGGCAAGATCCTTGCCGGCTCCTTCCGGCTCGTCAGGGGGCGGTAGTCCTAGCTCTGGGCGGCCACCGGGGCGACCCGGGGCGTCTCCTCCTCGCGCGGCGGCGCCTCGTGCGGGTGGGCACGCTTCTCGACCGCTTGCCGCAGGGCGATGCGGTTGAGCACCTGCAGGAACGCCAGCGCGCTCGCCTCGATGATGTCCGTACTCACGCCGCGGCCGCGGTACGACTTGCCGTTGTACTGCGCCTCGACCGTCGCCTCACCCTGGGCGTCCTCGCCGACCGTCACGCTGCGAACGTAGTAGTCGCACAGCGTCACGTCGATGCCGGTGATCTTCTCGATCGCCGTGAACACCGCGTCTACCGGCCCGTCGCCGACCGACGCCTCGCGGAAGATGCGGCCCTCGTTGTGCCACAGGCACACCGCCGCCGATGGGATCGTCCCCGACCCGGCATTGCACGTGACCGCCTCCAGCGTCCACAGCGCTGGTCCCTTGTGGATCTGCGCCTCCGCCAGCGCCTCGATGTCGGCGTCGTAGATCACCTTCTTGCGGTCGGCGAGGGACTTGAACCCCTCGAAGACGGCCTGTAACTGGTCCTCGTTGAGGTGATAGCCCAGGTCGCGGATGCGCTGGCGCAGGGCGTGGCGGCCGGAGTGCTTGCCCAGCACCAACTCGGTGCGCGAGATACCAACGTCCTCGGGCAGCATGATCTCGTAGGTGCGACGTTCCTTGAGCATGCCGTCCTGGTGGATACCGGCCTCGTGGGCGAAGGCATTCTGGCCGACGATCGCCTTGTTCCGCTGCACCTGCAGGCCGGTGACGTGCGACACGATCCGGCTCGTCGGAACGAGCCGCCGGGTGTTGACGGTCGTGTGCAGGCCGAAGTAGTCGCCGCGCGTCCGGACCGCCATGACGACCTCTTCGAGCGAGGCGTTGCCGGCCCGCTCGCCGATGCCGTTGATCGTGCATTCCACCTGCCGCGCCCCCTCCTTGAGGGCAGCCAGACTGTTCGAGACCGCCAGGCCCAGGTCGTTGTGGCAGTGGACGCTGAGGACGACCTTGTCGATGCCGCGGACGTGCTGTTTCAGGTGGCGGATGGCGGCCGCGTACTGCTCGGGGACGGCGTACCCGACCGTGTCGGGAATGTTGACCGTCGTGGCGCCGGCATCGACGACCGCCTGAACGACCTCGGCGAGGAAGTCGAACTCGGTGCGGGCCGCGTCCTCGGGCGAGAATTCGACATCCTCGACGTACCCCTTCGCCCGCTTGACGCCCTCGACGGCGCGGCGGACGATCTCCTCCTTGGCCATGTTGAGCTTGAACTCGCGGTGGATGGCGCTGGTGGCGAGGAAGACGTGGATGCGCGGCCGGGCGGCGTCCTTGAGGGCGGCGGCGGCACGGTCGATGTCCTCGGGGTGACAGCGGGCCAGGCCGCAAACGGTCGGCCCCTCGACCTGGCGGGCGATCGCCTGCACCGCCTCAAAATCGCCCGGCGACGCGATCGGGAAGCCCGCCTCGATGATGTCCACGCCCAGGTCGCGCAGCGCGAGCGCCACCTCCAGCTTCTCCGCCAGGTTCATGCTGGCGCCCGGCGACTGTTCGCCGTCGCGCAGCGTCGTGTCGAAAATGATCAGGCGATCACCAGGGCTGGAGGCGGTCGTCATCGCAGCGAGCTTCCTCGAATGCGGCACGGCGGGAGGCGGTGCCTGGATCAGCGGGCGAGAACGAGGTTCCTATCCAAAAACGCAAAAACCCCGGAACCATCTGGTCCCAGGGCCACAATCCGCAACACGGTTTGTTCGTGCTCGATGCCGGCGTACCTGGGACCACTACCCCTCCAGGAGGAGCAGCAGACCGAGCAGGGGAAGTGCCAGCAAGGTTGTCATCGTGGTCCGACACAGGGAGGGTTTTACTTTTTGACCCCGCCAGGATTGGGGCACAATCCTGGTAGTGCATGTAATGTAGAGAAGCGCACACGGGAATGCAACCGAGAAATCACGAAAATCCGACGACTCAGCCCTTCCGCTCGATCAGCGACTGCGACTTGACGACGGTGTGTTCTCCCGGAAAGGTGTGGAACGTGGACAGGAACAGGCAACCGGCGCGGGCCTCGGCGGTGACGAATCCCAGGGGGGCGAGGGCGAGCCGGTGATTGGGCTGGAAGTTGTGCAGCAGTCCGCGCTTGGTGCCGTCGGCGAGGATCTCGTCGTGGACGTGCAGGAAGATCTCGGGCGTGAGCGTCTCGACCTGGAACGTGGTCTGGTAGCGGATGCCGTGCCCGCACTCCAGCCGGCCGCTGTGCTCGCCGCGCAGGCGGTAACTGAGCAGGCGGCGCGTCTCCGGCAAATCCTGGTCGCCGGCCGCGGCCACCTCGGTGAGGCGGACGTGGCGGTTCTCCCAGTTGAGGACGTGGCCGGTGCGCGTGATCCAGATGGTCAACTCGTAGTCCTCGCGGCGGACCTTGCGGCTCGCGAGGATCTCGAACAACTCCGGGTGCAGGGACCGGCCGTACAGCTGGAAAACCAGATCGCCCACACGCGGTCGGACGTAATCGACGTTCATGACCTGTTGACCCGAATGCTGTCGCCAACGGTTGCTCGTTCCCGCCGATTATAGGCGGGCGCCGCGGCGCTCACAACAGTTCTTCCCACCGCCCGAAGTGTCCACCGACGGGGGCGGGTTATAGCGTCCCGTCGTAATCTGACAAGGTGACAAGGTGACCGAAAGCCCACGGGTGGCGCCCCGTGGGCCAGGTCGCTGGCGCTTGACCCACGGGGCGCCACCCGTGGGCTTGGCCGCCTTGTCAAAAGCCCCTTCGCGCCCTACGATTACTTTCTTTCCCTCGGGCCACACCGGAGCAAGGGGTCGATCATGGCCGTTCCGAAGAGACGAACCTCCCACTCGAAGCAGGGCATGCGGCGCAGCCACCACCGCATCCGACCGGCGCAGGTCCAGTATTGCAGCCAGTGCGGCGAGCAGGCGCAGCCGCACCGCGTTTGCTCCAACTGCGGCTACTACCAGGGCCGCGAAGTCGTTGCGCCGGAGAAAGAGGAGAAGTAACGCCATGCAGATTGCGCTGGACGCGATGGGCGGCGATCACGCTCCCGGTCCGATCGTCGTCGGCGCCGTGCAGGCCGTCGCGGCCGACCCAACCCTCCGTGTCACCCTCGTCGGCGACCGCGCCCAGATCGAACCCCTCCTCCCCTGGGACGCCCCCGGCCGCGACCGCCTGGACATCTTTCACTGCACCCAGGTGGTCGGCATGGACGAGACGCCGGTCACCGCCCTGCGCAAGAAACCCGACAACTCGATCAGCCGCTGCTGGGAGCTGCTCGCCCACCGCAAGGCGGACGCCCTCGTCAGCGCCGGCAACACCGGCGCGATGGTCGCCGGCGGGTTCCGCCTGCGCCTGTTCCTCAAGAACGTCCGCCGGCCCGGCATCGCCGCCGTCATGCCGACGCTGCGCGGCCCGTGCGTCCTGCTCGACGTCGGCGCCAACGTCCATCCCAAGCCCGAGCACCTGTACCAGTACGGCGTCATGGGCAGCATCTTCGCCCGCCACATCCTCCAGCGCGACCGCCCGACCATCGGACTGCTCAACGTCGGCTCGGAGGAGCAGAAGGGCCACGACCTGGCGAAGGAGACGCACGCTCTGTTCAACGTCAGCCCCCTGCGGGACCGCTTCGTCGGCAACATCGAGGGCCGCGACATCAACAAGGGCGCCTGCGACGTCATCGTCACCGACGGGTTCGTCGGCAACGTGGTGCTGAAGGTGTGCGAGGGCGTCTTCGATTTCATGATGAAGATGGCCGGCAAGGAACTCCTGGCGGCGCTGAGCACCGAGCGCGACCTCGCCCAGCAGGCGCTCAAGGCACTGGCGGACCGCTACGACTACCACGAGCACGGCGGGGCGCCGCTACTCGGCATCGACGGTATCTGCATCATCTGCCACGGGTCTTCGGGCGAGCGCGCCATCAAGAACGCGCTGGCCGTCGCTGCCCGGTACGCATCCGTCCGCCTCAACGCCCGGATCGTCGCGGAACTGGAGGCCGGCCCCGGCGGTGGCGAGGACGCAGACGAGCAAGCGTGAGAAGCCAGAGGGTAGAAGTCAGCTTAGAGCCCACGGGCTGCGTCTCGTGGTCCTTGTGCTTGCGACTCGGCCCACGGGACGCAGTCCGTGGGCTTCAAGGGCTCATGATGGCCAGGACTGCCTTTCTCTTCCCCGGGCAAGGCGCACAAGCGCTCGGGATGGGCAAGCAACTTTGCGCCACCCTTCCCGCCGCGCAGCGACTTTTTGACGACGCCTCGGCCGTCCTCGGCTACGACCTGCTCGCGGTGTGCGAGAGCGGTCCCGTCGAACGCCTCAACTCGACCGCCGTCAGCCAGCCCGCCATCTTCGTCGCCAGCCTCGCCGCTCTGGAGAGCTTGCGGGCGACCGAGCCGACGGCGGAGGCGAGCTGCGTCGCCGCCGCCGGACTGAGCCTCGGCGAGTACACCGCACTGGTCTTCGCGGGCGCGCTGAGTTTCGCCGACGGGCTGCGGCTGGTCAAGCGGCGCGGCGAGGCCATGCAAGCCGCCGCCGACGCCACGCCCAGCGGCATGGTCAGCGTGCTGGGGTTGGGGCAGGACAAGGTTGAGGAGTTGTGCGCCCGAGTCCGTCCGAAGGGGCTGATCGAGGTCGCGAACCTGCTTTGCCCCGGCAACATCGTCGTTTCGGGCACCAGAGCGGCGTGCGCGGAGGTCGAGCGGCTGGCGCCGGAGTTCGGCGCCCTGAAGACCATTCGCCTCGCGGTGGCGGGCGCCTTCCACACCGACCTGATGAGGCCGGCGGACCAGACCCTGCAACAGGCGCTCGGCGAGGTCGCTCTGCAACCGGCCCGTGTCCCGGTCTGGTCGAACGTGGACGCCCAGCCGCACACGGCCCCCGACGAGATCGGTCCGCTCCTGGTCCGGCAAGTGCTCCAGCCCGTGCGGTGGGAAACGACCATGCGGAAGCTGCTCGCGGCGGGCGTGGAACGGTTCTGCGAGATCGGCCCGGGGCGCGTCCTCGCCGGTCTGCTCAAGCGCGTCGAGCGCAAGGTAAACTGCCAGAACGTGGCGGCGTGAAACCCAGGGAGGTGTGAGGAGAAAAGCCCACGGGTGGCGCCTCGTGGGCGCAGCGCTGGGAACCTGATCCACAGGGCGCCACCCGTGGGCTTTAGCTCCCCACGCCCCCCTTTTCGTTCCCACGGCCCGTTCCTATCTTTCCCTCTTTACCCCGGCGAGGCGTTCGTCCGCCTTGGCGGGCGCCGACAGCCCTTGCCCGAAATGTGTACGCTGTGGTACATAACCCAAGGTGGAGGTAGCCTGCCGTGCGCGGTGTTGCGCCGCGCGAGTCTGCCCCGGACACCGACGTCTCGGGGCGGCGACGTCAGACCACCGCGGAACCACTGAGGGAGGACAGGAACGTATGGTATCCTCGATCGAAGAACGAGTCATCGAAATCGTCTGCGAGAATCTCGGCGTCAACAAGGAGCAGGTGACGCGCTCCACCTCGTTCATCGAGGATGTCGGGGCCGATTCGCTGGACATCGTCGAGCTGGTGATGGAGCTGGAGGAAGAGTTCGAGATCACCATCCCCGACGAGCAGGCCGAGAAGATCCGCACCGTGGGCGAGGCCATCGACTACATTGAGCGGGAGCTAGCCAAGAAATGACCCGGCGCGTGGTGATCACCGGGATGGGGACGGTCAACTCCCTCTCCTCGGACCTGAAGGCGTACTGGCACAGCCTGTGCGCCGGCCGCAGCGGTATCGCGAAGATCGAACAGTTCGACACGTCCGCCTTCAGGGTCCACTTCGGCGGCGAGGTCAAGAACTTCAAGCCGGAGGACCACATCGACCCGAAGGCGGTCCGTCGGCTGGATCGGTTCGCCCAGTTCGCCCTCATCGCCGCCGCCGCCGCGGTGCGCGACAGCGGCATCGACTTCACCCGCGAGGATCCCTGGCGGGCCGGAACAATCATCGGCAGCGGCATCGGCGGGCTGAACGAGTTCGAGGACCAGCACGGTCGGTATCGCGAGGCCGGACCGGGCCGTATCGGTCCGTTCGTCATCCCGAAGATGATCCCCAACGCGGCCGCCGGCAACATCTCGATCCAGTTCGGCCTGTGCGGCCCCAACACCGCCATCTCGACCGCCTGTGCGTCGGCCGCCCACGCGCTCGGCGACGCCCTCCGCGCGATCCAGCATGGCCACGCCGACGTGATGGTTTCGGGCGGGGCCGAGGCGGCCATCACTCCGATGGGGCTGGGCGGGTTCTGTTCGGCCCGCGCCCTGTCCCAGCGCAACGACGACCCGCAGGGCGCCAGTCGGCCGTTCGACCGGGACCGCGACGGGTTCATCCTCAGCGAGGGGGCCGGCATCGTCGTGCTGGAGGAACTCGAACGCGCCAGGAAGCGCGGTGCCAGCATCTACGCCGAGTTGCTTGGCGTCGGCAGCACCGCCGACGCCAGCCACATCACCGCCCCACATCCGGAGGGCGCCGGCGCCGCCAAGGCGATGGAACTGGCGCTCAAGGACGCGCGCGTCAACCCGGACGAGATCGAGTACGTCAACGCCCACGGCACCAGCACCGAGCTGGGCGACGTTGCCGAGACGATGGCGCTGAAGCGCGTCTTCGGTGACCACGCCCGCAAGCTCGCGATCAGCAGCACCAAGAGCATGGTCGGCCACCTGCTCGGCGCCAGCGGCGGGGTCGAGCTGATTGCCACCGCGCTGACGATCCGCCACGGCGTCATGCACCCGACGATTAACCTGGACAACCCCGACCCGAAGTGCGACCTCGACTACGTGCCGAAGGTGGCGCGGGAGCGGCGCGTCCGGCGGGCGATCTCCAACAGCTTCGGCTTCGGCGGGCACAACTGCTGCCTCGTCGTCGGCGCGCTTGGTTAGCGGCTTGTAGGTAGAAAGCCCACGGGTGGCGTCCCGTGGGTCACGTCCCTGGCGCTTCGCCCACGGGACGCCACCCGTGGCCTTTCGGACTACCTGTCCCCGCTGCCATGAACGCACCCCTTCCCTCCTGTGCCGCCGCGCCGGTGGCGCTGTCCCCGAACGAAATCGCGCGCTACAGCCGCCACCTGATCATGCCCGAGGTCGGCATGGACGGCCAGCGACGCCTCAAGGCGGCGCGCGTACTGCTCATCGGCGCCGGCGGCCTCGGGTCGCCGCTGGCGCTCTATCTCGCGGCCGCCGGCGTTGGGCGCATCGGTCTGATCGATTTCGACGTGGTCGATTTCAGCAATCTGCAGCGGCAAATCCTCCACGGCACCGCCGACGTCGGTCGGTCCAAACTCCAGTCGGCGAAGGAGAGCATCCAGGCCATCAACCCCGAGGTGCAGATCGATCTGTACGAGACGCGCCTGACGTCCGAGAACGCGCTGCAGCTGTTCGCGCCATACGACATTGTCATCGACGGGACCGACAACTTCCCGACGCGCTACCTGACCAACGATGCCTGCGTCTTGCTGAAGAAGCCGAACGTGTACGGCAGCATCTTCCGGTTCGACGGCCAGGCGTCAGTGTTCGCGCCGCCGCAGGGTCCGTGCTATCGCTGCCTGTACCCGGAGCCGCCGCCCCCCGGCGAGGTGCCGAGCTGCGCTGAGGGAGGGGTACTGGGCATCCTGCCGGGACTGGTCGGCTGCATCCAGGCGACCGAGGCGGTCAAGCTGATCCTTGGCAAGGGCACCCCGCTCATCGGCCGGTTGCTGCTGTACGACGCCCTGGAGATGCGCTTCCAGGAGTTCAAGGTGCGGCGCAACCCGAACTGCCCCCTGTGCGGCGACCAGCCGACGATCACGCGGCTGATCGACTACGAGCAGTTCTGCGGCGTGCGCGGCCAGGAGGCGCCCGCCCCGGCCGCGGCCGACGGCCAGGGCGAAACGACCGTCGAGGAACTGAAGGCGCGGCTCGACCGCGGCGAGGCCGTGTTCATCCTCGACGTGCGCAACCCGGAGGAGTTCCAGATCGGCCGCATCCCCGGTAGCACGCTGCTGCCGCTGCCCGAGTTGCCGCGCCGCCTCGCCGAGCTGGACCCGAACCGCGAGATGGTGGTTCACTGCAAGAGCGGCGTGCGCAGCGCGAAGGCGATCCAGTTCCTGCGCCAGCAAGGATTCGCGAAGCTGCTGAACCTCAAGGGCGGCATCCTCGCCTGGGCCGACCGCATCGATCCATCCATTCCCAAATACTGATCTCTTTCTCGGTAAAGCCCACGGGTCGCGTCCCGTGAACCAGTGGAGAGACTCCCATGGCGCGGAAGATCGACTGGCTCTACCACCGCAAGGGGTGAACGAGCTGCAAGAAGGCTCAGGGGTTCCTTGAGCAGCAGGCGCTCGCGGTCGCCGACACGACCGACGCGACCAAACACCGCAAGGGCCGCGACGAGGCGCTGGCGCTGGCGCGGTCGGCGGCGAAGGTCGTCGTGGGCAGGGGCAAGAAGGTCGTC
This sequence comes from Gemmataceae bacterium, assembly GCA_020847555.1. The sequence continues at coordinate 10,002 of JADLBT010000258.1, forward strand.
ACCTTCGACATGAAGGACCACCCGCCCGACGACGAGACGTTGCTGGCCCACCTCCTCGGCCCGACCGGCAACCTGAAGGCGCCGACACTGCGCCAGGGCGACACGCTCCTCGTCGGCTTCAGCGAGGAGGCGTACCAGCAAGTCCTGGGTGGGTGAGGAGAAGACCAATGGCGAGCGTACACCACGACGCGGAGGTTCTTGCGGCCATGCCACCGGAGCCGGTCCGCCGGTTCAGCGTGGACGAGTACCACCGCATGATCCAGTCGGGTATCCTCACCGACGAGGACAATGTCGAGATGCTGGAAGGCTGGATCGTTCCCAGGATGCCACGCAACCCTCCCCACGATGGCGTAATCTCACTGATCTACAACCGGGTCGTCACCCCCCGGCTTCCCGCGGGCTGGTTTTGCCGCGGGCAAAGCGCGATCACAACGTCGGACAGTGAACCGGAACCGGATATTGCGATTATCCGGGGGAAAGAAGAAGACTATCTGAAGCGCCATCCCCGTCCCAAAGACATGGGCCTCGTAATCGAGGTGGCCGATACCTCCATCCGGCGTGACCGTGTTATCAAGGCCCGCCTCTACGCCCGCGCCGGTATCCCGGTGTACTGGATCGTCAATCTCTCCGCCGCGCGGCTCGAAGTCCAGTCCGAGCCTTCCGGCGCCACGGACAACCCCGCTTACGCGCAGCGGAAGGCGTACCCACGCAGCCGGACCGTTCCACTCGTCCTGAACGGCAAGGCGGTCGCCGCGATCCCCGTTCGCGAGCTGCTCCCACTTCTGGACGATTGATCCGCGCCGCGCCGGACAGGCCGCCGGCTTTTCTTGCTTCGTCGCCACCCCTCCCTTCGGCTATCATTGCTGGTATCCCCGCCCGCGGGCCGTACCCTCCAGGCGCACCGAGGACACTCCCCATGCGCACGCGCTTCCTGCTGTTGCTGGCCGGCCTCTCTGGGCTGCCCCTCCTGCTGCCCGCCGCCTCGCCCTCCGCCAACGGCGACCGGGAAGCCTCCGCCGCCGACATCCCCGGCATCGTCTTCGTCGGCGCGCCGATCTTCGACGAGAAGACCGACGGCGGCAAGGGCGTCTACCAGGGCAGCTACCACTGGCGCGACAGCTACATCTACGCCCGCAGCGCCACCTACAACCGCCCCGAGCGCACGATGGGGCCAGTCCGCCCCGGCCGCAACCTCTACGCCCTCGTCCCGGCGCGCCCCGACGGCAAGCTCACGCGCCTCACCCACCTGACGACCGGCGCCGTCTTCAAGCCGGAGCCACACTTCGACGGCACGAAGGTTCTCTTCTCGATGCGCCGCGACGGCGAGGACTGGTTCCACCTCTACGAGATCAACATCGATGGGACCGGCCTGCGGCAGCTAACCGACGGGCCGTTCAACGACTTCGCGGGCGTCTACCTGCCGGACGACCGCATCGTGTTCTGCTCGGACCGCACCGGCTACCTGGAGGAGTACCACGAGGAACGCACCGAGACGCTGTTCACGATGAACGGCGACGGCACCGACATCCGCCAGATCACGTTCCTCCCGGGCACCTACTTCGAGCCGACCGTCCTGCGCGACGGCCGCATCCTGTTCAGCTTCTGGGACGCCTTTCACATCGACGTGCCGCCGTTCGACAAGCACGAGACGTACCTGGTGACGGTCAACCCGGACGGCACCGAGGAGCGGCACTTCTTCGGGTCGGGGCAGTACCGCTTCTTCAACCGCGAGCGCCACAGCGGCATCGGCCTGACCCAGCCGCGCGAGCTGCCCGACGGCCGCATCCTCGTCCAGTCCGAGATGGGGCCGACCCTGCTCGACCCGCGCGCCGGCCTGTCGGTGCGCGACGCGCTGGCGCCGATCTTCCCCGGCACGACGTCGATCCAGATCGGCGGCACCACACACCGCTCGCACCTGTCGCCGCTCGGGGTGCGCAGCACCGCCCACCCGCTCGCCGACGGCCGTATCCTGTACTCGGCGACCGCCCCCGGGGCGCGCGACAGCGCAATCCACGTTTGCAACCCGGACACGCGCGAGTCGCGTCTCGTCCTCAACATCCCCAACCACGCCGAGTTCGACGCCGTCCCGGTCCTCGTGAAGCGGCCGCGCCCGAAGGTGCTGCCGCGCGTTGTCCCCTCACCCCCCCGGCCCCCCTCGGGGGGGAGGGGGGCCGGGGGGGGGAGGGGCCAACGCGCGGCCGCCCC
>JADLBT010000259.1 GCA_020847555.1 Gemmataceae bacterium
ACGGGGATCGCGGCCAACCTCGGGGCGGCCGCCAACCTGTCGGCGACGGCCACCGTCTCGGCCGACCAGCGTTACCTGCGTCTGCACCTTGCGCCGGTGTTCCGGGGCGGGAGCGGCGCCCTTGCGCAAGGGAACTTCAACACGCCGGTCATTCCCGGTGGAACGACTCCCTGAGTCCGGTCCTCCTTGCAGGAACCTGCTAACGCCACACCGGCCCGCGGCACCACCCCGCGGGCCGGTTCTCTTTTCGGACCGTCGCGCGCCGTCCATTCGCCAGATACCCCGAAGGTCTGGGCAATGGGGGCAAAGAGGGAGAGCAGTCCTCCCTCGGATGGACCCCGGATCCGGTGCATGGAATCGGCACATTCGGCATATCTCTCAAACTCGTTCAAGTCGAGCCCCCGATCGAGCCGAAAAAGCGACAGTGAGGTCTGCGAAGATCCAGCGCCGGCCCCAGGCTCCCCATTGATTGGGGCCGGTCCTTATCCAAGTCTCCAACACCGCGACGGGGTGATAAGCGTGCGCGCCACTCAATCCCAAACGATCACGACCCGCATCCGGCCGCGGCCGTCGCAAGCGTTGGCGTGCGCCGCAGGCGGACTGCTTGCCCTCGCGGGTGCGCCGTTCGTCGCCGCCCAGGTCGGCCCGGGGGATGAGATGCCCGGCCGGGTCGAGCTATGGAAGGGGACGCGGCAAACCGGCTCCTATCCGCCCGTGAAAGTGGAACCGCAGCGCGAGCCGGTCAACCCCGCGCCTGCCCCGCAGATGCGGGAGCAGGATCCCTCGCCGGCGCCATCGCCGCCGGCCCCGCCGCTCCTGGCGCCCAGCCTGCCGGCGCTTCCACTTCCTGCCGCCGAGCAAGTGTCCCCTCCGCCCGTGCTGCCGCCGACCTCCGTGCCGGTGGCCGTTTCGGGAAGTGTGGCTCCCGTCCAGCACCTGCTACCGGAAGTGACTGGGCGGACGCCGCCGGTCAGCCCAGCTGCGCCCGACCATGCCTCGTCCGGAACTGCGAGTACCCAGCGGCCGAGCGAGACGCCGTCGGCCCGGGACGAGGATTCCTCCCGGCGCGACGCGGAGCCCGCCAAGGCTTCCGTCGCCCTTCCTGGCGTGAAGGAGCGAGCGCTCGGCGCGGGCCAGAAAGATCCGGAACCCGTCCGACCCCCAACGAGGGGAAGCCGCCAGCCGGAAGAAGGAGTCGCCCAGGGAGGGGCAGGCGGGCGGCAGGCGTCCGACGCGGAACGCGGGCAGCGAGGCGTGCTCGACGGTCTGCTGTTCCAGACTGCGTGCGTCTTCGGGGCGGCCATCCTGGGGCCACTCGTTTCCATCGCCGCGCTGGTCGTCCTGCTTCGCCGGCACAGCCGGAACGCGGGTCCGCTGTTTCGGATCGAGCACGTCGGCGGTGTCACAGCCATTCCAGTCGGGCCGTACCTCGGCGGAGCCGTGGGCGCGACACTGCCGGACGGCTTCCAGCAGGCCACGGCGGCGAGGATCCCTGGGGGGGCCAGAACCCTCCCGGTCGAGGAGGTGGCGGAACCGGCCTCCGAGGAGACGGGCGAGTTGTTCGAGTTGGGGCCAACCTACGAGGAGGAGCAGCGGCTCAAGGCAACCCAGGAGCGCGAGCAGGAACAGGCGGTGCTGCACCAACTCTTCGAGCAGAACCTACGACTGCAGGAAGAACTCGCCCGCTCCCGGCAGTCCGCCGACTGACGGAGGCGCGGGAACACGGTGGGGCCGGGCGCCGCCCCGTTGGGGGCCTGCGGTTGTCGTCCCGGCGGCTTTGGATCGGGGCTTCCAGAACAGGATTTCGGGGGAAATCATGGACAAGGGCATCGTCTACATCGGCATGGACCTGGGGACGTTCAAGACGTCGGTCGCCTCCTCGACCGGCCTGCGCGACGTGCTGCACAGCGCCGTCGGTTGGCCGAAGGACCACGTCGCCCGTACCATGCTCGGGCGGGACGTTGTCTTCGGCAAGGATCTCATCGATCACCGGCTGGCGCTGAACATCGTCCGCCCGTTCGCGAAGGGGGCTCTGAAGTACAACAGTGCGGCCGATACCGGAGTGCGCCCGGAGGAGATCAAGAAGCACCAGGAGGCGGCTCGCCTCCTGGTCGAGCACGCCGTGGCGATGACCCGGCCGCCGAAGGGGGCGGCCATCTACGGCGTCATCGGCGCGCCGTCGCGGGCCACCGTTGCCAACAAGCAGGTCATCCTCGAGGCGGCCCAGTCCGTCTTCGACGCCGTCATGATCGTCCCCGAGCCATTCACCATCGCGTACAGCATGAACCGGCTGAACGACACGCTCGTCGTTGACATCGGCGCCGGCACCATCGACCTGTGCCCGGTCTACGGCACGTTCCCGACCGAGGAGGAGCAGGTGACGCTTCCGACCGGCGGCGACTTCATCGACGAAAACTTCTGCGACCGGCTGCAGAAGACGTACCCGGACGCCCGGCTGTCGCGCAACATGGGTCGCGAGATCAAGGAGAAGTTCGGGTTCGTCCACGACGTGAACGAGAAGGCGATCGTGTCACTGCCGGTGAACGGCAAGCCGAAGCAATTCGACGTGACGGTCCCGCTCAAGGAGGCGTGCAAGACGATCGTCAAGCCGATCGTGGACGGGCTGCGCGAACTGATCGCCCGGTTCGACCCGGAGTTCCAGCAGCGCATGCTGCAGAACATCATCCTGGGCGGCGGCGGCAGCCAGCTGCGCGGGCTCGACCGGATCATCGAGGAGGCGATGGCCGAGTACGGTGGGGCGAAGGTCCGCCGGGTCGGGGACGCGGTCTACGCTGGCGCAGTGGGCGCGCTGAAACTGGCGATGGGGCTGCCGGTGGACTCCTGGCGCAGCCTTCGGGCGGCCCGGCCGGAGAAGCCGGTCGAGAAGCAGGTGCTGGCTGTCGCCGCCTGACGGGCGGACTGATACCGGATCGTCATGACTTTTCTTCTGGCCGCTTGCGGCCTGGCGAGCGACCGCCAGGCCGCAAGCGGCCAGAAGCGGTTCCGCGAGCGCGAGCGCGCGGCCAGTCAATATGTTCATGCGTCATGCGTCAGATGGCACAGGTTCCTCTTGACAGGCGTGGGCGGTGCTGGCATAACTCCCACCCTTCAACAGGCACTTGGTACAGTCTGGTCCAGGGCGTGAACCGTCGCTCTCGTGGCTGCCCGAACGGCGCGGGCAGGCCCGGGCGGCCGGCGCGTGCAGGGACGGGTGGGCATGATGCGGCAAACCATGTGGACGTTCTGTACCGGGGTCGTCCTCGCCCTGGGCGGTGGCTGCGTATCGGGACCGCTGGTCGAAAACCCGGCGTTCGTGCCGCCGCTCGCGGTCGAGGGCGAGTGCCCCAACCCGATGTACGTCCCGCTCGGCCCGACTCTGACCTCGTACCGTCAGGTCTTCGACTGCGCCCTGTCCGTGCTCCAGGATTACGGATTCGAGATCCTCGACGAGAACACGTTCGACGGGCGCATCCGCACCATGCCGCGCGTGGCTCCGGGACTGCTGCGGCCGTGGCGGCCCGGCAACCCCGCGCTGTACGATCGCCTCCTCGTGACCCTGCAGAGTTACCGCCACCGCACCGAGGTGCAGATCCAGCCGGCCGACAACGGCGGGTACTGGGTGCGCGTCCTGGTTTACAAGGAACTCGAGGATCAGCCGCGGCCCGTCCGGGCGACGCAGGGCGGCGCCAACTTCCGCACCGTTAACGACGTCGAACGAACCTTCGAGGTCGTCGATCCGACCGTGTTTGAAGCCGGGTGGATCCCCAGGGGGCGCGACATCCCCGTCGAGCAGCAGTTGCTCGCCCGGATGAAGCGTTGCCTGTGAGGGGCGCAATTTCTCGCCGTGGGGGACGGGGAAGCGAACGGGCTGTCCGGGTCAAACCGGGCAGCCCGCGTCGTTTCTTCCGCCGCAAGCAGCCCACGGGTTCCGGCATCTTCCCCAACCCGCACCGCCCGTATAGACTCAACTCGCGGTCCGGATCTCGCGTGGCGTGCGACAGCCGGCCGAGGGGAAGCGCCTCTCCATGATCCAGGTCAAACACCTCACGAAACGGTTCCTCCTTGCCGGCGGCGGGGAGGTCGTTGCCGTCGATGACCTGTCCTTCGCCGTCGGCCCGGGCGAGGTGTACGGCCTGCTCGGTCCCAACGGCGCCGGCAAGACGACGACCCTGCGCATGCTCCTCGGCCTGCTCACGCCGACCGCCGGCCACGCCTCGATTGCTGGCTACACCTCCGCCACCTTCCCCGACGAGGTCAAGCGGCGCGTCGGGCTGGTGTCCGCCGGCGCGGGGCTGTACCAGGGACTGAGCGTGCGCGAGATGCTGCTGTTCTTCGCCGATCTGTACGCGGTCCCGCTCACCGCCGCCCGTGCCGAGCTGGACCGACTGGGCCGGCTGCTCGACATCGCCGACCTGTTCGGGCGACGGTGTGCCACCCTCAGCACCGGCCAGAAGCAACGTGTCAACCTCGCCCGCGCCCTGATCCACCGCCCGCCCGTCATGCTCCTCGACGAGCCGACGCTGGGCCTGGACGTTCTCGGGCGCCAGGTCGTCAACGAGTACCTGGAACATCTGCGCGACGAGGGCAAGGCGGTGATCCTGACAACGCACCAACTGGACGAGGCGGAGCGACTCTGCACTCGACTCGGCCTGCTGCATCGCGGCCGACTGGTCAGCGAGGGGACGCTGGACCAGCTGCGCGCAGCTACCGGGTGCGCGACGGTCACGGCGATGTTCCTTACCCTATCGGGGGTCGGCCGCGCACTGCCCCTGGGCTGAGACGGCGACATGGAGACGGGGGATCCGATGGCCGAACGAGATGACCGCGACCCGCCGCCCTTGTCCGCCGTCTCCCCCTCTCAGCCGGTCGGTTACCGGCTCGCCCGCCTCGGCCGGCTGGTGCGGAAGGAGCTGAGCGAGATCCTGCGCGATCGGCGCACGATCGTCACCCTGCTGCTGATGCCGCTGCTGCTCTACCCGCTGCTCAGTCTGGCGTTCCAGCAGTTCTTCCTCGCGGGGGTGGCGCGCGAGCGCGTAACGGAGTACCGCATCGGCGTCCCGGAGGGGTTTGCGGGACGTCGCATCATCAGCCACCTCCGCCGCCCGCTCGACCTGCGGGCCGCCTGGCTGGCGTCGATCGTGGCCCACGCGGGGGCGCCCGGTCCCGGCTCGCTGCTCGCCGGCGCCCGCGGGACCATGTTCTGGCTGGTGCCGCAACCGCCCCCGCTGGCCGCCGATCCGACGCGCCCGACCGCCCGCGCCCAGCTCAAGGTCGGCGTCTACTCTGAGGACGACCTGAAGCGGGCCGTCCGCGACAACGAGGTAGACGTCGGTATCCGCATGCTGGCCGCCGACCCCACGCCCGGTCTGTTCGGAGAGCGGCCGCAGGCGTGGCAGCTCCTCTACCTGCGCGACTCCGCCCGCTCCCGGGAAGTGCTGGCCCACGTCGAGCGGGAGTGCGCCATCGCGAATGTTTTGTACGCCCGGGCCAGGCTCCCGGCGTCGCGCGTCGCGACCGTCGTCCACCTGGCCGTCCTGCCGCTCGGCGAGTCGGAGGCGCCGGCGCCGCTGTCGCTGGCGGCGCTGATCCCGCTCATCCTGATCCTGATGACGATCACCGGAGCCGTCTACCCGGCCATCGACCTGACGGCCGGGGAACGCGAGCGCGGGACGCTGGAGATCCTCGTCGCCGCCCCGGTCCCGCGGCTGGCCCTGCTGTTCGCCAAGTACGTGTCGGTGGTGACGGTCGCCATCCTGACCGCGACGGTGAACCTCGTGTCGATGACGGTGACGCTGGAGCTGAGCGGGCTGGGAGACGTACTGTTCGAGGGCGGGTTGACGGTCCCGGTTATCGCCCAGGTGTTCGGCGTGCTGCTGCTGTTCGCCGCATTCTTCTCGGCGGTGCTGCTGGTGCTGACCAGTTTCGCGCGCAGCTTCAAGGAGGCGCAGGCGTACCTGATTCCGCTGATGCTGGCGGCGCTGGCGCCCGGGGTGATGGGGATGATGCCGGGTCTGCGCCTGACCGGCCTGTACGCGGTCACCCCCTTGCTGAACGTGGTGCTGCTGGCGCGCGATCTGTTCGAGGGCCGGGTCGAGCTGGGGACGGCGGCCCTGGTGGTCCTCTCGACCGGCGTCTATGCCCTGGCGGCGGTCGCGCTGGCGGCGCGCATCTTCGGGTCGGAGGGGGTTCTGTACAACGAACAAAGCGGCTGGTCGGACATGTTCCGGCGGCCGCGCGAGCCGCGCCCGGTCGGGACCGTGGCGAGTGCGCTCCTTTGCCTGGCGCTGCTGTTCCCGACGTGGTTCGGGCTGGCGAGTCTACTCGCCCACGCGCCCAACGAGGCGCGGCCCGTGTTGCAGGCGCTGGGGACGGTGGCACTGTTCGGGCTGGTCCCGCTGCTCCTGGCCGCGTGGGGGCGGGTGGAGGTTCGGTCGGCGTTCCGGCTCCGTGCCCCCGCCTGGGCGTCGTTCGCCGGGGCGGGGATCCTGGGTCTGGGGCTGTGCCCGTTGCTGTACGGGTTGCTGGTGCTGCTGCGCCGGGCCGGGCTGACCTTTGTGGGGGCCGAGCAGGAGGAGATGCTGCGCCAGGCGGTCGGGGCGTGGCGTGAGGTGCCGGCCGGACTGGTGGTCGGCAGCGTCGCGCTCGCGGGGGCGACGGAGGAGTTGTTCTTCCGCGGCTACCTGTTCAGCGCTCTGCGCGCGGCGAGCGGGGCGGCAGCGGCCGTCTTCGGGTCGGCATTGCTGTTCGGCCTGTTCCATTTCCCGTCCGCGTTCGATCGGCTGCTGCCGTCCACTTTGATGGGTGTCGTCCTCGGTTGGGTGTGCCTGCGGACGGAGAGCGTCCTGCCGGGGATGGTGCTGCACGCCTGCTACAACGGGCTGTTTGTGTGGCTCGCGTACTACCCGCCCGGGGGAGATGCGGCCGGCAACCTGCCCGCCGAATGGCTCGGGGGGGCACTGGCGGCAGCCGCCGTCGGCGCCGGGCTTATCCTGGCCGCGAGACGCCGGGACGGTGAAACCTAGAGCAGGTGCCAGGCGGATGGTGTGCCACGGGTTCCTGGCAAGCCCACGGGGCGCCACCCGTGGACTTTCCAGATCCCCTTGCCGCCAACTCGCGGAGACCATCGGGCCAATGGGGGTTGCTACTGCACGGTGCTGCTCATCTTGAAGACCGGCAAGAGCAAACCGGCGACGACGATCAGGGTAATGGCGGCCATCACCAGCAACATGAGCGGTTCGAGCAGGCGGACGAACAGCTCCAGCTGGCGCGTGGTGCGCTTCTCCAGGCTGTCCGCGATCCCGAGCAGGACCGACTCGAGGTTGTTGCTCTCCTCGCCCACCGCGACCATCTCGACGATGTCGCGCGGGAAGTACGTGCAGGCGCTGAACGGAGCGGCGAGCTTGTTCCCCTCGGTGACGTTCTGGGCCGCCTGGTCGATGGCCGCCGTCAGGACGCGGTTGCCCATCGAGTCCTTGGCGATCTTCAGCGCTTGCAGGATGGGGATGCCGTTGTGCAGCAGCGTGCCGAGGATGCGCGTAAAGCGGGACAGGGCGAGGTTCAGGTAAATGGTCCCGGCCTGCGGCAGACGCAGCCGGACCCGGTCCATCGTCACCCGCCCCTTCTCCGACCGCGTCCAGCGCGAAAAGGTGACGAACAATGCGATCACGCCGCCCACGATCACCCACCCCTTGACGGTGAGGAACAGACCTTGCATGAACTCGCTGCTGCTCATCAGCACGCCGGTCAGCCACGGCAGATCGCCCTTCTCCTCGAGCTTGATGAAGATCGGCTTGAACTGCGGGACGAAGAAGATGACCAGGACGTTGAGGATGATGAATCCAGTGACCGCCAGGAAGACGGGGTAGGCGAGGGCGCCGACTACCTTGGACTTCAGGTCTTCCTGCTGCTCGGTGAAGTCGGCGATGCGCTTGAGGACGTCCGCCAGGAACCCGCCCTCCTGGCCGGCGCGGACCATGCTGATAGCCAGTTCGTTGAACGCTCGGGGGTGCTGGCCCATCGCGTCGGCCAGGCTCGTGCCGTCGGCGACCTTGGCTCGGACCTCGCGGACGACCGGGCCGAGCGGCATCTCGGCGGACTGGCGTTCGAGGATATCGAGGCTGCGCAGCAGCGGCACTCCGGCCCGCAGCAGGTCGGCCAGCTGCGAGTAGAACGTGGACATCTGCCGCGGCTTGATGCGCTTGCCGCGCCGCCGGTTGGTGGTGTTCTGCGCCAGGCCGATGCGGACCGGGAAGAGCCCGCGCGCGTCGAGCAGCGACAGCGCCTCGCGCTCGCTGGTGGCGCTCACGATGCCGGTGCTGCGCTGGCCGGTGCTGGCCAGGGCGGTGTAGCTGTAGTCGGGCATGGTTTCCTCTGGTCGAACGAACCACAGAGACACCGAGGCAAGACACACCGAGGCAATAACAAGGAATGAAAAGAAGCGGCCAGGCTCCTTCTCACAGGTTCGGTTTTCCCTCGGTGTGTCTTTCCTCTGTGCTCTCTGTGTCTCTGTGGTTCGTTTCCCTGTTTCCTCAGCTGATGTCGCCGGCCGTGACGCGGGCCACCTCGTCGATGGTGGTGATGCCCCGGAGAACCTTGCGCCAGCCGTCCTGGCGCAGGGTGATCATGCCGTTCTTCAGCGCCTGGTGGCGGATGACGCCGGCGTTGACGCGCTGAACGATGAGTTCGCGGATGTCGTCCCCGGTCACCATCAGCTCGAAGATGCCCTGACGGCCGCGATAGCCACTCTGGCGGCAGGCGCGGCAGCCGGCCCCCTTCCACAGCAGCGGCGGATCCTGGTGCTTGGTCGCGCCGGGGAAATCGAGCGGGATCTCGGCCGGGTCGGGCCGGTACTGCATCTTGCAGTCCGGGCAGATGGTGCGGACCAACCGCTGCGCCATCACCCCCTCGACGGTCGAGGCGACCAGGAACGGCTCGACGCCCATGTCGATCAACCGCGTGAACGCGCTGGGGGCGTCGTTCGTGTGCAGGGTGCTGAAGACCATGTGGCCGGTCAGCGACGACTGAATGGCGCTCTCGGCCGTCTCCAGGTCGCGCATCTCACCGATCAGGATCACGTCCGGGTCGTGGCGCAGGATCGACCGCAGCGCGGCGGCGAAGTTCAGGCCGATCTTCGGGTGGACCTGAATCTGGCTGATCCCCTCCTGCTGGTACTCGACCGGATCCTCGACGGTGATGATCTTGAGGGCGTCGTCCTTGATCTCGTTGAGGGCGCTGTAGAGCGTGGTGGACTTCCCCGACCCGGCCGGGCCGGTGACGAGGATGATGCCGTGCGGCAGGTCGAGCAGGCGCTTGAACAGTGCGTCGGTGTCCTCCAGCATGCCGACGTTGGCGAGGTTGAACACCATCCGGTTCTTGTCGAGCAGACGCAGCACGAGCCCCTCGCCGTGGACCATCGGGATGATGGAGACGCGGACGTCGATCTCGCGGTTCTGCACGCGCATCTTGATGCGGCCGTCCTGCGGCAGGCGCTTCTCGGCAATGTTGAGCCGGGCCATGATCTTCAGGCGGCTGACGATGGCCGCCTTGAAGTGGTTGATCTCCGACGGCAGCGGCTGGCTCTGCAGGATGCCGTCGATTCGATAGCGGATGCGCAGGCCCTTTTCCTCGTGCTCGATGTGGATGTCGCTGGCCCGCTCATTCGCCCCCTCGACGAGAATCTCGTTCACCAGCTTGACGACCGACGCCTCCTGAGCCTGCTTGGCCAGCTCGCTGTCGTCAGCCTCGATGTCCTCCAGGAGTTCGACGTCGCCGCGCTCCTTCACCATCGTGGTGACGGTGTCGCGACCGATGCCGTAGTGGGTCTTGATCAGCTGGGCGAGTTCGCGCGGCGAGGCCAGGACGGGCTGGATGTGCAGGCCGGTGAGGGTCTGCAGCTCATCCAGGGTGTAGACGTCATACGGATCGGCGGTGGCGACGACGAGGCTGCCGTTCTCGCGGCGCAGCGGCAGCAGGCGGCGCTGGACGAGCTTGCTGGGCATCGCCTGAAGCGCCTCGGGTTCGGGCGTAACCTTGGTAATATCAACGAGATCCAGCCCACACTCCTCGGCGAGGGCGGGGAGAACGTCCTCCTCGCGGGCGAAGCCGCGCTCGATCAGGAGTTCGTGAATCGGCCTGTGTGGGGCAGCGGCCTGGACCTCGGCCACGGACGTGAGATCCTGCGGCTGAAGGACGCCTTTATCGACCAGCTGTTGAACCAGGGACATGCCATCCTCGGGGGTGCGGCGCGGAGCGGTTGGGTCAACCAGTTAAACCCGGTAACACCCCCAGGGTAACGCACCGGCACGCACTTGTCCACGGAGCACCGGCCGCCGCGACCTGAGCCGTCGGAGGGGTCGCAGGGGTTGCGCCCGGACTGCCGTCTGCGCCTATCGCCCCAGGCACGTCGCGCGCTGTTTTCGGCGCGGCCGCTCAACTGCTGGCACTGCGGTAGCGGCAGAGGGCCGCCCGGAAGAACTTCCGGCTGACGTACAGCATGACGACCGTCGCCGCCAGGGTGAACGCCACCAGCCCCGGTTCCAGAGCGCGCACCATCACGCCCGCCGGCACGCTCACCGCTACCATTACCGGGATGAAGTAGGTGAACACGCGCGCCAGCGGCGCCGCCCAGCTCTGGGTGAAGATCTCACGCGGGTAACGCATCAGGGTTGAGAACAGCCACCACACCTCGTACAGGCTCTGGTTGCGCACCAGCCACACCGACGACGACGTCAGGACCAGCATGAAGCTGTACGCCAGCCCGAGCCCGCACACGAACAGCACCAGGAACAGCCCGACGCGCACCGGGTCGAACGTCCAGTCGGGCAACTGCGTCAGCGCGTAGACCATCAGACCGCCGCCCATGAGGGCGTTCGGGGCGGTCGCCCAGTCGATGTCGTGGCAGCTGACGAGGAACTGTTCGTCGATCGGCTTGAGCAGATAGAAGTCGAGGTCGCCCGACCGGATCAACTCGGCGAACTCACCGCAATTGCTCAGGAACAGCGTCTCCATCAGCCCGCCGAGGGCGAAGTAGCAGCCGACGAAGAAGTAGTACTCCTCCCGGCTCCAGCCCGCGACCGGGTTGCCAGCCGACTGGGCGAAAACGACATCGTAGAAGATGAGCAGGATGACGAACCAGATCACCTCAACGGCGATGCGGACGAGGAAGTTGCTGCGAAACGCCAGATCGCGCAGCAGGCCGAACCGCCCCAGGGCGACCCACAGTCGCAGGTAGCGCGTCACGCCGCTCACACCCTCATCTCCTGCTTCGAGAAAGCCCACGGGTGGCGTCCCGTGGGCGAAGTCGCCAGCGCTTCCCCCACGAGCCGCTACCCGTGGGCTTTGAAGGCCCTGTCATCCTCCGTAGGCACTGTAGCGCCTTAGCCCCAGGCGATACAGCCAGCGCGCCAGCACGATGAACCCCGCCGCCCACGCCGCCTCGATCAGCAATCCCTGCACCAGTTCCTGCCCCTGCACCTTGCCGAGCAGGATCGTCGCCGGGAAATACGCCAGGTACTTGAACGGCAGGAACTTCAGCACGTCGGCCAGCCATCCCGGCAACAGGTCGAGCGGAAACATCTGCCCCGAGACGAAGTAATTGACCGTGTTGATCACGTACAGGAATGACCCGACCTCCAGGAACCAGAAGCCGAGCATGCCGAGCGTCGCCTCGAAGAAGAAACCGACCAGGAACCCCAGCAGCAGCGTCGTGACATAGCCCGCCCAGATCCCCGGATCGGTCGGCAGCGTGAAGTAGTCGCGGCACAGGAAGAAGAGGATGCCGTAGGGCAGGGCCGACGTCGCGATGTACGCGCACTTGTGCGCCACCCGGTACGACAGCAGGTACGGCAGCATCTCGATCGGCTGGAGCAGGTATTTCTTGAGGTTGCCGCTGCGGATGTCGCGGGCGATGCCCTGTGCAAGACCGGGCATGCTGGAGAACATGCGGCTGATGTGGACGAGGAGCAGGTAGCTGATCATCTGGTCCATTGTGAACCCGCCCCGGCTCGCCCCCGCGCCGGCTGCGGCGTACACAGCCTGCCACAGCAGGATGGTCGTCACCATCGGCAGGAAGCGCAGCAGTGTGCTCAGGAAGAAGTCGGCGCGATACGCCAGCCGCTCCGTCAGCGAGGTGCGGAAGATCTTCCAGTATTTGCGGAGCGGGTGGACGTGCAGCATCGGACTGGGCAGCGGCAGGGCGAGCGCGGCGCCGTCCACGGTGGCGCCGGCGTCAGGCGGGTTGGTGGTTGGCCTCATGCTGAGCGCGGCCCTCCTCGAAGACGCGGGCGATCATCTGGTCGAGCGGCGGATCCTGCACGCTCATGTCGATGACGGTGTGGCGGTCGAGGATGGCGGCGAGCACCTCCGCCACGCGCGTCCGCTCCACCTTGAGCGCCGCTACCGGACCCTCGCGGCTGGTCACCTCCCCGAAGGCTTCCAATCCCTCCGGCACGCCGGCCCCGTCGAACTGCAGGCGCACCAGTTTTGACTGACCGAACTGCTCGGTGATGCGGGCGCGCGGGCCGTCGTAGACCACCTTGCCGTGGGTGATGACCAGGACGCGCGAGCACAGCGCCTCGACGTCGCGCATGTAGTGGCTGGTCAGCAGCATCGTTACACCGCGCGTGGCGTTGTACTCGCGCAGGCAGTTCTGGATGACGACCTGGGCGACAACGTCCAGGCCGATGGTTGGCTCGTCGAGCAGGAGCAGCTGCGGCCGGTGCAGCAGGGCCGCGATCAGCTCCATCTTCATGCGCTCGCCCAGCGACAGCTCACGCACCGGCTGGCGCGTCAGCTCCTTGACGCCGAACAGCTCGGTCAGCTCGCCGAGGGTGCGGCCGAACGCGGTCGGGTCGAGAGAGTAGATCTCCTTGTGAAGCTGGAAGCTATCGGCGGCGGGTAGATCCCACCAGAGCTGATTCTTCTGGCCCATGACGAGCGAGAAGCGGCGGCGGAAGATGTCGCGGCGCTCCCACGGGACAAACCCGAGCACGCGCGCAGTCCCGCTGGACGGGTAGATCAGGCCGGAAAGCATTTTGAGGGTGGTCGTTTTGCCGGCCCCGTTGGGACCGAGGAACGCGACCATCTCGCCCGGCTCGATGGTAAAGCTGACGCCATCGACGGCGCGGATTTCCTTGTACTGGCGGCGGAACAGACTGCGGACGGCGCCGAGGAACCCTTCCTTCTTCTGGAAGACGCGGTACGTCCTGGACAGGTTGTTGACCTCGATGAGCGGCGCCGCCATCAGCTCTTATCCCCATCGATTGTGACGGATTGCATTGTAGGGGAGTCGCGCTGCGCGATGCAAGCGGAGCAGCCTTCCCGACGGCCGTACCTGGCGGCCGCGATCAGAATCACATCAGAGCTACCCACTTCCCGTATTTTTAC
>JADLBT010000260.1 GCA_020847555.1 Gemmataceae bacterium
AGTTCAGCACCAGGTGCGACCGGCCGTTCCGCGCCCGCGCAAAGTGCCGACCCTCATAGAAATCCTGGAACTCCCGGTAGCGCCGCAGCCGGGCGCTCCCCTGGATGCGAAGCCGCGCCGCCTCAGCCGACGCCAGCCCCGCCCGCGCTTCGAGTTGCATCATCACGCCGCACCCTCAACAGCAGCTGCCCGCGCCTAGAGGCCGCCCCAAGAGGCCGACCAAACCGCGCGTCAACCGCCCAAAATAGAACATTTGTTCCAATCAAGGGTACCCCTGGCTGGTGTGCTGCTCTACACCAGCAGGCTGC
Organism: Gemmataceae bacterium; assembly: GCA_020847555.1. The sequence goes on from JADLBT010000260.1 coordinate 309, forward strand.
CGATTTCGGATGCCATCGTCGCCTGTGCCCCGCCGTCCGGGCCGTCGGGTGCCCTCCGCCTCTCCTGGTCGCGCCCTGCCGCCCTGCCGCCGCGTCACAAATCTGTAGCTTGAGCGCCGCCCCGTCCGGGCCGCAGACTCTCCCAGGCGCAACCCGCCCCCCAGTCAATCCGTTTCTTGCTGCGGGCCAGCACTTCTGTCTCGCGTCCGTCGCGCACCCGCACCACCTATCGTCTTCCCATCGCGGCAGCGGGGCGCACCGCCCGGCCGACTCCCACGCTCCAGAGGGCTGAACACTCATGACCCACCGCGTCTCGACCCGTCGGGCCATCACCCGCCGCACCGCCCTCCGCGCGCTCATGCTCACCAGCCTCGGCCTCGTCGGCACGGCCACCTCCGCGCAGGCCCAGTTGTTCGGCGGCTCCACGCCGTTCCCCGCCACCGGTGGCGGGCCGGCGGCTGCCCCGGCCGCGAATCAAGCCGCGCCCGGTGCGCCAGTCAATCCCGCCCCCGCCATCACCCCGCTCGGGTTGCCCGTCACGGCTGCCGGCGACGGCGCGTCCGGCGAGTTTCGCGGCCTCTGGGTGGACGCCTACCGCGAAGGGTTCAAGACCCCCGCCCAGGTAGACCGCCTCATCGCCGACGCCCGCGCCGCCAACATCAACGCCCTCGTCGTCCAGGTGCGCCGGCGTGGCGACGCCCTCTATGCCCGCAGCCTGGAGCCGCGCGCCGAAGACCCCGACCTCGCCCCCGACTTCGACCCGCTCGCCTACCTCGTCGAGCGCGCCCACGCCCAGGAGCCGCGCATCGAGGTTCACGCCTGGATCATCACCACCACCATCTGGGGCAATCAGAACCGGCCGCCGGCCTCCCCCGCCCACGTCTACAACCAGCACGGTCCCGGCGCCACCGGCCGCGAAGACTGGCTCACCCGGCGCGAAGACGGCGCCACCTGGTCGCGCGGCTACTTCATCGACCCCGGCCACCCCGACGCCGCCCGCTACACCGCCGACGTCGCCCTCAACATCGTCCGCGAATACGACGTGGACGGCCTCCATCTCGACTACATCCGCTACCCCGAGCGCGCCGACGGCCTCTCCTGGGGCTACAACGACACCAACGTCGCCCGCTTCAACGCCCGGCACGCTCGCGAAGGCCGCCCTGCCGGTAACGACCCCCTCTGGGCGCAGTGGCGCCGCGACCAGGTCACCGCCCTCGTACGCAGCATCTACCTCGGCGCGCTCGCCATCAAGCCCCAGGTCAAGATCAGCACCGCCGTCATCCCCTGGGGCAACGGCCCCGCCACCGACGCCGACTGGAAGGCCACCTCGGCCTATACCAGCGTTTACCAGGACTGGCGCGGCTGGCTCGAAGAGGGCATCGTCGATCAGGTCATGCCCATGAACTACTTCCGTGAGTCCGCCGCCTCGCAGGGCGCCTGGTTCGACCGCTGGGTCGCCTGGCAGCGCGACCACGCCTACGGCCGGCACGTCATCCCCGGCGTCGCTCTCTACCTCAACGACCCCGCCGAGAGCATCAGCCAGATTCGCCGCGCGCTCGCACCCGGCGCCGCCGGTAACCGCGCCGCCGGCGTCATCCTCTACTCCTATGGAGCCACTCGCGCCGGCACCCCAGACACCGGCTCCACCCCGCGCCCGCTCAGCGCCGAAGTCTGGGCCGCGCTCACCCAGCCCGGGGCGGCCAACGGCGGCCAGCCACCCTTCGCCGCGCTGGCCCAGCCGCCCGGCGTCGCCTGGAAGTCCGGCAACGGCTCCGGCAGCATCATCCTCCGCGCGCCCGGCCTTGATGGCGCCCGCGTCGATCTCAGCGGTCCCCGGACGCTCGGCGGCGAAACCGACGGCGCCGGCCTGTTCGGCGCGCTCTCCCTGCCGCCCGGCCGCTACGCCGTCACCGTCCGCCCCAGCAACGGCCTCGGCCCCGCCCGCGCCGCCGAGCTAGACGTGCGCTCCGGCGCCCTCGCCCAACTCGAGCTGCCGTAGCATCGTCGCGCGCTTGCTATGATGTCAGGAGTGGCCCCGGAGTAACCTGATGGACGAAGAGCAAGCCGTGGCCCTTGAAGCCGCCCTGGAGCGTATGCGGGCCGCCTTCGACGACATCCCCGACGAGCAGCTATTGGAGGATGTCGTCGAGATTGTCCGCCGAGACCGTCAAGAGCAGCGTCACAAGACAGGTTTGCCGACCTCAGCGTGATCGTCGTTCTCGATACGAACGTCCTTGCGTCAATGGTGATCGCACGTGCGGGTGGGGCACTCGCACGCATCCTTGATGCCTGGCGACGCGCGGCCTTCGTCGTAGCTATCTCCGAACACTTGCTAGAAGAGCTGCGGCGAACCCTGGCAAACCCCTATTTCGGCGAGCGGCTCACCCGTCAGGACCGAGAAACCTACCTCTCTTTCGTCCAGTCCACGGCGCAGATCGTCCCGCTCATCTCGGAGATCGCTGGCATCGCCACCCATCCCGAAGACGATCTCGTCGTCGCCACCGCAGTGTCCGCTCATGCAGATTACCTTGTCACCGGCGACCGTCGCTTGCGGACCCAGGTGCCGGCCTACCAGGGCTGCCAGGTGATGAGCCCCCCGGATTTCCTGGTCGTTCTCGCTGCCCGTGAGAACGAGACCTGATCGGGACAAACCCTCTCCCTGCCCCTCACAAACCGCAGTCACCATTCCCTGCTGCCAACTGTTCGGCCGGGGACAGTGCGCTAAGCATTGCGCGGTGCGGTGGCACGCCTCTCGTATACTTCAACCCTGGCAGGAGGCACTGATGGCAGACCCGCGTTCCATCATCGACCCGCGCACCATGGCCACCAACTACGTCCCGATGGTCATCGAGCAGACCAACCGTGGCGAGCGGTCATACGACATCTACTCGCTGCTCCTCAAAGAGCGGATCATCTTCCTCGGGACGCCCGTCAACGACCACATCGCCAACCTGATCGTCGCCCAGCTGCTGTACCTCGCCCGCGAAGACCCAGACCGCGACATCTCCATGTACATCAACTCGCCGGGCGGCTCCGTCACCGCCGGCATGGCCATCTACGACACCAGGCAGCTCATCCCCTGCGACGTGTCCACTACCTGCGTCGGGCTGGCCGCC
>JADLBT010000261.1 GCA_020847555.1 Gemmataceae bacterium
ATGATCGGCGTAAAGAACCCGCGTTTTGCTCTCGGTCATATTGTCGCCACACCGGGAGCCATCGAGCTACTGGAGCGTGCCGGGCTGACGGCCTTGGAGCTTATTGCCCGGCACGTCCAGGGGGACTTCGGTGAGGTCGATGCCGAGGACCGCCAGGCCAACGAGGACGCCATCAAGCACGGAGAGCGAATCCTCAGCAGCTACACCCTCCGCACCGGGGACACGATCTGGGTGATAACCGAGGCCGACCGCTCCAGCAGCGTCGTGTTGCGACCCGAGGATTACTAACAGGCCGACGAGGGAGCCGAGGAACACATGAGGTACTTCACGGTCGTTGCGATGAACCGTCTCGACTGGACCGAGGCCGTCGTCGCCCTCTCCCGCGATCAGGACGACGCCCAACACAGGGGACGGCGGATCGCCACAGGGTTAAAGGACAGATTCGTTCGCTGCCGCATCTGGGAGGCGAACCTGACCACCGCCCAAGTGGAGCAGATATGCGAGTGTTGGGGCCGCGACGACTTCCTCAACGGGGAACCGCTCGACCACGCCCTGCCGCAACCGTTCGGTGCGGCCTACGAACGCGGCTACCGAGCCGCGAAGAGGCTGGCCCGACAACGGGGCGATGGATGACTGACCTTGTACTAACCCGGTGTTTCGTGACCAACAAGAAGACTCCGCGAGAGGAGGAACCGATGAAGCGAACCGAGTCCATGCCCGCCGTGGTGTACTACCGGATGAGTAGTGATGACCAGACGACCAGCATCGACGTGCAGAAGTCCCAGGTCGAGCGGCTCATCGAGCAGCACCACTACAAGGTGGTGAAGGTTTACGTCGATGAGGGCAAATCCGGCAGCAAGGACCAGGAGAAGCGAACCGGGTTCCAGCAACTCCTGATGGAGAGCAACGAGGGCGGGTTCCACGTCGTCGTCTGCTATAACGCGGCGAGGTTTGCCAGGCTGGACTCCATCGACGGGGCCTTCGCCAAGCAAATCCTTCGCAGCAACAACGTGTCCCTGCACACAGTCATGGAGGGGCTGATCGACTGGCGGACGGAGCAGGGCCGCATGATGGACTTCATGCTCGCTGAACACGCCCACAAGTATTCCCGCGACCTGTCGGCCCTGAGCGTGGCCGGACGGCTCCGAACACTCAAGGCCCGGCACTGGTGTCATGGAGCCGTGCCGTATGGCTACGACCGGCTGTACCGGGGCGGCGGGCAGCAGCACTTGATCCCCCGCACCGGCTCCTTCCGCAAGCCGCGAGGATGGACCCTGGACCTCGTGAAGAACGAACACGAAGCTGCCATCGTTCTTCGCATCTTCGATGAGTTCGTGAACAAAGCCCAGAGCATGAGGAGCATCGCCGCTGGCCTGAACGCCGAGAAGGTTCCGCCCCCGGACAACCTGCCGCGTTCCCAGAAGCTCGGCTGGACGAACATCACCATCGGGGGCATCCTTCGCCACAAGGCTTACATCGGCATCGGAACAAGCAGTACCCGCTACGGCAAGCCGACCGCCAAGACCGCCTTCACCCGCATGGAGCAGGTCGAGGTCGAGGGCTGCTGCCCGACCCTGATCCTGGTCCCGTTGTTCCAGGCAGCCCAAGACCTGCTGCGAAAGAACCAGGAACGGAAGGCCCGGCAACAGCCGTCACGCTGCGGCCCGCTGTCAGGGTTCGTGTTCTGCGGCCATTGCGGCTACGCCATGTGCAAGGAGCAGCGGGGCGACGGCCCGATCAAGTACGTCTGTCGGTCGTCGGGCCGCACGCCGTCCGGGTGCCCGCAGTGGTCCGCTCCCCAGGAAGTTATCTTGCCGAAGGCAATCCGGGCCGTCACAGACATGATCGACGCCGAACTCCTACGTCAACTGGAAAGCCCGGACGACTCTCAGGCCCGCACCGAACTGTTGGCGAAACAGGTCGAGAACCTGACGACCCAGCACGAGCGGGCCAGGAAGAGGTTCCTCACCGTGGATGACGACGACCTCGCCCGCGAACTTCAGGCCGACCTGATGCGGATGAAGGACGAACTGGAAGAGGCCCAGCAGGCACTCCACATGGCGAAGGTGGTCAGGGCCGAGGGCGGCATCATCGACTTCGTGGCGTGGTGGAAAGAGAAGAAGCCAATCCTGATGGCCGTTGCCGAGACGGTCATCTACGAGGACGGAAGGACGCTGACGGTGGTATCCCTTCCTGGTCAGCCGCCCGACCCGCAGGCCGAGGTCGTGAACGCCCGGCCATACCTGGGGTACGAGGATACAAAGAACTCGACCGATCTCAAGGTCGTCTTCGTGCCCTTCGACCTGGATGGGTTCAGGGGTCTGCTTGCTCGCCTGGGTGTGAAGCTCGTCTGCCGCTGGCAGGAGTCGGCACGCAGACAGGGCAACGGGCGGCACGAACTGGCCGAAGTCAAGGTGGGCATCGACGTAAAGCACACGTTGTCGGACACTTCCGCGAAGCGTAATGTGGTAGGGGGTACTGGTACGTTCTTGTCAAAAATCTGGTTGCTGTTCCTGCCTCCGCAGGCGGAACCCCGCAGGGGCGAATGAGCCTGCCCCTGGTGGGCGGGCAGCCGCAGGCCGAGCCGGACGAGCGTGGAAGGCTGACCGCCTTGTTGATGCGGTTCGACGGCAAGACCGTCTTCGTCGGCACCGACCTTTCCCCAAAGGGGCCGCTCGACAAGGGGGAAGTGTTCGGTATCAGGATCGTCGGGCCTGCGGCGGTCGAGGTGCCCAAAGATCGGATGCGCTGGGAAGAGTATCAGGGCTGGATCGACGGATTGCGGAGCGCGGGCTGCACGCTGACGACACACCGGATCGAGTCGGGCTGTGGCTCCTGTCGATGAGACTCTCCAGGCTCTTTCTGGGAAAGCCCACGGGTTACGTCCCGTGGGCTTTCCCAGAAAGAGCCTGCCGGACTAAACGCCGTGGCAGCCATGCCGTCCGAGCCCGCAGCGTCAGCGCGGGGAGCGCTGGCGTCAGTCCCGCGCTGACGCTGCGGACTCGGACAGCAGTTTGGGCTGGTAGCTCAAAAGGTGTAAAGGCAACAGAATAACACGCAAACGAGACTCTGCAATCGTCCTGCCCCGCGTCCGCGAACTCTTCCCCCGGTTCGTCGCGTGGGCTAGAATGGCCTTCCAGAGTTCGGCCCACGCGGCCCCGCGCCCGCGTCCAGCCTCCACCAACCATCCAGGGAGAGCCGGCACCGGGACGACTTCCCGTGTCCCTTGTCGAGGGCCCGTCGTTGTCGTTGTTCCTCCTGCACCTGTTGCTGTTCCTCTTCCCGGTCGCCGTTTACTGCCTGGTCCTCGCCGCCATCAACCGCCGCCCGCACCCGACGCTGGTGCCCGGTTCGTGGGACTTCGTCGGCCTGCTGTTCGCCGCCTCCGGCTTCCTCCTGTTCGCCCTCCCGACCGTGCTGCAGACGTTCTTCCAGCGCCTGATCAGCGAGACGCCGTTCGGGGAGGACGGCCCGTCCCCCGACGCGGTGGGCTCGATGGCGGTGGCCTGGTGGATCGCCTACCTCGGCTACTACTTCGTCGTGGTCGCGGGCAGTCTGGCGCTGACGTGGCTGCGGGCGAGCCGGACGGTCGTCTACAACATCACACCCGACGAACTCGACCACGCCCTCGACCGGGTGCTGGCGCGCCTGCACCTGCCCGCGACGCGAACCGGCAGGCGGCTGTTCCTCGGCTTTGGCATCGTTCCGGCCAGCAAGACCGAGGCGCCGCCGGACGATCTGCTGACGGCGATGACGGCCGCCTCCCCGAACGGCGGCGTCGAGCAGTCCCCCGCACGCTCCACGCCACTCCAGGGCGAGGCCATCGTGGACGTTGATGTGTTCCCGTCGCTGTGGAACGCGACGCTTCACTGGCGGAGCGACACCGCCGACCTGCGCCGCGACGTCGAGGCCGAGCTGGCGCAGGAGTTGAAGGGCGTGCAGAGCTACGACAGCCCGGTCGGAACGTGGCTCCTGGGCGTCGGCGGGTTCCTGTTCGCCCTGGTGTTCATGATCGTCGTGGCACTGATCCTGGGCCTGCTCTTCCCGCCGCGGCGCTGAGCAGGAGTGAGGAGTTAAAGCCCACGAGCCGCGGACGCGGGCAGCCCTCGTTATCGAGAGCGTGGTCCGGGCGGCGCGCGAACGCAGTTGACCAGTCTGGAGTGCCAGCGCCGGGCGCAGGCGCGGCGGGCGGTTACTTGCGGAACTTTTGCTGCCTGAGAAGTTCGTGGAGCCACTGCCGATCGTCGTCGGTCATCGATGTCGGCGGGTCGCGCTGGTAGTCGATCTTGCCGCCGAAGTTGTTCTGGTCGTAGCAGCGCGTGAAGGCGGCGTGCAGGTCCAGGACGGTGTCGCGGTCGTCCGCGGCCAGCGGAAGGCGGAAGCGCGGCAGCCGCTTTTGCAGCGTGGCGGTGTAGATCTCGTACCGCTCCGGCTGGGTCGAGCGCGTGACGGTGACCGCGTAGTCCCAGTCGGGCAACCCCTCCCGGGAGTATTCGAGCATCGGCTGCCCCTGCAGCACCAGGTCGATCTCGACGAGGTTGGCGCTGGTCGTCCGCCCCTCCCGACGTTTGTTCAGGTACGTCGCGCGGCCGGCGTCGGTGAGCTTGTTCGCCGGGCTGACGACATCGACGAGGGTGACCAGGCGGTTATCGCTGCGCTGGCGGATCTCGATGTACTCCTCGTGGTGTTCCTCGCGAATCACCGAGGTGAACAGCGCCTGCTCGGTCGCATAGTGGCGCTGGCCGACGCGCGCTCGATACCGATCGACCAGCCCGGGCAGCAGGATCTGATAGAGACAGTTGACGAGTTGGTGCTGGAACACCGGCCAGAGCTGCTCGTCTTCGAGGTACGGGTCCATTCCGGGGAAAGGGCTCGGCATCGGTGAATACTCCGGATGTCCTGGCAGGTCCGACCACGCGCCTTTGAATCGCTGTTACGGTTATACCTTGTTCCCGGCTGCCTCATCAAGGGGGGCCGGGCAGGATTCAGTCGGCAGCCCTCGGGGCCGGGAGGCGGACGCTTGCTGCTGCCTCTACACCCACCCCGGCCGCTCGCGCCCCTCGACCAGTTCCCACACCTGCTGGCAGCACGGGCCGTGGCGGACGCAGCCCTCGGGGTGGTCGGTGCGCAGACCACCGGCCGGACTGAGGCGCAGGTGAAACTCGGTCGGCCACGGTCCTCCCGCGTCGAGGAACGCGCGCCACAACTGCCAGCCGAGGTTCCGCCCGTGCGTCCCCTCCACCTGCCACGCCTCCGCCCCGAGCCAGCAGACCGCCTGGGCCGGCTCGCCGGTGAGACATGGCGGACTGACGCCGTGGATCGACTGGCCATCAGGGAGGCTGCGGTAGTGGACGTTCAGCCCGCGCAGCAGGGCGTAGAAGGTCAGCGCCTGAATGAAGTTCAGCCACTGGCAGCGGAGCCGCCGGCGGTTGAACCACCCCGCCCACGGCGCCGGTACACGGTGGTCGGAGTCGGGCAGTTCGACCCGGTCCGGCTCGGGGTCGCCCGCCTCGCCCTCCGCCCGCAGGGCCATGAAGTAGGCCGCACGCACCAGCCGGCCGTGGAACACCCCCGCCCGCACCGTGCCGCGCACCAGGTAGGCAAGTCCCGGCGCCACCGCCCACGGCGCCAGGAGCAGTCCCCCCTCGGCAAGCTGTTCCAGCCACGCCGGGTACACGTCGTCCGTGGCC
>JADLBT010000262.1 GCA_020847555.1 Gemmataceae bacterium
GCAAAGAGATCGGGAGGCGGCTTTTCTTTGCGCCCCTGGCGTCTTTGCGCGAAACACGCTTGCCATCCACGCAGGAGAGACGTGACGAGCGAAGGAAAACGTGCGCGTCCGGTGCCCCTGGCTCGCCGTTTGCTGGTATAATGTTAGCGGAGTGAACAAAAGCGAGCCTGGTGGACCGAGAACGGCCCTCCCTTTCCTCCTTCCGTTTCTTTTTCCGGAGAGGCCAGCCGTGTCGCAGAAGATCGAGCGCGACCACCAACGATTCCGGAAGATCGTCCGGGGCAAGGTGAAGTCGAACCTGTCGAAGTACATCAGCCGTGGGGAGATGATCGGCAAGAAGGGGAAAGATCTGGTCAGCATCCCCCTGCCGCAGATCGACCTGCCCCAGTTCCGGTACGGCCAGAAGGGCTCCGGCGGCGTCGGTCAGGGCGAGGGCGACCCGGGCCAACCGCTCACCGCCCCGCAGGGCGACGGCGACAGCGGAGCCGGCGACCAGCCGGGCGGGCATATCCTCGAGGTCGAGCTGACGATGGAGGAGATGGCCCAGATCCTCGGCGAGGAGTTGGCCCTGCCGCGCATCGAGCCGCGCGGCAAGAAGAACATCGTCACGACCAAGGACAAGTACACCGGCATCCGCCAGTCCGGCCCGGAGTCGCTGCGTCACTTCAAGCGCACCTTCAAGCGCGCTCTGCGCCGGCAGATCTCCTCGCAGATCTACGACCCGACGCGGCCGATCGTGGTGCCGATCCGCGAGGACAAGCAGTACCGCAGCTGGAAGGAAGTTCAGAAGCCGGAGAGCGTCGCATGCATCATCTACATGATGGACGTGTCCGGGTCGATGACGGACGAGCAGAAGGAGATCGTCCGCATCGAGGCGTTCTGGATCGACACCTGGATCAAGGCCCACTACCAGGGGGTCGAGAACGTCTACATCATCCACGACGCCGTCGCCCATGTGGTTGATGAACATACGTTCTACCACACGCGCGAATCGGGCGGGACGAAGATCAGCTCGGCGTACACCCTGGCCGACAAGGTGATCGCGGCGAAGTACCCGCCGGACCAGTGGAACGTGTATGCGTTCCATTTTTCCGACGGCGACAACTGGGGCGACGACATCCCGCACTGCGTCGAGATCCTGACGGAAAAGTTGCTGCCGAAGGTAAACCTGTTCGGGTATGGGCAGGTGGAAAGCCCGTACGGCAGCGGCGAGTTTTACGAGTACATCCACGAGTTGCTGGGAGAGCGCAAGAACGTGGTTGCCAGCCGGATTCCCGACCGCGAGGCGATCCTCGGGTCGATCAAGGAGTTCCTGGGCACCGGGCGCTGACCCCAGCGCCTCAGGTCCACGGGCTGCGACTCGTGGGCTTTGCGAGGACGATCATGGGCATTCCGTACGACACCCGACTGCCGCCCGACCTGCGTGCCCTCAAGGAGGAGATCGAGCGCCACGCCCGCGCCTACGGTCTGGACTTCTACGAGACGATCTTCGAGGTGATCGACGCGGAGGATCTCAACGAGATCGCGGCCTACGGCGGTTTCCCAACGCGCTACCCGCACTGGTCGTTCGGAATGTCCTATGAGGAGCTGAAGAAGGGGTACGACTACGGGTTGTCGAAGATCTACGAGATGGTGATCAATAACGACCCGTGCTACGCCTACCTGATGCGCTGCAATCATGTCGTCGATCAGAAACTGGTGATGGCGCATGTCTACGGCCACTGCGATTTTTTCAAGAACAACGCCTACTTCGCGCACACCAACCGCAAGATGATGGACGAGATGGCGAACCACGGGGTCCGCATCCGCCGGTACGCCGAGAAGATCGGCGAGGACGAGGTCGAAAACTTCGTCGATAAGTGCATGTCGCTCGACGATCTGATCGACATCCACTCGACCGCCATCCGCCGCCGGGACGACGTCTCGCGTTACGACTTCAAGGAGCAGGAGGAGGAGGCGCTGAAGCTGACGCGCTTCAAGAGCAAGGACTACATGGATGACTACATCAACCCGGCGGCGGCCCTCAAGAAGGAGGAGGAGGAGCGGCGCAAGCTAAAGGAACAGGCGGCCCGGAGCTTCCCCGAGCGGCCCGAGAAGGACGTCCTGCTGTTCCTCATCGAGAATGCCCCGCTCAAGGGCTGGCAGCGCGACGTGCTGTCGATCGTCCGCGACGAGGCGTACTATTTCGCACCTCAAGGGATGACAAAAATAATCAATGAGGGATGGGCCAGTTTTTGGCACAGTACCATCATGACCGAGAAGGCTCTGGAGCCGTGGGAGTGCGTCGATTACGCCGACCACCACTCCGGGACGATGGCGACCCAGCGCGGCCGCGTCAACCCGTACAAGCTCGGCATCGAGCTGCTGCGCGACATCGAGCACCGCTGGAACACCGGCAAGTTCGGCAAGGCGTACGAGGAGTGCGACAGCCTGGACGAGCGGCGCAACTGGGACAGGAAGCTCGGCCTGGGTCGGCAGAAAATCTTCGAGGTGCGTCGCGTCCATAACGACATCACCTTCATCGACACGTTCCTGACGCCGGAGTTCTGCCAGCAGCACAAGATGTTCTCGTTCAACTACAACGATCAGGCCGGGCAGTACCTCATCGAGTCGCGCGAGTTCGACAAGATCAAGAAGCGCCTGCTGTTCAGTCTGACGAACTTCGGCAAGCCGTGGATCTACGTCGTGGACGGCAACTACCGCAACCGTGGCGAACTGCTGCTCCGGCACGACCACAACGGCATCGACCTGCGCCTGGACCGGGCGGCCGACACCCTGGCGAACGTCCAGTTCCTCTGGGGCCGGCCCGTCCATTTACAGACCGTCGTGGACGAGAAGCCCAGCCTGATGTCCTTCGACGGTTCGGAACACTCCCTGCGAACCCTTGGAGACGCCGATGACCCTCGCAAACACAGTTCTGGCAAGGCTAAGTGAGTGGCGCCCGCCGCAGGGACGCCAGACCCTGGCTGTCACCGACCCCGCCTCCGGCTGGACCGCCGCGCTCACCGCCGACCGGGCGGACGTGGTGGGGTGCCTCGTCTGGGAGATCGCGCTGCGGCGCGACGCCGCGTCCGCGGACGGACCGCAGGATCTGCGTGCCTGGGCCGAAGGCGCCGCCGCCCGCGTCACCGGCCTGCTCGAACCGCTCGCGGTTCACGAGGTCGATTCCGGCCGCAACGAGGCGCTGCTGCGCAGCACTGGCCCGTCCCGGCGCAGCGACCAGCTGTTCTACTACGAGGTGCTCCTCCGCGGGACGACCGCGGCGGTAGTGCGCCGCTACCAGGCGTCTCCGCAGAGCATCGAGCGCCGCCAGCAGGTCGCGTTTGCGCTGACGCACGAGGCGCTGGCCCAGTTCGTCGCCAACCTGGCCGGCGTGAAGTAACCGCCCTCCCGTGTCAGGCGCGCCCAGTCGCCATCCGAGCCCGAAGCGTCCGCGCGGGACAGCGATCAACCCACGCGGACGCTTCGGGCTCGGAGCGTTTACTCCTGTGCGGGGCTCGGGCGCGAGCGGTGAAAGTGGACGTGCCGCCAGCGCCCGTCCCGACGTTGCCAGACGCGCGTCTCCTCGAACGCTGCTGTGACCGGCGTGCCGTCCGGCCCGGTACGCTGGTTGAGACGGACGTAGGCGACAACGGCCACGTCGCCCATGACGCGCACGTTCGGCGAGGACATGGCCGTGTGGTGCGGCTTGCGAGCGCCGCCGAGGTCGAAGTAAAAGCGGTGGAACGCCAGCCCCTCGATCAGGTGCCCCGCTCCCTCCGGCTCGTAGGCCGTCAGCGTCGGGTCGCACAACTCCTCGTAGGCGGTCCAGTCCGCGGCCGCGATGCAGTCCAGCAGCCGCTGGTTCAACTGCAACAACTCCTCAACGATTGCCTCGCTCATGGATTTCTCCGCGCGGACCAGAATAATACGGGGTGCGGTAGGCGCCTGTCGCTGGCGCTCCGGACTGGTAAGTGGTCTCATCCCTCTGTTTCCCGCGCTACGGCCCCGTGGCCGGGTTTGCCCAGTGCCCGCCCCAGCCGCGGCGCAACTCCTGCACGAAGGCGTCCCACTCCGCCCGCGACCGGGTGGAGGGGTACGGTTCCGGGCGGACCGGCCGGCCAGAACTCCAGATGATCTCGAACTGCCCGCCCTCGACCACCTTCCCCAACCGAATCGTCTTCCACGTGTGCCCTGTCTCCGGATCCACCCGGACCGGCCCTTCAGGGGCGTTGTACTCCAGGCTCCCGAACGCCCGGCGGACAGCTCGCGGCTCGTCCTTCCCCGCCGCCTCGACCGCGCGGACCCAGAGTTGCACGCCGACATACGCGGCCTGCATCGGATCCGACACGACGCGCTGCGCCCCGTAGCGGGCCTGGAACCGCTGCACGAACTCCCGGTTCTCGGGCCGGTCGATGCTCTGGAAATAGTTCCACGCCGCGTAGTCGCCGACCACGTCCCGCGCACCCAGGTGGCGGAGCGAGTTCTCGGCCAGGCTGAACGAAACCGTCGGCACCTGCTCCGGCCGGATGCCGGCGGCGCGCAGAGCCCGGAAGAACGGCCGGTTGGTGTCGCCGTTGATGGTGTTCAGGATCACGTCCGCCTTGCTCTCGGCGATCTTGCGGACCACCCCGCCGACCTTGGCACTGCCCAGCAGGAGGTACTCCTCCCCCACGACCTCCCCGCCCAGGCTCTTCAGCTTGTCGCGGATGATGGCGTTGGCCGCGTGCGGGAAAACGTAGTCCGACCCGACGAGGAAGAAGCGCCGCCGGTTGAGGAACCCGAAGCAGTACTGGACGGCGGGAATGATCTGCTGGTTGGGGGTCGCCCCGTTGTAGATGATGTTCGGCGACAACTCCAGCCCCTCGTACTGGACCGGGTAAATGAGCAGGTGGTCGTACTTCTCGACGACCGGACGCAGTGCCTTGCGGCTGGCCGACGTCCAGCACCCGAAGATGACGCTAACTCGGTCGTGGACGATCAGTCGCTCGCCCTCGCGCGGGTAGACGTCGGGGTCGGACTGGCCGTCCCGCACGATGGCCTGAACCGGGCAGCCGAGTACGCCGCCGCGCTGGTTGATCTCGTCGATCGCCAGCTGGATCGCCTCCACGACCGAGTTACCCTCCTCCGACAGGGTGCCCGACAGGTCGTGCAGCACCCCGACGCGGATCGGCGGCCCCTTGAGCTGGATCGGCCCGGCCGGCGTGGATCCGCCGCCTTCCTCCCGGCTGCCCCATTGCCACCACGTCACCCCGGCGGTCACGGCCACCGCCAGCGCGGCGGCCGCCCCGACCCACAGCCGGCGGCGCGCAGGAGTCGGGGGAGACGCGGGAACGGCCGCGGGCGTCAGGACGGTGGTTCCGGAGGATCGGGAGGGCGACGTGACCGGCACCGGCATCCCGGCCTCCACGGCACGGATCGCATCCACGACCGCCCGTGCCGTCGCTGGGCGGTCGGCGCGGTCCTTGGCGAGCAGCGCCTGGACCAGCGTCGCGAGGTCCGGCGGGATGCCGGGCACCACCTCCGTCAGGGGCCGCGGGTCGCGCACCGCCAGGGCCGTCAGGACGGCCATCGTGGTGCTGCCGGCGAACGCCAGATCCCCGCTGCACATCCGGTACATCACACTGCCCAGGCTAAACAGGTCGCACCGGGCGTCGAGCGGTTCGCCCTGGGCCTGCTCCGGGGCCATGTATTGCGGAGTGCCGACGATCAGCCCGGTGCCGGTCAGGTTGAAGTTGCCGTCGGCCGACCGGGCCAGCCCGAAGTCGAGGATCTTCACGCGCCGCGTGCCGGCCTCCAGCCAGATGTTCGCCGGCTTGATGTCGCGGTGGATCAGCCTGTGGTCGTGGGCCGCCGCCAGCCCCTCGGCGATCTCTCGCCCGATCCGCAGCACCTCGGCCGCCGGCAGCCGTCCTTCCCGCTCCAGGCGCGTCTCCAGCGTCTCGCCCTTGAGGTACTCCATCGCCAGGAACGGGACGTCGTTCTCCTGCCCGACCTGGTAGATGGTGACGATGTGATCGTGCTTGAGGGCGGCCGCCGCGCGGGCCTCGCGCAGGAAGCGCTGGCGGGTGCCCAGATCGGCGGCGATCTTCGGCTGCACCACCTTGAGGGCCGCCCGCCGCTGCAGGTGGATGTCTTCCGCCTCCAGCACCAGGCCCATCGCCCCGCGCCCGAGCAGGCGCAGGATGCGGTACGGCCCCAGCCGGCCGAGTTCTCCCTCCGCCTGTGGCGGCAGCAGGAAGTCCCAGGACATCTCCGGCTCGGGCGCCGGCTCGCCGACCTCCGGCGGGATCGTTTGTGACGAACCGGGTTCCGTGGCCGACTCCCGGAGACGCCGGATCAGGCTGTCAATGAGATCCTCGGCCGAGCGGTCGGTCGGAGCCTGCTCCCGGAGCACCTGGATAAGTGTATCCTCGACCTTCAGCCCGTGGAGCGTACCGACACAGGCGGGGCACCCGACCAGGTGGCGGGTCAGACGCTGCACCTCGGCCGCGGGCATCTTGCCCAGGACGAGGTGCAGCAACTGCTGTATTCCGGGGCAACCTGAGGTCTGCTCCATGTGGCCTCCGTTCGCGGCGCGGCCCGCCGGGGCGTGGAAAGGCGCCGGCCCCGGCAGACACCCCCAGTGTATTCTAATACCGAATCGGGGGACCAGGGCTGCTGCGGGTGCGCAACTACCTCATGGTCGGCACGATCTGCCTGCGCGACAACCCGCTGCCAAGGAAGTCGCTCCCGCGGCGAAAGCGTGGGGAAGCCCGGCAGCACCTTTCCTTGACACCTTCCCCCCCCCTGTTAGAATGGCGCTAGGACAGGGACAGGCGACATGGTGTGGCATGGACTCTGGAAAGCCCACGGGTGGCGCCTCCTGGGCCAAGTTCCCAGCACCTGGCCCACGGGACGCCACCCGTGGGCTTTCCAGGAACCCGTAGTTATTTGCGCGGGTTGGGGCCGAACGACTCACCGGGGTAGGTGCGCGGGCAGAGCATCCAGAGATCAGCGGCCATGAAATGCCAGAAGTGCCACAACCCGGCGACCCTGCACATCACCGAGGTACTCGGCGAGGAGCAGTTCGAGGAACTCCACCTGTGCGAGCAGTGTGCCAACAAGTATTTGTACGAGACGCAACAAAAGGGCAGCGCCAAGATTCCCACCCCCGAACATATCCCCGAGGCCGAAGAGGGCGTCTTCAACCAGCATGAGTGTCCGCTGTGTGGGATGAAGTTCGCGGAGTTCCGCAACTCCGGCCGGCTCGGGTGCCCGAACGACTACCAGGAATTCCGGGACGAGCTGACCCCCCTGCTGGAGAACATCCACGGCGAGACCAAGCATTGCGGCAAGACGCCCCGCCGGCTGCCTCAGAACAAGCAGACCCAGTCCGAGTTGATCCAGCTGCGCAACCGGCTCAAACAGGCCGTCACTCGTGAGGATTACGAGGAGGCGGCGCGGATCCGGGACAAGATCCGCAGTCTCGAAGAGAGCTGACCGGGGAAACCTCTCCTCCTCGCTTCCTTGCAGGGGAGGGAGCCGGGGGGAGAGGTTCCGGCGACCCACGCTGGCGGGAACGGAGGGAGAAACGTGGTGAAGTGCCAGTCTTGCAGCAGCCCCGCCACCGTCCACCTGACCGACATCGTCAACGGCCACAAGCGCGTGACGCACCTGTGCAGCGCCTGCGCCGAGAAGCAGCAGCTGGTCAAGCACCAGGAGCTGAACCTCTCCGCTATTTTGCAGTCGGTCATCACCCCGCACCTCGCCCCGAGCGGAGACGAGGCCAGCCGCCTGGTCTGTCCGGCGTGCGGCATCAAGTACATGGAGTTCAAGGCGGGCGGCCGGCTCGGGTGCCCTCACGATTACACGGTGTTTCGGACGGTCCTGGTGCCGCTGCTGGAGCGCATCCACCGGGCTGCCCAGCACATCGGCAAAGTACCCCGGCACTCACGCCGGACCCTGGAGCGCCAGGCCGAGGTTATCGAGCTGAGGCGCGAACTTCGCCGCGCGGTGGAGGCGGAAGCGTACGAAGAGGCCGCCCGCCTGCGCGACCTGCTACGACAGAAGGAAGCCGCGGATGAACCTCGATAGCCTGATCCAGACCAGCGGAGAGTGGCTGCGCGGCACCGGCCCGGAGGCGGACATCGTCGTCTCCAGTCGCATCCGGCTGGCGCGCAACCTGGCCGCCTTCCCGTTCACCAACCGGGCCAGCGCCCACCAGAAGTCCGAGATCGAGGGGATGCTCCGCGACCGCGTCGCCAAGCTCGACCTCGAGCCGAAGCTGAGCTACATCGCCCTGCCCGGCCTGTCCGCCCTCGACCGCCAGTTCCTGGTCGAGCGCCAGCTCATCAGCCGCGAACTGGCGTCCGCCGAGGGACCGCGCGGCGTCGCCGTCGCCCCGTCCGAGAACCTCAGCCTGATGATCAACGAGGAGGACCACCTGCGCCTGCAAGTAATGCGCAGCGGCCTGACCCTCGACGAGGCGTGGCAGGAAATCGACCGGGTGGACGACCTGATCGAGCAGCGCGTCTGCTACGCCTTCAGTGAGGAGTTCGGCTACCTGACCGCGTGTCCGACGAACATCGGTACCGGCATGCGGGCCAGCGTCATGCTGCACCTGCCGGTCCTGGTGATGACCAAGCACATCGAGAAGGTGTTCCGCGCCCTGCAGAAGATCAACCTGGCGGTCCGGGGGCTGTACGGCGAGGGCAGCCGGGCGTCCGGCGACTTCTACCAGATCTCCAACCAGGTGACGCTCGGCAAGAGCGAGGCGACGATCCTGTCGGAGATCCGCGAGGTGATCCCGCAGATCATCACCTACGAGCGGCAGGCGCGGGCGACGATGGTGCGCGAATCGCGCCAGGCTCTTCAGGATCGCGTGTCGCGCGCCTATGGCACCCTCTGCTCGGCGACGATGATGACGTCCGAGGAGACGATGGATCTGCTGTCGAGCGTGCGTCTGGGCGTGAACCTGGGGCTGCTGGACGACATCACCATCCCGACCGTCAACGAGCTGTTCATCCAAACGCAGCCGGCCCACCTGCAAAAGATCATGGGCGCGACCCTCGACGGCGAGGAGCGCAACGCTGCCCGCGCCCGCTACCTGCGCAACCGCCTGCGCGAGCTGGGGCCGCACCTGAATTGAGGCGGCAGACAGGAGGCAGGAGGCAGCAAAGCCCACGGGTGGCGGCGTCCCGTGGGCTTTGCTGCTGACTGCTTACTGCTGACTGCCTCCTGCGGCCCGGGCTTGCTTCAGCACGTCCGCGACCGCCACCGGCGCCCCACCGCGGCGCTTGCTCTCGTCGGCCGCCTCCATGAACGCGAAGATCGCGAGCGTCTCCTCGGCGCTGACCGGCGGCTGGCCAGTGCGGAAGAACTTGCAGATCTCCTCGACCAGCACCTGATAGCTGCCGGGGCCGGTCAGCAGGTCAATCCCCTTCGTCCCGAACACCGTCGCGCCGTAGCCGGACTTGCCCTTGCGAATGCCGCGGAACGTGCCGATGCGGCCGCCCTTCCACGTCCCGGTCACCAGCTCGAAATCCTTCGTCTGGACGCGCGACACCTTCTCGCAGTCCGGACCCATGATCGCGAACAGCGTCTCGACGCCGTGGATGCCGTACCAGAACAGGTCCGGGTGATGCGGCTCCAGGCTGCACGGGCCGTAGGCGGCGCACCCGAGCACCTCGCCGATCTTCGGGTTCTTCTTCGCCCCCGCCACCCACGGGTAGTAGCGCAGCGACGAGCTGGAGAAGACCGGCACCTTGTACTTCTGCGCCAGCAGGTAGATCTGCACCGCGTCGGCCAGGGATCCGGCGACCGGCTTGTCGATGAACACCGGCTTGCCCGCCTTCAGGACCGGGATGACCTGCTTCAGGTGCGGCCGCCCGTCCACGCTCTCCAGCAGGACCGCATCCACCTTCGCGAGCAACTCCTCGATGGAGTTGACGATCTCGATCTTGTACTTGTCGCGCAGCGTCGCGGTGAACCCGGCGACGCGGTTCTTGCTGTCCGGGATGTCGTCGCTGCCGCCGGGGTAGGCGGCCACGACGCGCACGCCCGCCAACTCGCCCTTCGCCCTGGGGCCGTTCAGCAGGGCAGTGAAGGCGGTGACGTGCGAGGTGTCCAGGCCGATGATGCCGACCCGAATGACCTGCGGCGCCTTTTCCCCCGCGGCAGCGCGCGGGGCGGAAGACGCGAGGACGGCAAGGGCGATCAAGGGGGGGAGACAGAGACGTAACATGGTGCAACCCTCTTACAGCGGAATGGGAATGTCGAGGACCACGTCAGCCGGTATGATATCCGCGAGCCCGCCACAGGTCAGGCTCTCACCCTGACCGCGGTGTGTCCCCGCCCTGGCGCCGCCGGAAACGACGGGTTCCCTGACCTACCCTCATGTTCCCGGAGTCCCCCCATGTCTCGCTGGATCGTTTCCCTGGCCTGCGTCGCGGTGTTCGCGGCGCGGTCGCCGGCCCAGGAACCCGCCCCAGGCGGCTGGAAGGCCGGCGCCGCCAGCGTGGTCATCACACCGAAAACGTCGATGTGGATGTCCGGCTACGGCAGCCGCGACAAGCCCGCCGAGGGCAAGCTGCACGACCTGTGGGCCAAGGCGCTCGCCCTGCAAGACGCTGCCGGCCGCCGCACCGTTCTGGTGACGCTGGACCTGGTCGGCATCGACCGCGATCTCTCGGTGGCCATCTGCCGCGATCTGAAGGCGAAGTACGGCCTGCCGCGCGCGGCCGTCGTCCTGTCCGTATCGCACACCCACACCGGGCCGGTGGTCGGCACCAACCTCAACGCCATGTACTTCCTGGACGCGAAGCAGCAGCAGTACGTCGCCGACTACACGAAGGAGCTGCACGCGAACGTGGTGCGCGTCGTGGGCGAGGCGCTCGGGAAGCTGGCGCCGGCCCGGCTGTCGTGGGGCACCGGCCGGGCGACGTTCGCCGTCAACCGCCGCAACAACAAGGAGGCCGACGTCTCGAAGATTCGCGCCGCCGGGAAGCTCAAGGGGCCGATCGATCATGATGTCCCCGTGCTGGCGGTGCGCGGCGCGAAGGGACAGCTGCGGGCGGTCGTGTTCGGCTACGCCTGCCACGCGACCGTGCTGGGCTTCTACCAGTGGTCGGGCGACTACCCCGGGTTCGCGCAGCTCGAACTGGAGAAGGTCCACCCCGGCGCGGTTGCCCTGTTCTGGGCCGGCTGCGGGGCCGATCAGAACCCGCTGCCGCGCCGCACCGTTGCCCTCGCCGAAAACTACGGCAAGCAACTCGCGGACGCGGTCAACGCCGTGCTGAAAACGAAGCTGGCGCCGGTCGTGGGTCCGCTGACCGCCGCCTACACCGAGATCGACCTGCCGTTCGCCGACCTGCCGACGCGCGAGCAGCTGGTGAAGGATTCGCTGGGCGGGAACAAGTTCGTCGTCAACCGCGCCAGGCTCCTGCTGAAGGAGCTGAACGAGAAAAGATCGCTGCGCGGCACCTACCCATACCCGGTTCAGGCGTGGCAGCTCGGCTACGGTCCGACCCTCGTCACCCTCGGCGGCGAGGTCGTGGTGGATTACGCCCTGCGCCTGAAGAAGGAGCTGGGAGCGGACCGGACCTGGGCGATGGGCTACGCGAATGACGTCATGGCCTACATCCCGTCGCTGCGCGTGCTGAAGGAGGGCGGCTACGAGGGCGGCGGGTCGATGGTCTACTACGGCCTGCCGACGGTGTGGTCGCCGCGCGTCGAGGAGTTGATCGTCGCCGCGGTCCACACGCAGGTCAAGCAGGTGCGCCGCGGGCAGTGACCTGTTGTACTGCTTCCTGGTTCCCAAACTCCGTTTGGGAACCAGGGACCGGGGGGAGCGAGGGGGACGAGGGGAAAGTGGCAGCGGCGAGCGGCTCACATGTGTAGCTCCACGATGTCCTTGTCGTGCAGGACGTGGTCGCGCGAGACGCTTTGGCCGTCGTAGACGCCGGTGCCCCAGATGCGCGCCGACTTGAGGTGCTCGGCGAAGTCGCGATGGACGAGGGCCGCCATCTCCACCAGCGTGCTGCCGACCGGGCAGGTGAACGGCGACGTCAGGTCCGGCGGCTTGCCCGGCTGCTTGGTGTAGACGCGAATCGCGTTCAGGAACTGGTAGATCGCCGTCCGCAGTTCCTCCAGGCCGGTCCCCTGCTCCGCCGCGAGCGCGTGGATCGGGAAGCGACCGCCGAACTGCTCGCGCACGAACTCCAGCCGCTCGTCCGCCCCCGGCAGGTCGATCTTGTTCGCGACCAGCAGCGTCTTGACGTGCTTGAGGGACGGATCGGTTTCCTCCGCTGGCGGGGTGCCGACCAGCACCGTCTTGACCTCCTGCAGCCGGTCGAGGACGGCCTGGGCGGCGAACGGCCCGTCGTCGTCGCCCAGATCGACCATGAGGAGCGCGGCGTCAGCGGTGCGCACCATGCTCGACAGGTAGCCCTCCAGATAGTCGGGCGTGATGGGCGGCGTATCGATCAGCTGCACGCGGGCGTCCTCCCAGTCCATCATGCCGGCGTGCGGCTCGCGCGTCGTGACCGGGTAGGCCGCCACCTCCGGCGTCGCCCGGGTGAGGCGCGTCAGCAGGCGGCTCTTGCCCGCGTTCGGAGCGCCGAGGATGACGTACTGGCCGGCGCCCTGTTTGGGGATCTTGTGGCTGAGGCCGCCCTTCTTCGGCGCCTTCTTCTCGTGCTCGACCTCCTCGCGCAGCTCGCTCCTCTTCGTCGTGAGTTCGGCCTGGAGCTTCTCGGACGCCTTGTGCTTGGGGACGAGCGTCCACATCTTCTTGAGGCAGGCCAGGCGCTCCTCGGCGGTCTGGGCCTTCTTGTACTCGGCTTCCGCTTCCAGGTACTGGGGGGTCAGGTTGACGGCCATGATGGAACCTCTCGGGCCGGTAACGGGGCCTGAAACCTCTCCCCCCTCCCCGCACAGGGGGAGGGGGTTGGGGGGAGAGGTTTTCCCGTCCTCGTGCGGGGGACTTGCCTCTGTCGTGTGCCGCGGGGGCACTATATACTATCAAGCCAACCGGGTCCGAACGACAAGATCCAGGGAGCGCTGTGCGATGGCGGAGCTGTACGACCAGATCGAGGAGGCCAGGCAGACCATCCGGGCGAAGTGGGGCGGCAAGCCGCGCGTCGGCATCATCCTCGGGACCGGCCTCGGCGGGCTGACCGAGGAGATCGAGGTGGAAGCCGCCTTCCCATACGGCGAGATCCCGCACTTCCCGGTCTCGACGGTCCAGTCGCACGCCGGCCGGCTCGTCTGCGGGCAGCTCGGCGGCAAGTCGGTCATGGCGATGGAGGGCCGGTTCCACTTTTACGAGGGCTACTCCCTCAAGCAGATTACGTTCCCGGTGCGGGTGATGCGAGCCCTCGGGTGCGACGTGCTGATCGTCAGCAACGCCGCGGGCGGGATGAACCCGCAGCACGCGAAGGGCGACATCGTCCTCATTGAGGACCACATCAACCTGATGGGCGACAACCCGCTCATCGGCAAGAACGACGAGCGCCTCGGCCCGCGTTTTCCCGACATGTGCTACCCGTATGATCCGGTCCTGATCAGCCTGGCGCAGCGGGTCGCGCTGGAGGAACGCATCTGCTGCCACAAGGGCGTGTTCGTCGCGGTGCCGGGGCCGAACCTGGAGACGCGGGCGGAGTATCGCTTCCTGCGCGGCATCGGCGCCGACGTTGTCGGGATGTCCACCGTGCCCGAGGCGATCGTCGGCGTTCACGCCGGCATGCGCACCCTCGGCTTCTCGATCGTCACCGACATGTGCCTGCCCGACGCGCTCGCGCCGGTGCGGCTGGAGGAGATCATCGCCGTCGCCAACGCCGCGGAGAAGAAGCTGCGCGTGCTGGTCCGGCGCGTGGTCGAGGAGTTGCCGTGAAGCGCGACTGGGCGGCGCTGGCGTTCGCAATGGCCGTCCCCAGCTTCCTGAGCTGGGTGTGCTTTTTCGGACTGCCGGCCGACGCCTCGGCGGCGGGCGGGCTGGCGGTCGCCGCTTACGGGGCCGGCAAGGCGATCCAGTTCGCGTTTCCGCTCGTCTACACCTGGCTGTTCGACCGCGGCCGGTTGCGGCTCACTGCCCCGACCGTGCGCGGGCTGGGGCTGGGGGTCGGGTTCAGCGCCCTCGTGGTGGCGGGGATGTTCGCCCTGTACCACTTCTGGCTCGGCAGAGATCCGGCGCTCCGGGCCGTGGGCGAGCGCGAGATCACCGCCCAGGTGCTGAAGTTCGGCCTGAACACGCCGGCCCGGTTCGTGCTGTTCGCGGCGTTCATCGCGCTGGTCCACTCGCTGTTCGAGGAGTACTACTTCCGCTGGTTCATCTTCGGCCGGCTGCGCGACCATGTGCGCCTGTGGCCGGCGGTCGTGCTGTCGGGCGCGGCGTTCATGGCGCACCACGTCATCGTGATGGCGGCCTACTTCCCGGGAGCGTTCCACTTCCTGACGATCGTCCTGCCGCTGTCGCTGGGGGTCGGCGTGGGCGGGGCGGTGTGGGCATGGCTGTACGACCGGACCGGATCGCTGTACGCCCCGTGGCTGAGCCACCTGCTCATCGACGTCGGCATCATGGTGATCGGCTACGACCTGGTCGGCCACAACCTCTCCGGGCTGCCGGCGCCGGCGCCGTGAGGTCAGTGCAGGGACAGACTTTCGGCCCCGCTCGCCCCGTGGAAGAGAAGAACCCCGGTGGAATCGGTAAGACCCCCGACTCGCATTCTGAGGACGAAAGGAGATCGTCATGAGCGTTCCGACCATCAGTCCCCGTCAGCTTGCGGACCTGTGCCAGGGCGGCAAGATCGATCTGCTCGACGTGCGGACCCCGGTGGAGTTCCGAGAAATCCATGCCGAGCCCGCCCGTAACGTTCCCCTCGACCGGCTCGACCCGGCGGCGGTGATGCAGACCCGCAACGGGACCAGCGACGAACCGCTGTACGTCATCTGCCGCTCCGGTGGTCGGGGCCGGCAGGCGTGCGCGCAATATCCCCTTTCTTCCCGGCTGTGTCAGCCGTGCGAGCGCTTCCAACACGGCTGACACAGCCGGGGCACACCTGCGTCTCCCCTTTCCGCACCCTGCGTCAGTCATCCTTCGGGGTAATGCCGCCAGGCC